>NZ_JBSFDP010000003.1:0-516964 GCF_053593975.1 Streptomyces sp. NPDC002004
TGGGAGAGTAGGACGCCGCCGAACAAATTTTGAGAAGAGCCCCAACTTCTGGATCCGGTCCGGGAGTTGGGGCTCTTCTGCGTTTACGGGGCCATCATGCCCATCGCCTGGTGGCCCCGGTCTCCATCACCGAGGGGCCCCTGACAGGGCGAAATCTCCTTGCACAGGGTGCGGTTCGCGTTGATCATCGGTGGATGACTCATGTGATTCGTGCCGTGCGTGCCGAGGAGTGGCCGGCCGTCAGGGAGCTCCGGCTGGCCGCGCTCCAGGACCCGGCCGCGCCGATCGCCTTCCTGGAGACCTACGAGAACGCCGCCGCCCAGCCGGACGAGTTCTGGCAGGGGCGGACGACCCGGGCCGCCGACAGCTCCGCCGTGCGGCAGTTCGTCGCCGAGGGCCCGGACGGCACCTGGGCGGGCTCCGTCACCGTACTGGTCGAGGAGGCGGGCACCGAGGGCGTCTTCGGGGACCGTATCGACCAGCGGCAGGGCCACCTCGTCGGTGTGTACGTGCGCCCCGAACACCGCGGTAGCGGCGTGGCGGACGGGCTGTTCGAAGCGGCCGTCGACTGGGCCGCCTCGCTGGAGGGAGTGAGCCGCGTCCGGCTGTATGTGCATGAGAAGAACGCCCGGGCCGAGGGCTTCTACCGCAGGGCCGGCTTCGTACGCAGCGGAGTGACCACCCCGGTGGCCGGAGACCCTTCCGCCCAGGAGGTGGAACTCGTGCGCGAACTCAAGACGTCCTGGGTGGCGTCCTGAGTTCAGCGGGGCGTCCTGGTCAGAGCGGAGGCACCGGCAGGTCGTCGTGCGGCCAGCGGGCGCGGCCCTGTTCGCGGGAACGGAGCAGGGCCAGCGCCGGCATTCCCCGGTCGGCCCCCGAGGTCAGCAGCTCGGGGAGCTGACGGAGCGGCGCCACCGCCGCCACATCGTCGAGGACCAGGGCGAGTGGTGGGTCGAGCCGACCGGAGGATGACCGTTCGGCCATGCGCCGGCCGTGCTCGACCACGCTTGAAACGAGCGCCGTGAGCAAAGGCATCGCCCCCGGGCGGGACTTGGGGTCCTCGATGGCTTCACCCACCACATAAAGCGTGCCCCCTTCGTTGACGAAGGAATCCAAGGCAAGGGCATCATTTCGGTTGGGAGTGCAGGCCTCACGCACATGGACGGTGAAGAGGGCGGAGAGAGCGCGGGCCGTGAGTTCCACGGCCATGTCGCGCCGCTCGGGGTGCGCGGTGAGTGCGGCTTCCAGCTCCCCGGCGGACCCGGCGGCCGCCCTGGGGTTCGTACGCAGCGCGCGTACTGCCTCCTGGAGACCGGAGCCCTGTGCCCAGCGGTGGACGTGGCGGAACTGGCGGCCCTCCACGGCGGCGGCGTGCAGGAAGCTGCGGAGGAGCGTTTCGGCGGTGTCGGCCAGCGCGGAGTCCACCTTGGCGGTGGGTCTGACGGGGGCCAGCAGATCGGCGGCCCTGCGTCCGGCGGTGGCCTTGTCCTCGCAGCCCGTGGTGGGGGACCAGTGCATCCGCGCGGGCGTGTCGCACAGATGCGACGGGTCGTAGAGGAGCACCGGGCCCAGCTTCGCGCGGGCGTCCTTGGTCTCCGCCCACACCGTGGGGTCGGAGGTGAGGACCAGCGCGGGACCGTCGGCGTCCCGGACGGCCTGGACGGCGACGGGGCGGCGGGACGCGGGCGGGCCCAGGACGACGGGCGTACGCGGGGCGGGCAGGCCGGGCTGAGCCGCGGGGCCCCCGTCGAACGTTGCCGGTTGCGGGACGGCGCTCTCGGCGTGTGCCACGGTCGCCTCGACGGGCGATGCGGATTCCGGGCCGGGGCGGGACTCCGCCGGGTGCGCCGCCGTCGCGGCCACCGGCACCGGACTCGTGGGCTCTGTGGGTCCCACGGCCGAAGTGCCCGCTGCCGCTGCCGCAGCCGCGGGCTCGGGGACCGCGGGCCCTGGTGCCTCGTAGTACGTCCCCGGCCGCTTCGCGCCGTGCGCGTGCGCGAGTGAGGCGGACGCTCGGGCCGGGTGCGGTCTGCCCGCCCGGCGCGCCCGCCAGCGAGCCACCACGCCCATGCCGAACAGCGTCAGCACGAGCAGCACCATCAACTGCCCGATGAACAGCCCCCAGAACAGCCCCCACCCGGAGAGCTGCTCGGTCGGCGTGTCCGGCCAGGCTCCCGGCAGGTCGTGGGGCTGCCCGATGAGATGCCGCATCGCGAGCGGGGTGTGCGCGAAGGTGACGGCCGACGGCCACGAGCCCCGCGCGAACAGCGCGCCGAGCCCCGTCGACGTCCACACCAGCAGGGTCATGCCCAGCAGGAAGGCGAGAGAGCCGACCAGCAGCCCGTCGGGGACGCCCCCGGCGCGCCGCTGTCCCGGGCCCGCCTCGTACCCGTGGCCTGCCTCGTGCCCGTGGCCCGTCCCGCGCCCCTGGTCCTGCATGTCACGCCACCGTGGATTCCGACGAGTCGTTCAACTGGTGTTCCATGAACGCGGCCGCGCGCTCCTCCGCCTCCCTCTCCGCGGCGGCGAGGGCGTCGTCCGCGAGGTCGCTCGAGGACTCGGTCATGGCCCGGTCGGTGAAGACGAGCGGCCGCTCCGTCTCGGTGACCAGGTGCTTGACCACCTGGACATTGCCGTTGACGTCCCACACCGCGATGCCCGGTGTCAGCGTCGGGATGATCTCCACCGCCCAGCGCGGCAGGCCGAGGACGCGTCCCGTCGCCCGTGCCTCGTCCGCCTTCTGGGCGTAGACGGTACGGGTCGAGGCCATCTTCAGGATGGCGGCCGCCTCCTTGGCGGCCGCGCCGTCCACCACGTCGGAGAGATGGTGGACGACGGCGACGAAGGACAGGCCGAGCCGGCGCCCGAACTTCAGCAGCCGCTGGAACAGCTGGGCCACGAAGGGCGAATTGATGATGTGCCAGGCCTCTTCCACCAGGAAGATGCGCTTCTTGCGGTCCGGCCGGATCCAGGTGTGCTCCAGCCACACACCGACGATCGCCATCAGGATCGGCATGGCGATGGAGTTGCGGTCGATGTGGGAGAGGTCGAAGACGATGAGCGGGGCGTCGAGGTCGATACCGACCGTCGTCGGGCCGTCGAACATGCCCCGCAGGTCGCCGTCGACGAGGCGGTCCAGGACGAGCGCGACGTCCAGGCCCCAGGCCCGTACGTCGTCTATGGCGACGTTCATCGCCTGCGCGGACTCGGGTTCGGGGTGCCGCAGCTGCTCGACGATGTCGGTGAGGACGGGCTGCCGGTCCACGATCGTCTCGTTGACGTAGGCGTGGGCCACCTTCAGCGCGAAACCGGAGCGCTCGTCGAGGCCGTGGCCCATCGCGACCTCGATGATGGTGCGCAGCAGCGCCAGCTGGCCCGTGGTCGTGATCGAGGGGTCCAGCGGGTTGAGGCGGATGCCGTGGTCCAGGGCGGCGGTCGGGTCGAGCCGGATGGGAGTTATCCCCAGCTCCTCCGCGATCAGGTTCCATTCGCCGACGCCGTCCTCGCCCTGGGCGTCGAGGACGACGACCTGCCGGTCGCGGAAGCGGAGCTGGCGCAGCACGTACGTCTTCTCCAGCGCCGACTTGCCGTTGCCCGACTCGCCGAGCACCAGCCAGTGCGGCGCCGGCAGCTGCTGTCCGTACAGCTGGAACGGGTCATAGATGTACCCCTTGCCGGAGTACACCTCACGCCCGATGATCACGCCGGAGTCGCCGAGGCCGGGCGCGGCCGTGGGCAGATAGACCGCCTGCGCCTGCCCCGTCGACGTACGCACCGGCAGCCTGGTCGACTCGACCTTCCCGAACAGGAAGGACGTGAAGGCATCGGTGAGGACCGACAACGGATCCCGCATCACCACATCAGCCCCTACCTACGGATCCCGGTCGCGAACGGCAGCGTGTTGACGAATGCCCGGTGGTGCTCCCGGTCGCACCATTCGAGCTTCAGATACGACTTCCCGGCCGAGGCTCTGATGGTGCGCTTGTCGCGGGCCAATGACTCGGGGGAGCGGGCGGACACGGTGATGTAGCCGACGAGGTTCACCCCGGCGGCGCCGCTGGCGAGGTCCTCGCCGCGCTGGTCCAGGCGCGAGTGGGCGGCGATGTCGCGGGGGTCGACGGTGCGGTTCATCTTGGCGGCGCGGCTGGCGTCCGCCTCGTCGTTGGTCTTCTCCGTCAGCATGCGCTCGATGGCGACCTCCGTCGGCTCCAGGTCCATGGTCACGGCCACGGTGCGGATGACGTCCGGGGTGTGGACGAGCAGCGGGGCGAGGAAGTTCACGCCCACGGGAGTCATCGGCCACTCCTTGACCCAGGCGGTGGCGTGGCACCAGGGAGCGCGGGTGGACGACTCCCTCGTCTTGGCCTGGAGGTAGGTCGGCTCGGTGGCGTCCAGCTCGGCCGGCCAGGCGTTGCGCCTCGACATCGCCTGGATGTGGTCGATCGGATGGTCCGGGTCGTACATGGAGTGCACCAGGGAGGCGAGCCGGGCCTGGCCCAGAGGCTGCCGTACGCGGATGTCGGCCTCCTGGAGGCGCGAGCAGATGTCGGTCAGCTCACGGGCCATGACGACCGCGAGGCCCGCGTCCCGGTCGAGCTTGCGGCCCGCCTGCGGGCGTGCGGCGCGGGCGACGGCCTGTGCCTCCGCGGCCAGTTCGCGGGTGTAGTGCATACAGGCCACGAGGTACGCGCGGTGCTGCTCGCTGCTCGTCGACACCATCGACTGGAGCTGGTCGTAGGAATGCCGGAGCCAGGTGGGGGCCTTTTCGTCGCCGCGGACGGTGACGTCCTTGGCGTGCGCGTCGGGGTCGGCGGGCAGCGTGCGGGCGAGCATCTGCAGCCGGGTGACGAACCCGTCTCCGTTGGCGACGTGCTTGAGCAGCGTCCCGAACCGGTCGACGAGCGCCTCCTGGTCCTCGGAGTCGCGCAGCCCGACGCCCGGTCCCTCGATCTCGATGGCTGCCGTGACGGTTCGCCTGTCGGCGTGCAGCAGCACGGCGATCTCGTCCGGGCCGAAGGGGGCGGCGAGCCAGGTGATGCGGCCGATGCCCGGCGGCGGACCGACCTCGACCTCGCGCCCGTCGAGCCGGGTGCCGGCCTCGGCGGTGCCGGACCGGTAGGTGGCGCCCCGTCGTACGGTCCGCCGGTAGCTGCGGTTGATCTCGAACCACTTGTAGAACGTGCGCCGCTTGTACGGGACGTACACGGCGGTGAGCGCCAGCAGCGGGAAGCCCATGAGCAGCACGATCCGCAGGGACAGCACCGGGACGAGGAGGCCGCACATCATCCCGAGGAACGCCCCCGCGATGATCAGGGCGATCTCTCCGGTCTCACGGTTCCGGCCGACGATCGCGTTCGGCCGTGCCCGGCCGATGAGATAGGTGCGGCGGGGCGTGACCGGGTGGGACAGATGAGAGTCGGTCGTCAACGCCCTTCACCTCCGGTGCGGTTGCTGTTGCGGGTGTTGCCGGCGTGGGGTGAGTTGACGGGGCTGGGGCTCCGCGGCGGGGGTGCGGCGGAGGGGACAGTTCCGCCGCCTCCTCCCGTGCCGGTACCGCCGCCTGACGCCTGGCCGCGTGTGCTGTGGGCGGCGACGCCACCGCTGACCGGGTTGGCGGGGCGCGGGGCCGCTCCGCCGCCGCTCTCGGCCGCCCGGCCCCGGGAGCTGTGCGTCTTGATGCCCTGGGAGACGAGCGCGGCGGGGGAGCTGATCACGGCGGCGGCCTTGTTCTCGGCGCCGCTCATGATGCGGTTGTTGCGGCCGGCGGCGATCTCGTCGCCGAAGCCCGGCACGAACCGGTAGATCATCGCGCTGGCGAAGATGGCCAGCAGGATGATGGCAAGGCCGGAGACCACCGCCGAGAAGGCGTTCGGGCCGTCCCCCGTCGACAGCGCCCCGGCGAGCCCCAGCACGATCACGATCACGGGTTTGACCAGGATCACGGCGATCATGATTCCGGCCCAGCGGCGGACGTGTCCCCACAGGTTCTTGTCGACGAGGCCCGCGTACACGACGGTGCCGAGCAGCGCTCCCACGTAGAGCAGAGCGGCCCGGATGACGAGCTCCAGCCACAGCACGCCCGCGGCCAGGATGGAGACGAGGGACACCACGATCAGCATGATCGGGCCGCCGCCGATGCTCTCGCCCTTCTTCAGGGCCTCGGAGAACGAGCCGAAGAAGACGTCCGTCTGGCCGCCGGTCGATTTCGCGAGGACCTCGGTGACGCCGTCCGTCGCCGATACGACGGTGTAGAGGATCAGCGGGGTGAACGCCGACGCGATCACCGTCAGCCAGAGGAACCCGACCGCCTCCGAGACGGCCGTGGACAGCGGTACGCCGCGGACGGCCCGCTTGGCCACCGCCAGCAGCCACAGCAGCAGCGTCAGCACGGTGCTCGCCGCGAAGACCACGGCGTACTGCTGGAGGAACTTCTGGTTCGTGAAGTCGACGTTCGCCGTCTCGCGCACGGCCGTGGACAGCTTGTCGACGGTCCACGACGCGGCCTCGGCACAGCCCTTCGCCAGGGAGGAGAGGGGGTCCAGGGGGGCGGTGGGGTCGGTGTCGGTGAGGTTGCTCCGGCCGCCGGGGGATTTGTTGCCGCGTTCGCAGTAGTTCTTGGCGGGGCCCCGGATCAGGTCGCACGGGTCGTTGCTCGGTTTCGGCGAGGGTGCGGCGACGGCCCTCGTGGCCACCAGCACGACGGTCGTCTGGACTGCGACCACGACGGTGGCGAGTGAGAGGGTGCGGCGACGCTGACTACCGGGCATACGTGAACCCTCCGTACTGCTCCACGGCCTTTGCCATGTCCTCGGCGGTGGACGCCGTCTGGTCACGGCCGACGGGCACCGGGCCGTCCTTCTGTTGGAAGTCGGTCACTTTCCAGTCGCCGTCGATCCACTGCAGCTCATGCGTGGTCGTGTACCAGCTCTCGGTCACCGGGTTCTTGGAGCCATCGCCGGCCAGACCGAAGAGCGAGGTGTACCAGACGTCGACCGTTGCCTTGTCTCCGCTGAAGCTCTTGACCTTGGTTCCCACCGGGATGACGCGGGACACGAAGGTCGTGCCACTCGGAGCGGTGCCGTCCTTGTTCAACCCGATGCTGGTCAGGAACTTCTCGCCCGAGTACACGCTGTCGAGGTCTCCCTGACGCCGGGCTGCGACGTCAGGGGCGTACACGGCGTTGACGATCTCGTGTCTCCGGGCTCGGTCGAACATCTCGGTTGAACTGAGCGCCACCGCATAGTTCGCCGCCGCCGACTGCGCCCCCTGCTGGTCGTGTGCGAACCCCGACGGGATGCCGTCCGTGCTGCCGCTCACCGGCTGCTTCCCCGATGCGGCCGTGGGCGCGGCCGCCGCTCTCTTGGGGGCTCCGTCGGACGACGACTCGCTCCCGCCCCGGTTCGCGAACGCGATCGCGGCGATGAGCAGCACCGCCACGCCGACGACCGTGACGAGACTGCGCGAGGAGGACCGTCCGGTCCGCCTCGCGCCGCCGTACACGTCGCTGTCGCGTTCCGGGAGCCGGGTGCGGGTCTGTCCGGTTCCTCCGAACCCGTCGTCACCGGCGCCGCGGCCCAGGTCGCCGCCTCCGTACCCCTGGTCGTCGCCGAGACTCATACAGCGAACGCCCCCTCAACGTCATGCCGAACCGCCGGACTCGCGTAGTACGACGGTAGCCGTGCTGGTTCCCGCGCGGGCGCGGTGTGGTGACTCGACATCAGGGAAACGCAACCTCAGCCGGTGGGCGCGACGGACGGGTGGGATAGGGGGAGTGGAGAGGGAACCGGTTCGAGGCGCCGCCCCGAGAGGGCGGGGGCTAGACCGCCATTCCGTACACGATGGTGAAGAGTGTGCCGAGCGAGCCGATGATGAAGACGCCGGTCAGGCCCGCGATGATCAGGCCCTTGCCCTGTTCGGCGCTGAAGGTGTCGCGCAGTGCCGTGGCGCCGATGCGCTGCTTGGCCGCGCCCCAGATCGCAATGGCGAGGCAGAGCAGGATCGCGATCGCCATCACGACTTCGACCATCACCCGCGCCTCGTTGCCCAGGCTCCCGAAGGGTCCCCAGTCCGGGGCGATCCCGCCGATGATGGTGGTGATGTCGCCCTTTTCGGCTGCCATAAGCATGTAACTCACCGCCCCTGTTGGGTAGTTCCGCACCCCCTGCGGGTGCGCAGAGGTCACGCTCATTCTCGCCGACAATGCCGCCGACGTATGTCGACTTGACGTCATTGCTTGGCGGGTTTCGTACGGATCCCCGGTCGACGGTCCGCGCGGGCCCCTCGCGGGTGCACGGGACGGTATACAAGGGAACGTATGGTCACTCTGTGTATCACGTGGGGTGACCTCGGGCAATGACGGCAAGGCCGACGTCCCGGATCTTGGAACGGTGGCGGCTCGCGTGGCTCCCGGTCGCGACCTTCGTCCCTGCGTTCGGGGGATCGGTCCGCGACGGAACGGGGACCGTGCCGTGGCCGCGGACGACGGCAGGGCGCCGACAAGAAGACGGTGGCGGTCGCGAGCCGGCGTGTCACGTCGGCGACGCCGGCATCGGTGCTTCTTCGCGGCCGTCGGAGAGTGGCGGCAGGACGATCCGCCGCGGTACGCGGCCGCCGACGTCGATCCCGGGCGGTCGGCGACCGGGCGTCAGATGTGCTCAGCGCTGGGGCGAGTTCCTGGTGTGGTAGCGACGGCGCTTCATGATGACGACGGTCACCGCTGCCACCAGGAGCAGTACTGTCGGCGTGGCCATTTCCCGAACCTCCTCGGCGACGCAGGGGGGCGTCCCCTGACGGGTCATGCCGATGATCGCATGTGCGGTGCACCGCGGGAACGCCCCGGTACGGCGTCGAACATCACGGGAACCCCCGGCGCCGTTCCGCCGTCAGGTCGTGGACCGACGCGTGCGTCAGAGCCGGAACACTCCCCGCCAGGTCCATCCGGCGCCGAGGACCGTGGTCCGCAGGGGATCGCGCATGTCCCGCGAGTCGAACAGGACCACCTTGTGCCGACGGCCGTCCGGACCCCGCTCGTACGTCCACTGCTGGTTGACGTAAGGTCCCCGACTCCACTGGCGCGACGCACCGTGCCTCGGAGGGTTCCCGACCAGCGCCACTTCCTTCACCTCGTCGAGGACGAGTGCCTCGCGCTCGGCGGGGACCAGTCGTATCCGGGTCTTCATGGTGCGCTCGAGGCGGCCGCCGGGGAGGGAGTCGTCCGTATTGGGCAGCACGATCCGCCACTGCGCCACCAGGTCGGCCTTCTCCGCGGCGAATGCCTCGCGCACGTGGAAGGGCACGCCCGTCCCGTTGAGCGCGAGCAGCCTGGCCCGGATCTCCGTCGTGGGGAGCGGAGTGACCCCGCTCTCCGGGTACTTGGTGCCGGTGCGCCACTCCCGGTAACGGGTCCGGATGTCCCGAAGACGGCCCATCGTCCTACCTCCTGGTGTCACTTCATCGACGTCGAAATCCAGGGAAGACGCGGGCGGTAGACACCTTTTACTCCTGGAACCAGAGTGGAAGATCTGGCTCGACTTGGTTTTGCCGAACGCCGGTCTGCGAGCCCGGCGGTAAGCCTGAGTTCCTCATCCGCATGCCGGAGGGGGCGTTCCGTCACTCTCCTCGGATGTTTTCAACTCTGCTTCCGCTTCTCCTCATCGAGGTAGGCGCGAATGGCTGCACGCCGTTCTTGCATGAACTCGGCAGGGTTCGCGTCGAATCTTGCACAGTCGCTGCGCCATCTGTCAAAGGCGGCGGCGATATCTTCGCCGGAGTGAACGTACTGGCACCCTTGGGGATGGGCATCGGTCATGGAGAAGCCATGCAAGTGAAGAAGAGCCGAGCCGACCATGGGATCTCCCACGTGAGTCTCTGCGACACCTACCCATTGGCTGGCCCAAGAGTGCACGTCTTCTCGGCTCTCGCCCTCCGCGATCAACCCGAGCCAGTGGGCGGCTACTTCCCCACGGGTGGGATCAGCAGGATGATGCGTGCGCACACTGCGTCCCTTCTCTTGACTACGGTGATGATTCAGGTCGCGCCGACTGCAGTCTGTGCATTGCTTTTGGGCATTGCCCGCTCCCTCCATTCGACCCGTTCACGGATGTGCGAGGTAGTTACTCAGGGCCTGGAGGGGAAGCGTCCACTCGGAGACTCGCTCGCCATCCTCGTCCACGTTCTCGTGACGGGTGACGAAATCCCAGGGGCGGGTTGGATCAAAGGGTTCTTCGAGCTCCTCCAGGAGGAGCATCTGGTTCTGGATTGTCACGCCCTCTGCAGTCCTGTACATCGGCCACCAGAAGATGAAGTTGGCCGTTGCCGGATCGGTGATCGAGCTGATGAGCGCGGCACGTTCATGCCCATCCAGGATTCGGCCGACGTTCTCGCGCCAGCTGGATTCATAGTGCCCACGTTCCCAATGGCTCAGATCTGCTTGGAAGGTTTCCTGATGTCTGCCCAAGGTGATCTCGCCGACGGCAATGTGAGACTCCGAAGATTCGGCGAATCGTTGCGGAAACTCAATCATGAATGACATGTCAGTCCTTGATCCGGTTCAATCGGCTGTCGGAGGGGTGCCGCCCGGCGTTGGCATCGCCGGTCGGGTCGACCATCGGCGGCACCCGGGCAGGGCGGTGGTCCGAACTCCGCGCTCTACGTTGCGTGCTGCGTCGGTCCGTGGGCGGCCGCCTGCCCGAAGTGGTGTCCCGGGCACGGCATGGTGCGCAACGGCGGGCTGTTGAAGTGATCACGGATCGGGCATCCCAGGTGTGACGGGCCGTTCGGTATGACAGGGTCGGTCCGGTGGACGTGCTGAAACCCCATGACCCCGCGCGGATCGGCGCCTATTCGCTCCTCTCCAGGCTCGGAGCCGGTGGCATGGGGCAGGTGTACCTCGGCCGCTCCCCCGGTGGCCGGCTCGTGGCGATCAAGGTGATCAAAGAAGAGATCACGGATCACCCGGACGCCCTCGCCCGCTTCCGGCGCGAGGTGGAGACCGCACGCGCCGTACGCAGCGCGTACACGGCGAACCTCATCGACGCCTCCCTCGACGCGCCGCCGTACTGGTTCGCGACGGAGTACGTCTCGGGGCCGACCCTCGGTCGGGCGGTGGCCGAGCGCGGGCCGTTGCCGGCGGAGACCTGCCGCGGGCTGTTCGCGGCCCTGGCCGAAGGTCTCGCGGCGGTGCACGAGCACGGTGTCACCCACCGGGACTTGAAGCCGCAGAACGTGATTCTGTCGGGGCAGGGGCCCCAGCTCATCGACTTCGGGATCGCGCGGGGCGTCGGGCACACGGCGCTGACCGAGACCGGCATGGCCGCGGGCACTCCCGGCTTCATCGCGCCCGAAGTGCTGATACGCAATGAGGTGGGGCCCGCGGCCGATGTGTTCGCGCTGGGCGCCACCCTTGCGTACGCGGCGACGGGACGTCCGCCCTTCGGGTCGGGCGACCCGTCGGGCGTCAGCTACCGGGCGGTCCACGAACCGGTCGACCTGGCCGGTGTCGAACCGGGGCTGGCGTCCCTCATCGAGGCCTGCGTCGCCAAGCAGGCGAAGGACAGGCCCGCGCTCGCGACGGTGATCGAGCGTTGTGCGGTGCGGTCGGCGCTGGTCGAGGACGACTTCTACCGGCAGCTCGCGGGGATCGGCGGGGCGAGCATCCCGACGCCGACGCCGACGCCGACGCCGACGCCGACGCCGACGCCGACGCAGACGCAGACGCCGACGCCGACGCCGACGCCGACGCCGACGGGCCCCGAGGCCGTGGCGACACCGGCCCAGCCCCCGGGCCCGCACGACCTCCCCACGGCGGTGCCCTACACGCCGACCCAGACGGTCGCGACGGCGCGCGGCCGTTCCGCGCGGTGGGTGTGGGCGGTCGCGGCGGGGCTCGTGCTGGGAGTCGGAGCGGCCACGACCGCCGTCGTGCTGATGAAGGACGACGACGGGAAGCGGCCGAGCGCGGCGTCCACGCCCGGCGACAGGCAGCGGTCGAGCCCCGGCGTGACGCCCTCCGCGTCCGCCCATGGTGCGGGGAAGGGCGGCGGCGGTACGGCGCCGCAGCCACCGGAGTACATCGAGCAGACCAACCCGTCGCGGGACTACTGGACAGCGCAGACGGGCTCCACGCACGGCGAGGGCTCCTGCGGGCTGCCCGCCGAAGAGCGAAGCGAGCAGTTCCAGTTCTCCGTGTCCGAGGCCGATTCCTACGACCCGTACACGTCCGGCAAGGGCAAGATCTCGCTCCGGCTGAAGTACGCGGCGCCGAAGCCGGGCGAGCGGTACGACGTGGCGGTGGCCGTCAAACCTCCGCACGAGATCGACCCGGACACCGGCAAGCCGTACCAGGGCGGGCTCCAGCAGAACCTCGACCTCGGCTACACGAGCCGCCCGGTCGACCTGTACGCGCGCTACCGGAGCGGCTCCACCGGGTTCGTCGACCTGACGTACCCCGACGACTTCGAGAAGATCGTGCGGGGGAAGAAGTACGGCACCGCCATACCCGTCGGGAACGACCCCGGCGACTGGACGGTCCTCTTCCTGCACGTCAAGGGTCCGAAGGAGTACGCGAGCATCGCCTGCTACGGGTTCACCGCCAAGTAGCCGACGCGACACGTCAGCTCGGCGAAAGGCTCATAAACAGGGCTGCGATGGGGGAGAGTTGGAGGGTGCGGAAGGTCTGGGTGGCAAGCGGCGTCGCGGTCGCTCTGTGTCTGAGCTTCGTCGGCCTCCTCGTGGTCGGCACCTTCATCGTGGCCGGGAACCTCACCAACGGTGTCGGGGGACAGTCCGTCGGGCTGGCCAAGGGCGCCGTACCGGCGGCGTACCAGCCCGTCGTGCAGAAGTGGGGCAACCTGTGCAGGGCCCTCAACCCCGCGCTGCTCGCCGCCCAGCTGTACCAGGAGAGCGGCTGGGACGCCCACGCGGAGAGCCACGCACAGGCCCAGGGCATCGCACAGTTCATCCCCAGCACCTGGGCCACGCACGGCATCGACGGCAACGGTGACGGCAAGCGGGACATCTGGAACCCCGCCGACGCCATTCCGTCCGCGGCCTCCTACGACTGCGAACTCGCCAAATATGTGAAGGACGTGCCGGGCGACGTCACGGACAACATGCTGGCCGCGTACAACGCCGGCGCCTACCGGGTCATCAAGGCGGGCGGCGTACCGGCGATCCGGGAGACCCAGGGCTACGTCAAGACGATCCGCACGCTCGAGAAGAGCTTCGCGCGCCCCCTCGGCAGGCTGTCGCCCTCGCGGCAGGCCGCCGGGGCGATCTACTACGCGCAGAACAAGCTCGGGACCGAGTACCTGTGGGGCGGGGACGGGACGCCCGACCAGGGCGGGCGGTTCGACTGTTCGGGGCTGACCAAGGCTGCCTACCGGAGTGTGGGCGTGGAGCTGCCCCGGGTCGCCAACGACCAGTACAACGCCGGGCCGCACCCCAAACGGGACGAACTGCTTCCGGGAGACCTCGTCTTCTTCTCCGACGACCTCAGCAACTCCCGGGCGATCCGGCACGTGGGGATCTACGTCGGCGGCGGGTACATGATCGACGCACCCCGGACGGGTGCCGTGATCCGGTTCGACCCGGTCGACACACCGGACTACTTCGGCGCCACACGGGTCACGGAGGACGGAGCGAAGGCGCTGGAGGCCGCGTCGCCTTCGCAGGTGTGAGGCGGGGTACCGCGGCGGAAGCCGGACGGAACTGCCGTGGCCGAAAATTTTCGTTACGCTCTGTGAGAGCTGCCCCCTGAGCTGCAGTGATGTGTCTCTCTTCGATAACGTCTGCGTGATCATTCGGTGGAGAGTGGAACGTAGGGAAGGGGACCGTGCGTTCCTCTTGCTGAAGCGGATCTACGACCACGGGGGTTGACGGAGAGGCGCGCGTACGCGGCGCGCGCCGCGCGAGAGAAGACGAAGGGGCCGCACCACGATGGCTGGACTCGCCGCATCCGGGCCTGACCTCGACGTCGACCTGCTGTACGACATCAATGGCCTGGCCAAGGAATCTCCCGGCTGGCTCGACCGGGGCATGGCGTTCGTCGGCGAGTACGGCCTGCTGCTCGCCCTGGTGCTCCTCGTCCTGTGGTGCTGGTGGACGCAGCGGCGCCGGGCCGGCTCCCTCGACGACGCCGCGTCGTCGGCCGCCGCCATCGTCTGGGCGCCCCTCGCCGCCGCCATCGGCGTGCTGGTGAACGTCCCCATCCGCGGATTCGTCGGCCGCCCACGGCCGTTCGTCGACCACCAGGGGCTCGACGTACTGGTTGCGGGCAAGAGCGACTACTCGTTCGTCTCCGACCATGCGACGCTCGCGATGGCCATGGGCGTCGGTCTCTTCGTCGCGAACCGGACGTTCGGGCTCGTGGGGATCGGGCTCGCTCTTCTCGAAGGGTTCTGCCGGGTGTACATGGGCGTCCACTACCCGACCGACGTGGTCGGCGGCTTCGCGCTCGGCACGGCGGTCGCGCTTCTGCTGTCCCCGCTCGCGACGGCGGCGCTCACCCCGGTCGCACGGGCCGTCGGGCGTACCGCGCGGGGCGGATGGCTGATCCGTGCGCAGGGCTCCGCGGAGAGCACGGCGTCCACCGGGTCGGACGCCGGGGTTCCGGGGCCGCGCGACGCGGGCGGCCCGGACGCCGATGGGGCCGGGGACGCTACTGGGCGGCCGGGGGCACAGGAGCGGGACCTCGCCGCGTAGTCCTGCGGTGCGGACGTGACGGCTCCGGCTCCAGGGGGCCCGGGTCGGTCTGCGCGGCCGCGGCCGGCAGTGCGGCCGTCTGCTCCGAACCGGTCCGCCGTCCCCTGCGCCGCATCAGCAGGACGCCGCCGGCGGCCGCCGTGGTCGCCACGGCCGCAGAGGCGATGGCCAGCGGGCCCGCCTCGGGGTGCTCGTCGCCGTTGTCGGTCACGGCGGCGGTGGCCGCGCCCAGGGTGAGGGCGGCGGCCGAGGCGGCCGTGGCCGCGGCTATTCGGGTGCGGGTGGTTCGTACGGGCGCGGTGCGCTTGATGCGTATGGGTGTCATGCCTTCAGGGCAACGCGGGGTGCGTCTCTAGGCCAG
The DNA here is from genome assembly GCF_053593975.1 of Streptomyces sp. NPDC002004. Classification (NCBI taxonomy): domain Bacteria; kingdom Bacillati; phylum Actinomycetota; class Actinomycetes; order Kitasatosporales; family Streptomycetaceae; genus Streptomyces; species Streptomyces sp. NPDC002004. Next base: position 15,062 of record NZ_JBSFDP010000003.1, read on the forward strand.
CCGAGGGCGTGTTGGGGCACCCGTACGGGTTGCGGGTGCCGCCGTACGGGGGACGTGGCGGCCCGGGAGGTTTCGTCCGCTCGTCAGGGGGCGGGTCCCCCGGACGGCGGCGGCTGCCGCAGGCCCGGGGCACGGCCGTGGCCATGCCCCGGGAGGCCGCTCACGAGGCCCCCGGGGACGCCGCTACAGGGCCTGCGGGAACGTGAAGACGCGGTTCGGGTCGTACTTCTTCTTCAGGGCGGCCAGACGGGGCGCGGACCCGCCGTAGTACGCGGTGCGCCAGTTCGTCAGCGTGGGGTCGGTGTAGTTCTGGTAGGCGGCGCCGGAGGCGTAGCGCTTCATGGCGTTGTGGGCGCGGTCCAGCCAGGCCGTGGCCGTCGCACCGGAGGCACCGGCGCCCCAGGAGGCGATGTACTGGGCCAGCATCCGGGAACGGCGGTGGACGAAGGCCGTCGCGGTCGGATCGACGCGGTTGATGGCGCCGCCGAGCGCGGTGAGCGCGATGCTGCCGCCGCCGCCCCTGACGGCCTGTATCTGTGCGAGCAGGGCCTGGATGCCGGCCGCGGAGAGGGAACGGTCGAAGAAGTCGGAGCGGGCCGCATACGTCTCGCGGCCCAGGGCGCCCTTGGGGGTGCGGCCCGGGGTCGACCCGGGCAGATGGCACTGGGTGGGCTCGGCGAATGCGGAGCACCCCGCGTATATCTCCATCGCCTGCTCGTACGAACGGCGCTTGAGGGTGACGCTGCGGGCGGGGGCGCCCACGCGGTCGGCGAGACGGTCGACCGCGTTCTGCAGCTCGCCGTAGGTGCCGAGCGAGAACGCGGCGACCGAGACGGTGGGCGTGCCGCCGGGTGTGTTGGCGAGATGGCAGGACGACCAGATCTCGTCGGGCTGGTCCGGGCCCCACTCCTGCCACGCCTTGACGACGGCGGCGGCCTTCGCCCAGGGCCAGGTCAGATAGGCGGTGACCGCCTGGGGTGCCGGGTGCGGGCGGAAGCGGAGTTCCGTCACGATGCCGAAGTTGCCGTTGCCCGCGCCGCGCAGCGCCCAGAACAGGTCGCTGTTGTGCGACTTGTCGGCGACGAGCTGCTTGCCGTCGGCGGTGATCAGCGTCGCCTGGGTCAGGCTGTCGCACGTCAGGCCGTAGGCCCGGGAGACCACGCCGTGGCCGCCGCCGAGGGTGAGGCCGGAGACGCCGACGGTGGGGCAGGAGCCGGCGGGGATGGTGACGCCCTTGGCGGCCAGGGCGCGGTACACGTCGATCAGCTTGGAGCCCGCACCGACGACCGCCTCGCCGGCGCTCGCGCGGATCTTCGACAGCTTCGACACGTCGATGATCAGCCGGTTGTCGCCGGAGGACCAGCCGGCGTAGGAGTGACCGCCGTTGCGTATCGCCACCGGTATGTGGTGGGCGCGGGCGTACGAGAGGGTCGTACGGATGTCGTCGGCGTGCGCGACGTAGGCGACGCCCGCGGGCTTCAGGTTGTCGAAGCGGGTGTTGTAGAGCTGGTGGGCGGTGGGCCAGGCACCGTCGCCCGGGCGGACCAGGATGCCGTCCAGGTCCTTGGCGAGGGCCTTCCAGTTGGCGGCGGACGCGTTGGCTGCCGTGGCGGTGCGCAGGGGCGTGCCCGAGGTGTCCGCCGTCGTGGCGGTACGGGCGGCGTCCGTGCCCTTGGTGCCGTGGGAGCCTCCCGCGGTGCAGGCCGTCGCGGCCGCCGCGGCCAGCGTGGCCGCGCCCGCCCCTATGAACATCCGCCGTTCCATGGTCTCGTCTCCCCGTCCCGCCGTGCCCCGGTCACGGGCTCTGGCATCCGTTGCTGGACGAGACGACTATGCGGGTGCCGGGGTTCCATCCCGATACCGGGGTCCCCGCGAGCGGAACACCCGCGCGCCGCACCGGCACAGGACCCGCGCCCGAGGCCCGCGGCTGGCGCGCCCGTGGCGGCCGGCGAACAGGTCGTGGCGGTCGGCGGAGCGGTCGTGCCGGTCAGACGGCCGTCGTGTGTTCGTCCGCGTCCGACCTCGCCCGGCTCCGCGCTCTTCTCGCCGGCCCCCGCCAGCCGCAGCTGCAGTGGGCCGCGCAGAAGCGGCCCTGCTCGACCGTGGTCGTGCGGTGGTCTTCGGGTGCGGGTATGTCCGCGGGGTCCTGGGGCTGTGCCACGGCTCCACGGTACCGGCGTGACGGGCGCCCCCACGGGTCGTTAAACGGAATGACAGGGCGTTCGGACACGCACGGACGGGCTTGGGGGTCGGACGATGGTGGCGCGACAGCACGGGAGGGCAGGCGGCGCGCTGGTCGCTGCCATCGCGGTGGCGGGGCTGATGGCCGGTGTCACGGGGTGTTCCGGAGGCGGCGCCGCGGCCGCCGAGGACGGACATGCACCCGATCCCGTCGAAGCGCTCCACCAGGCCGCCGCCCGGCTGATCGGCGCGGGGTCGTCGAAGGCGCATACGTCGATGGAGATGGCCACCGGTGGGACCAGGGTCACCATCCGGGGCGAGGGGGTGTACGACTACCGCCGGGGCCTCGGGCAGTTGAAGGTGACGCTGCCGAAGGACCCGGCGGGGGAGGCGGAGCACCGGCCGATCACCGAACTCCTCGCGCCCGGCGCGCTGTACATGAAGAACCGGGGCGCGGGTGTGCCCGAGAACAAGTGGGTGCGGGTCGAGACGGCGTCGCTGTCGGACGGGAATCTGGTCACCGGGGGCGCCACGGACCCCCTCGTCGCCGCCGAAGTGCTCCGCGGCGCCCGGAAAGTGACGTATGTGGGGGAAAGCGAGGTGGCCGGGGTGCCCGTGCGGCACTATCGCGGCACCGCCGATCTGCGCCGGGCCGCGCAGAACGCGTCACCGGAGAACCGGGCGGCACTGGCCGCGGCGGCGAAAGGGTTCTCCACGGCCGAGGTTCCGTTCGACGTGTACCTCGACCACCAGGGGCGCGTCCGCAAACTGCGCCACGAATTCAGTTTCGCCAGCTCGGTGGAGCGGGGCGGCGGCGGGTCGGCCGGGCGGGACAAGGGGCACGGGGAGCGGCGGGAGACCGTCGCCGTGGCCTCGACACTGCTGCTGTTCGACTTCGGAGCGCCGGCGAAGGTGCGGCTGCCGGAGGCCGGGGACATCTACGCGGGGAAGATCGCCGAGCAGTGAGGACCCCGGGCGGGGGGCTGGAAATGGCCCTTCCGTGCCATGCGCGGGCTGTGGAGCGGTCCCTACTCTAGGAAGTCGGTGGCGGCAAGAAAGAGGTGATGTGGGTGACTGCGGTACGCGCAACGGCGGTTCAGGACCACATCGCCCTCGCCGAGATCGAGCTGTGCGGTGAGCTGATCATCGCGGCGTCGGCGGCCCGGGAGGAACGGCTGAGCGCCGACCGCATCGACGAGGTGCTGAGAGTCGGGGACGACCGCGACAGGGCCGACGCCGACAGGAACTTCGGGTGACGCAGGTCCCGGGTGACCTTCGCCTCGGGTGACATGGATCTCAGGTGACCTGTCCCTCATGCCCCGGCGCCGGGGGCCGTGCATCCGTCCCCGGCCCGTCCGTCATCTGCGGCCCCGGCCCTGGCCCCGCGCCGTTCGCCGCGTCCCCGGCCGCGGCATCAGGTCCTGAGCAGCCGTGCGATTGCCTTCGTCGCTTCCTCGACCTTCGCGTCGATCTCGTCGCCGCCCTTGAGTGCCGCATCCGCCACGCAGTGCCGCAGATGCTCCTCGAGGAGCTGGAGGGCGAAGGACTGGAGGGCCTTCGTAGACGCCGAGACCTGGGTGAGTATGTCGATGCAGTAGACGTCCTCGTCGACCATGCGCTGCAGGCCCCGGATCTGGCCCTCGATGCGGCGCAGCCGCTTCAGATGCTCGTCCTTCTGCTTGTGGTAGCCGTGCACCCCGCGGTCGTGGTCGGTGACGATCTCCGCCGCGCCCGCCGCAGTCGTACCGGGCGCCGTCACGCCCGTCGTCGCGTCCGTCGTCATCGCGTCCTCCCGTTGGGACGGGAGCCTCCCGAGGCTCCCTGGCTGAAGCTGTACGCCCCGTATACCCCTAGTGGGTATATGGTACCGAATTTTCCTGGGTACGAGACCGTTGGCCGGACCCAGTACGGAGCACAGTGCCCGATGGGCGACACTGGGGGATGGCCCGTTAGCCGTGGCCGGATGATGCGCCTAGCATCAGCCTGACCGAAACCGATGTACCCCAAGGACCCCTTGTGCGCTTTCGTCTGACCCCCAGGGAGACGAGCTTCTACGACATGTTCGCCGCATCCGCGGACAACATCGTCACGGGCTCGAAGCTCCTGATGGAACTGCTCGGGGCGGACGCCTCCGCCCGGGCCGAGATCGCAGAGCGTATGCGGGCCGCGGAACACGCCGGTGACGACGCCACGCACGCGATCTTCCACCAGCTGAACTCCTCGTTCATCACGCCGTTCGACCGTGAGGACATCTACTCCCTGGCGTCGTCCCTCGACGACATCATGGACTTCATGGAGGAGGCCGTCGACCTGGTCGTGCTGTACCAGGTCGAGGAGCTCCCCAAGGGCGTCGAGCAGCAGATCGAGGTACTCGCGCGGGCCGCCGAGCTCACGGCGGAGGCCATGCCGCACCTGCGGACCATGGACAACCTCACCGAGTACTGGATCGAGGTCAACCGCCTCGAGAACCAGGCCGACCAGATCCACCGCAAGCTGCTCGCCCACCTCTTCAACGGCAAGTACGACGCGATCGAGGTGCTCAAGCTCAAGCAGATCGTGGACGTCCTGGAGGAGGCCGCGGACGCTTTCGAGCACGTGGCGAACACGGTGGAGACCATCGCCGTCAAGGAGTCCTGAGACACGTCCATGGACACCTTCGCGCTGGTGCTGACCATTGCGGTCGCGCTCTTCTTCACGTACACCAACGGCTTCCACGACTCGGCGAACGCCATCGCCACGTCCGTCTCCACACGGGCCCTGACACCACGGGCCGCGCTGGCGATGGCCGCGGTGATGAACCTCGCGGGCGCCTTCCTCGGCAGTGGTGTCGCTCACACCGTCAGCAAGGGCCTGATCGAGACGCCCAAGGGCTCGACGGGCATGGGCATCCTCTTTGCCGCGCTCATCGGGGCGATCGTCTGGAACCTCGTCACCTGGTACTTCGGGCTTCCCTCGTCCTCCTCGCACGCCCTGTTCGGCGGCCTGGTCGGCGCCGCGCTCGCGGGCGGTACGCAGGTCATCTGGTCCGGTGTGATCGACAAGGTCATCATCCCGATGTTCCTGTCGCCGGTGGTCGGCCTCATCGTCGGCTATCTCGTGATGTGCGCGATCATGTGGCTGTTCCGGCGGGCCAACCCGCACAAGGCCAAGCGCGGGTTCCGTATAGCGCAGACCGTTTCGGCGGCCGGCATGGCGCTCGGGCACGGTCTCCAGGACGCCCAGAAGACGATGGGTGTCGTGGTGATGGCGCTGGTCATCGCCGATGTGCAGGGGGCCGACGACCCGATTCCGGTCTGGGTGAAGATCGCCTGTGCGGTGATGCTGTCGCTCGGGACCTACGCGGGCGGCTGGCGCATCATGCGGACGCTGGGGCGCAAGATCATCGAACTGGATCCGCCGCAGGGGTTCGCCGCGGAGACCACGGGGGCGTCGATCATGTTCACGACCGCGTTCCTGTTCAAGGCGCCTATCTCCACGACGCATGTGATCACCTCGGCGATCATGGGTGTGGGGGCGACCAAGCGGGTCAACGCGGTGCGCTGGGGGGTCGCCAAGAACATCGTTCTCGGCTGGTTCATCACGATGCCCGCGGCCGCGCTCGTCGGGGCGGTCTGCTTCTGGATCGTGAACCTGGCCGTGCTGTAGCAGGGGTTCTCTCTTCCGGTGCCCGGCGCGGTGTACGCGCCGGGCACCGGCCGTTTCCGGGGGCGTACCCCCCGAGGCGGTGCGGTGCGTACCCGTGCCGGGTGCCCGGTGGGGTGCGTACCGCTTGCCGGCCGTTGCATCGGGCTGATGCAGCACGGCAGGCGCCCGGCACCGGGGTGCTGTGCCCACCCGTTCCGCCCCAGCGGAACGATTGCCCGCAGCGGGGGAGGGCCGCTTGCCCGCGGGCTGGGGAGAGTGCGGGGCGGTGTCGCCGGGTGTGGTGGGAGGGCGTGAAAAGGGGCCCGCCCCCCGGGAGCCAGGGGGCGGGCCCTTTTACTTCCTCGCGGTGGCACCGCCATGCAGCACCGCGAGGGGTCTGTCAGCCGAAGCGGCCGGAGATGTAGTCCTCGGTGGCCTGGACCGACGGGTTGGAGAAGATGCGCTCCGTCTCGTCGATCTCGATGAGGCGGCCGGGCTGGCCGACGGCGGCGAGGTTGAAGAAGGCGGTGCGGTCGGAGACGCGGGCCGCCTGCTGCATGTTGTGCGTCACGATGACGATCGTGAAGCGCTCCTTGAGCTCGCCGATCAGGTCCTCGATGGCGAGGGTGGAGATCGGGTCGAGGGCCGAGCAGGGCTCGTCCATCAGCAGGACCTGGGGCTCGACCGCGATCGCGCGGGCGATGCACAGGCGCTGCTGCTGACCGCCGGAGAGGCCGGAGCCCGGCTTGTTGAGGCGGTCCTTGACCTCGTTCCAGAGGTTGGCGCCCTTGAGCGACCGCTCGACGATGTCGGCCAGCTCGGACTTCTTGTAGTTGCCGTTCAGGCGCAGGCCGGCCGCGACGTTGTCGAAGATCGACATGGTCGGGAACGGGTTCGGGCGCTGGAAGACCATGCCGACCGTGCGGCGCACGGCGACGGGGTCGACCCCGGTGCCGTAGAGGTCCTCGTCGTCCAGGAGCACCTTGCCCTCGACGCGGCCACCGGGGGTGACCTCGTGCATGCGGTTGAGGGTGCGCAGGAAGGTGGACTTACCGCAGCCGGACGGGCCGATGAAGGCGGTCACGGAGCGGGGCTCGACGGTCATCGAGATGTCCTCGATGGCCTTGTGGGAGCCGTAGTAGGCGGTCAGACCGGAGACGTCGATTCGCTTGGCCATAATTCATTCACTTCCGGGGTGGCCGCGTCAGCGACCGGTCTTCGGGGCCTTCCAGCGGGCTATGCCGCGGGCCGCCAGGTTGAGGATCATGATGAAGGCGATCAGCACGAGGGCTGCCGCCCATGCGCGGTCGTACGCCGCCGGGCTGCCACCGCTGTTCGAGTACTGCTGGTAGATGTACAGCGGGAGCGAGGACTGGGGACCGTTGAACGGGTCGTTGTTGATCAACGGGTTGCCCCAGACCAGGAGCAGCACGGGGGCGGTCTCACCGGCGATACGGGCGACGGCCAGCATCACACCGGTGGTGATACCGCCGATCGACGTCGGCAGGACGACCTTGAGGATCGTGCGCCACTTGGGGACGCCGAGCGCGAGCGATGCCTCGCGCAGCTCGTTCGGGACGAGCTTGAGCATCTCCTCGGTGGAGCGGACCACGACCGGCACCATCAGGATGGCGAGGGCCATCGACCCGGCGAACCCGGAGTAGCCGAAGCCAAGGATCAGGATCCAGAAGCTGAGGATGAACAGACCGGCGACGATCGACGGGATGCCCGTCATGACGTCGACGAAGAAGGTGACCGCCTTCGCGAGCTTGCCGCGGCCGTATTCGACCAGGTAGATCGCGGTGAGCAGGCCGATCGGCACGGCGATCAGGGCGGCGAGGCCGACCTGCTCCAGGGTGCCGAGGATGGCGTGGTAGATGCCGCCGCCGGGCTCGTAGTCGGCGACGGTGCCCATCGAGTGCGACAGGAAGTACGGGCTGAGCGCCTTCACGCCGCGCGAGACGGTCACGTAGATCAGGGAGACCAGCGGTACCACGGCGAGGACGAACGCGACCCAGACGATGCTGGTCGCGACCCGGTCCTTGGCCTGGCGGCGGCCCTCGACCTTGGCGGCGAAGCCGTACGTGCCGGCGACGAAGAGCACGGCGGCGATCAGGCCCCACTGGACGCGGCTGTCGAGGCCGGCGCCGAGGCCGATCGCGATGCCCGCGGCGAGGGAGCCGACGGCGAGGGCCCAGGGGGCCCAGCGGGGCAGGCGGGCGGCGCTGAGGGAGTTCGGCGCCTTGGGGGCGGTGGTGGCGGCGTGGCTCATGCGTTGGCCCCCGAGTACTCCTTGCGGCGGGCGATGATCGCGCGGGCCGCGCCGTTGACCAGCAGCGTGATGACGAACAGCACCAGACCGGAGGCGATGAGGGCGTCACGGCCCTGCTCGGAGGCCTCGGCGAACTTGGCGGCGATGTTCTGGGCGAAGGTGCCGCCGCCCGGGTCGAGCAGGCTGGCGTTGATCTCGAAGCTGGGGGAGAGGACCGTGGCGACGGCCATGGTCTCGCCGAGCGCACGGCCGAGGCCGAGCATCGAGGCGGAGATCACGCCGGAGCGGCCGAAGGGCAGCACCGACATGCGGATGACCTCCCAGCGGGTCGCGCCGAGCGCGAGCGCGGCCTCCTGGTGCATCAGGGGCGCCTGGCGGAAGACCTCACGGCTGACGTTGGTGATGATCGGCAGGATCATGATCGCCAGCAGGATGCCGACGGCGAGCAGGGTGCGCGGGGCGCCGCCCTCCCACGACAGGATGCCGGTCCAGCCGAAGTAGTCGTTGAGCCAGCTGTAGAGGCCGGTCAGGTGCGGCACCAGGAAGAGGGCGCCCCACAGGCCGTACACGATCGACGGCACGGCGGCCAGCAGGTCGATGACGTACGCGATGGGGCCGCCGAGCTTCTTCGGCGCGTAGTGCGTGAGGAAGAGCGCGATGCCGACGGCGACGGGGACCGCGATGGCCATGGCGATGACCGAGGAGACGATCGTGCCGAAGGCCAGGACCGCGATGCCGAACACCGGCGGGGTGTTGTTGGCGTCCCACTGGAACGTGGTGAGGAAGTTGCCGTGGTCCTTGCTGAGCACCAGCGAGGCGCGGTACGTCAGGAAGGCCGCGATGGCCGCCATGATCAGCAGCAGCAGGATGCCCGAGCCGCGGGACAGACCGAGGAAGATCCGGTCACCGGGGCGGGTGGCGCGGCGGGCGCCCTTCAGCCGGACCGGGGCCGTGGCGCCGGCGGCGGGTGGAGGTGGAGTTTCTGTGGCGTTCTGTGTCGATATATCCATCGGGGGTCTCCGGTCTGCGGAGTCGTGGGGAGGGTGGCTCCCGTACGGCTCCAGGCGGCGGTGCACCGGACGGTGCGGTCCGCTCCGTCACCGGAGCGGACCGCACTTTGATCAGCTCAGGGAGGCGACGGTCTCGCGAACCTTGGAGTTGATCTCGGCGGGGATCGGCGCGTAGTCGAGGTCCTTGAGGGAGCTCTGGCCGTCCTCGCTCGCGATGTAGGTCAGGAAGGACTTGGTGGCGGCCAGGGTGTCGGCCTTGTTGCCCTTCTCGCAGGCGATCTCGTAGGTCACGAGGGTGATCGGGTAGGCGCCGTCGGCCTTGGTCGCGTAGTTCAGCTGGAGGGCGAGGTCCTTGCCCTTGCCCACGACCTTGGCGTCCGCGATCGCCTTGGTGGCGTTGTCGATCGTGGCCTTGACCGGCTGCGAGGCACCCGTGTCGATGTCCACGGTCTTGATGCCGTCCTTGGCGTAGGACAGCTCGAAGTAGGAGATGGCGCCGGCGGTCTGCTTGACCTGCTGGGCCAGACCCGCGGAGCCGGTGGCGGACTGGCCGCCCTTGGCCTGCCAGGCCTTGCCGCCCTCGTACTTCCAGTCGGACGCGGCCGAGGCCTTCAGGTACTTGGTGAAGTTGTCCGTGGTGCCGGACTCGTCCGAGCGGTGGAAGGCCTGGATCTTGGTGCTGGGCAGCTTGGCCTTCGGGTTCAGCTTCTGGATGGCCTTGTCGTTCCAGGTCTTGATCTTGCTGTCGAAGATCTTGGCCAGGGTCGGGCCGTCCAGGACGAGGTTGTCGACGCCGGGGACGTTGTAACCGACGGCGATCGGGCCGCCGACCATCGGCAGGTCGATGGCCTGGCTGTCCTTGCAGACCTTCTTCGACTGCGCGAGCTCCTCGGGCTTCAGCGCGGAGTCGGAGCCGGCGAAGGCGACCTGGCCCTGGAGGAACGCGGTGACACCCGCGCCGGAGCCCTCGGGCTTGTAGTTGATCTGCACGTTCTTGCACTCGGCGGTGTAGGCCTTGACCCAGGCCTGGATCGCGTTCGCCTGCGCGGAGGAACCGTTGGCCAGCAGCTGGCCCTTGGCGTCGTCGCACTTGATGTTGCCGGCCTTGGCGGTGGCCTGCTTGCCGCCGCTGTCCTTGGTGCCGCTCGTGTCGTCGGAGCCGCACGCCGTGAGGGCCAGGGCGCCGGAGACGGCGATGGCGCCGAGGGAGAGGGCGCGGAGCCGGTTCTTGCGCTGAGACTTCACTTTCGGATGTTCCTTCCAGGAGCCGCCGTCCGTTTCGGCGGCGTGCGGAGTCGGTGTCACTACACGTCTAGCGCGCGGCGACGGGGGCCGAATATGTGCCCGGCCCGTCCCGCGTAAGGCCGAAATTAGGCAGAAGAGGTGACGTGGCATCCGGTCGGAAGTGAACGGCGGGTGAACCTCGGCGGACGGTGTGGTTAGGTCACGGAATGCTTACGGAACGGCCGCTTCAGGGGCACGGCCCCGGCGGGCCGGGTCGGGGCCCGGGCTCCCGGTGCCCGTGGCGGTCCGGCTTCGGGGCCGGGGCGGGGCCCGGTGCGAACCGGTGGCCGATGGGCGGCGGGCGGCGGTGGGTCCCGAGTTCGTCGGCTCGGGGCGCCGTACTTCGTCCGGTATGCGAAGCCACCGGCGGGCGCCCGACGGATAGATGTACCTTTTAGAACTTTATGGGCTCGATCGTCCTAAAGGTAGACGATATCCGCTTGCGCCTCGATCCTTCCCGCGCTTGCTGCCCCGGGCGTTCCCGTGCGCTCGCGAGCATCAGGCGTTCCCACCGCGCCCGCCGGCGGGGGACAGGAGCGCGGGTGCCCGGGAGTCACGCGAAGTGCAGGGCGCTGAGGAGGTCGTCGACCAGCTGCTTGTCCCGCAGCCGGGTCGCGCGCAGGCGGGCGTCCCGCGGCGGGAGCCAGACGATGCGGTCGATCTCGCGGTTTGGCTTGAAGTAGCCGGTCGTCGCCTCGGCCGCCCAGTACTGGACCTCCTTGGGGCGACCGCTCACGAGGTAGTGGACGGAGGGGAGCCGCGCCCCGACCACGCAGCGGTGACCCGTCTCCTCCTCCACCTCGCGGATCGCGCCCGCCAGCGGGTCCTCGTCCCGTTTCAGCTTCCCCTTGGGGTGCGACCAGTCGTCGTACTTCGGCCGGTGCACCAGACAGATCTCCAGCGCGCCGTCCACCGGCGAGCGCCGCCACAGGACGCACCCCGCCGCACGTACGATCCCGTCGCTCACGAGGTGATCGCCGCCTCCCGCTGCCACACCTGCTGGAACGCGAACCGGGCCGCCTCGACCTCGTGCCGCTGGTCGGCGTGCAGCACGCCCAGCGCGTAGGCGGTGGCCGGAGTGATGCGCGGTGTCCGGGCCGCCGACGCCGCCGCGGCGGCCGCTTCGGCCGCGTCCCGGTGCCGGTCGAGCGCCTGTCCGGCGCCGATGAGCCGGACGTCCGTGCCGTCGTCGCCCTCCAGCACCTCCAGGGCGTACCGGTGCAGCCGCAGCAGCGAGCGCACCTGGTGCCACGGCGCGTCCTGCGACTGCGGCACCGTCTCCGGCGCCAGCCCGTGCACCAGCGCCTCGGCGTTGTACGGGTGCCCGGCGAGGCCCAGCGGCAGCGCGGCCACGGCCTCCATCAGCCGGGCCTCCGCCTCGGCCGCGAGCGGCTTCAGCTCCACGGTGTCGGCGGCCGGCGCCAGCGGTACGTCGCTGGCCAGGACGGCGACACCGTCGGCCACCGCGTGGAAGCGGGACGAGCCGAGCGCCTGCAGCGCGGTGGAGTGCGCCCGGGTCCTGGCCAGGGTGAGCTGCCGGTCGAGCAGCGCCCCGGCCTTGGCGGCGCCCACGGTCAGCTGCCCGCCCGCGGCGCCCGCCCGTCCCCGGTCCCGGACCTGCTCGGCCGCGGGCACCTCCCACGCGGGTACGGCGCCGTGCGACGGCCGGCCCGCGACGGTCGCACCGGGGGCCGGAACCGCAGCGGCTCCCGACCCCGACAGCCGCTGCAGCGCGGCGAGCAGCCGTTCCAGCCGCGCGGCGTACGCATGCTCGCGCGCCAGGGTGCCGGAGAGCCAGGCCAACTCCGGGCGCAGCCCGTCGGCCCACTCGGCGTCGAGGAGGGGCCGGAACGTGTGCAGCGTCCCGCTGATCCGGCGGGCCGCCCGTCTGAGGGCGAGCGCCGCCTCCCCGTTGTCGCGGTTGTCGCGGCCCTCCTGGTGTTCCCGGAGCGAGCGGAGGAAGTCGGTCGCCTGACCTTGCAGGTAACCGGTGACCGCGTCTCCCGCGGCCTGCCCCGAGGGGTCACGTCGTGCCACGCCGGCGCCTCCGGGCGTCTATGAGCATCTCCTGAACGTTCGGCAGCGGCATCCCGTCCCCGTCGGTCGCATGCCGGGTCCAGTCGCCGTCGGGACCCAGGTGCCAGGAGGACGTGGTGTCGGACATACCGGTCTCCAGGAGCCGGTTGAGGGCTGCGCGATGGGCCGGGTCGGCGACCCTGACCAGTGCCTCGATACGACGGTCGAGGTTGCGGTGCATCATGTCGGCGCTGCCGATCCACACCTCCGGCTCGCCGCCGTTGCCGAAGGCGAAGACCCGGGAGTGCTCCAGGAAACGGCCCAGCACGGACCGCACGCTTATGTTCTCGGACAGGCCGTCGACCCCGGGGCGTATCGCGCAGATGCCGCGCACCCACACGTCGACGGGCACGCCGGCCCGCGAGGCGCGGTAGAGCGCGTCGATGACGGCCTCGTCGACCATCGAGTTGACCTTGAAGCGGACATAGGCGGGCCGCCCGGCGCGGTGGTGCTGGATCTCCTTGTTGATCCGCGAGATCAGACCGTCCCGCAGGGACTTCGGTGCGACGAGCAGCCGGCGGTAGGTCTCCCGCCGCGAGTAGCCGGAGAGCCGGTTGAACAGGTCGGACAGGTCGGCGCCGACCTGGGGATCGGCGGTGAGGAGCCCCAGGTCCTCGTAGAGCCGCGCGGTCTTCGGGTGGTAGTTGCCCGTGCCGACATGGCTGTAGCGGCGCAGGGTCTCGCCCTCCTGGCGGACGACCAGCGACAGCTTGCAGTGCGTCTTCAGGCCGACGAGCCCGTAGACGACGTGGCAGCCCGCCTCCTCCAGCTTTCGCGCCCACTTGATGTTGGCCTGCTCGTCGAAACGGGCCTTGATCTCGACCAGGACGAGGACCTGCTTGCCCGACTCGGCGGCGTCTATCAGCGCGTCGACGATCGGCGAGGTCTCCGAGGTCCGGTACAGCGTCTGCTTGATCGCGAGGACGTCCGGGTCGGCCGCGGCCTGCTCCAGGAACGCCTGGACGGAGGTGGAGAACGAGTCGTACGGGTGGTGCAGCAGCACGTCCCGCTCGCGCAGCGCCGCGAAGATGTCGGGCGGGGACGCGGACTCGACCTCGGCGAGGTCCCGGTGGGTGCCCGCGACGAACTTCGGGTACTTCAGCTCGGGCCGGTCGAGCTTGGCGATGCCGAACAGGCCGGTGAGGTCGAGCGGCCCGGGCAGCGGGTACACCTCGGCCTCGCTGATCTTCAGCTCGCGCACCAGCAGGTCCAGCACGTACTGGTCGATGGACTCCTCGACCTCCAGCCGGACCGGCGGCCCGAAGCGGCGCCGCATGAGCTCCTTCTCCAGGGCCTGGAGCAGGTTCTCGGCGTCGTCCTCCTCGACCTCCAGGTCCTCGTTCCTGGTCAGCCGGAAGGTGTGGTGCTCCAGCACCTCCATCCCCGGGAACAGCTCTTCCAGGTGCGCGGCGATGACGTCCTCGATGGGGACGTACCGGTTCGGGGACGCCTCCAGGAAGCGGGACAGCAGCGGCGGCACCTTGACGCGGGCGAAGTGGCGGTGGCCGCTCACCGGGTTGCGCACCACCACGGCGAGGTTCAGCGACAGGCCCGAGATGTACGGGAAGGGGTGTGCCGGGTCGACGGCCAGCGGGGTCAGCACCGGGAAGATCTGGTGCCGGAAGAGCGTGAAGAGCCGTGCCTGCTCCTTCTCCGTCAGCTCGTTCCAGCGGACCAGGTGGACGCCCTCCTCGGCGAGCGCCGGGGCGACGTCCTCCTGGTAGCAGGCGGCGTGCCGCGCCATCAGCTCGCGCGAGCGGGACCAGATCATCTCCAGCACCTCGCGGGGCTGGAGGCCGGAGGCGGAGCGGGTGGCGACGCCGGTCGCGATGCGCCGCTTCAGGCCGGCCACGCGGACCATGAAGAACTCGTCCAGGTTGCTGGCGAAGATCGCGAGGAAGTTCGCCCGCTCCAGCAGCGGGGTGTTCGGGTCCTCGGCGAGTTCCAGGACCCGTTCGTTGAACGCGAGCCAGCTGCGCTCCCGGTCGAGGAAGCGTCCCTGGGGCAGCTCGGCGTCGCCCTCGCCGCCCGTCTCCTCGTACACGTCGAGGTCGGTGTCGATCTCCGGCTCCAGGTCGGAGACCCTGGCCGCCACGGTGTGCGGACGGTGCGCGGCGATGGAGCCCACGGAGGGCTGGGCGTTCTGGGCGTTCGGAATGTTCTCGCGGCCCGCAGGGCCTCCACCGGGGGCGGTGGTGGTTGACGGGTGGGCCGGTGCCTGGGCGTGGGGCTGGCTCATGAACCCATTCTTCCGCGCGAGAGCCACTACGGGCGCGTCGGAATCCAATGGGTCGGGCACGACGGGCTGCATTCACCGAGCGTCGCAAGCCCGGCTGAACCGTCGGTTACGGGGATATGACGTGCAGGACATCGCGGGGAGGCTCCCGGGCGTTCGACCGTACGTCCGGGAGCCCCCGTTTCACGCCGTACGACGGCGCAGCACCCGGAACGCGGCGTACCCGGCCGCCGCGGCGAGGGCCAGCACGATGCCGCTCTCCAGGAGCTGGACGTACCAGTAGTGGGAGTGGGGGTGGTAGTCCACGAACCAGCCGGTGATGTGGAGGTCCGCGGGGCACTTGCCGGAGTCCGGCGCGCGCCGGAAGCAGGCGTCCCAGGGGAGGCGGCCGCCGGAGGAGGTGAAGTAGCCGGACCGCATGCGGAAGGAGCCGAAGGGCTCCAATCCCACGTGGGTGCCCGACCCGGTGATCGTCCGTACCGGGAACACGTCCCAGCGCACCGATCCGATGACGAACAGCACCAGCCCGGTGACCAGCGCCGCCAGCGAGGCGGCGGCCAGCGTGCGGTGCACCAGCAGCCCGACGAGCGTGCCCACGGCGACCGCGAGCAGGCTGTAGGCGAGCAGCACCGGGCCCGACGCCTCGTACATGCCGCGGTCCGCCCAGTTCAGGTTCCACCTGCCCCACTCCAGCGAGGTGGCGAGCCTGAACAGGAGCATGAGTGCGAGTGTGCCGGCCGAGGCGACGACGGCCGCCACCGACAGCTTCGCCGCCAGCCAACGGGCGGGCGAGAGCGACTGGGTCCAGGCGAGGCGGTGCGTCCCCGACTCCAGTTCACGGGCGATCAGGGGGCCGGCGACGAAGGCGCCGATCAGCAACGGCACGAGGAGGAGGGCGACGGCGGCGTACTCCGTCACGGACGACAGGAACGTCTCGCCGCTGGAGTACCAGAAGAAGCCGGGGTCGCAGGGGCCCACGCATTTCATCCGGTCCGGCTCCGGGTACGCCCAGGCCGCCCACCGGGCCGAGCCCAGGACCGCCGCCGCGCACAGCACCAGCGCCGCTCCCGCCCACAGCGCCGTCCTGTGCACCCGGACCGTGGCCCGCTGTGCCCCTCGCAGGGCCGTGGCGCTCATGCGGACACCGCCGTGGCGTCCGTGGTGGCGCCCGGTGTGAGCAGCGGTGGGGCGTCGGGGGAGCGGAGGTGGGCGAGCACGATGTCCTCCAGGGTCGGCCGGGCGGTCTCCCAGGCGGGGCCGGGCGGGTCGGCGGGGGCTTCGGGGCGGATCAGGGCCGTGAGGCCGCGGCCGGTGGCGCGGGCTTCGACGACCGTGTGCGGGGCGAGGTCCTCGGCCCGTCCGCGGCCGGTGACGAGGGTGTGCGCGGCGACCAGGTCGTCGATGCCGCCGCCGAGCCGCACCGTGCCCCCACCGATGAGCAGCAGCCAGTCGCAGGCGTCGGCCAGCTCGCCGACGATGTGCGAGGACATCACCACGGTGGTGCCGTGCTCGGCGGCCTCGGCGAGCAACGTGCCCATCAGCTCGTGGCGGGCCAGCGGGTCGAGGTCGGCCATCGGCTCGTCGAGGAGGAGCAGCTCGGGGCGCTTGCCGAGGGCGAGGGCGAGGGCGACACGGGTGCGCTGACCGCCGGAGAGGGAGCGCACCCGTGCGGCGGGATCGACTTCGCCGCCGCGCACGATCCGCTCGGCGACGCCCGCGTCCCAGCGGCCGGGGTTGAGTTCGCGGCCCAGCCGGAGGGTGTCCGCGACGGTCAGCTGCGGGTACAGCGGCTTGTCCTGGGCGACGTAGGCGATGCGTTCCCGGGCGGCTGCCGGGGTCGTGCCGAGGACGGTGAGCGCGCCCTTGGTGGGGCGGACGAGGCCTGCCGCGTGGGCGAGCAGCGTCGACTTGCCCGCGCCGTTGGGCCCGACCACGGCGCAGATCCGGCCTGCGGGCAGCCGGAACGTGCAGTCGCGCAGCGACCAGCTCCGGCCGAAGCTTTTGCCGAGCGAGGCCGCCTCGACGGCGGTGTCGGTCATGGTGAGTCCCCCTCGGTGCGGCTGAACGTCGCGTCCAGCACGGATGTGAAAAGCGCTGCGGCGTCGTCCCTGTCCAGTCCCGCGGTGCGGGCGCGGCCCAGCCAGTCGGCGAGTTCCGCGCGCAGCGGGGAGCCCGTCGGCGCGGCGGTGCCCAGGGACCTGCGGACGAAGGTGCCGAGGCCCCTGCGGGCCTCGACCAGCCCTTCGCGCTCCAGCTCGCGGTAGGCCTTGAGCACGGTGTTCGGATTGACGGCCGTGGCCTCGACGACCTCACGGGCCGTCGGCAGCTTGTCGCCCGCCTCCAACAGACCGAGGCGGAGCGCCTGTTTGGTCTGCTGGACGATCTGGAGGTAGGTGGCGACGCCGCTGCGCCGGTCGATGCGGTATTCGACCACTCGAGCAACCACCCTTTCACTAATTGAGTAGTGAAAGGGTGGTGTGCGGAGGGTGTGCGTGTCAAGATCGGGAAGCGGGTAACCTTCTGGCTTCCGTTGTTGATATGTACATGAAGTAGGGGGACTCTTTGTCCAGGCCGAACCAATCGCCCCTGGTCAGGATCGCCGTGATCGTCATCGCGGTCATCGGCGCCAGCGTCTGGTGGTTCGTGAAGAAGGACGAGCCATACACGCCGCCGAAGGACACCACCAGCGAGTGGGCTGCCGAGGTCGGCGACTGCATGCAGAACCACGGCACCGACGACGATCCGGACCTCCAGGTCGTCGACTGCTCCGACAGCAAGGCGCAGTACAAGGTCGAACAGACCCATGCCGACACCTGTGAGCCCGGTCAGACCAAGTACACGCAGACCAGGCGGGGCAGGGTACTGCTGACCCTCTGCATGTCGGAGATCAAGAAGTAGCCCACCCCGCGGCGGGCCGCGCGCCCGGGTGCGGGCCGGACGCCGTGCGGACGGGGCCGGAGGCGGACCCGTACGGGTTCACCTCCGGCCCGTACGAGTCCGCGCTCCCGTCATGCACGGGAGCGCGCTCGTACGGGAGGACGCCCGTACGCGGTCAGGACTCCGTCCGGTACATCAGGTCCGTCTCGTGGGTGACGAACCCGAGCCGCTCGTACACCCGGACCGCGGACTTGTTGTCGGCGTCGACGTAGAGCATCGCCGTCGGCAGGCCGGCGGCCGCGAGGTGCCGCAGGCCGATCGTGGTCAGTGCCCGCCCCAGGCCCCCGCCCTGGGCGCTGGGCAGCACTCCGAGGACGTACACCTCGCCGAGCTGTTCCTCGGCGTGGACCTTCGTCCAGTGGAAACCGACGATCCGGCCGTCGTCCTCCCGCACCGCGAGGAAGAAGCCCTCCGGGTCGAACCAGGGCTCCGTCTTGCGGTCGTCCAGGTCGCGCTGGGTCAGGGAGCCCTGTTCCGGGTGGTGGGCGAACGCCTCGGCGTTCACGGCGAGCCAGGCGGTGTCGTCCTGGCCGGGGACGAAGGTGCGGACGCGGATGCCCTCCGGGAGCACCGGGTCCGCCAGCTCCATGCCGGTCAACGGCCGTCGCATCTGGCGCAGTTCGCGGAACAGGGTGAGCCCGAGCACCTGCGAGAGGTGCCGGGCGGCGGAGTGCCCGCCGTGCGCCCAGACCCGCAGCCGCTTGCCGGACTCGGCGAGCAGGGCGGTGCCCAGGGCGCGGCCGTGCCCGTGGCCGCGGTGCGCCGGGTGGACCACCAGCTCGGCCGCCGGCGCCTCCACCGGGTCGGTGTCCTCCAGCTGGGCGTATCCGATCAGCTCGTCGTCGACGCTGAGCAGCAGATGGCGTACACCCTCGCGGGGCCCGCCGCGCAGTTGGAGCCGCCCCTGTTCCGACACGGCCAGCTGCCCGTCGGCCCGCGCGGCATCCATGATCAATCCGAGCGCGGCCTCGGTCTGGTCGGGGGTGAGAGAGGTCAGGGTCTGGATCCGCCGGAGCGGGGTGGAAAAGCGGGCGTCGTTGCTGCTCATGTCTAGAGCGTACGGCGGCGGGTTGGGCGAACTGGGCCTTTCCCGCGTTGCGCACCGCTCCGACCGCCCCCGACGCCCCTCCTTCCGCGGCGTGTGGCGCCCGGGCAACCAGCTCGTAACCGGCAACCCCCTGTTGCGCTACGCGCGTTGACCCTAGGCTGCGGCGGGCAGGGACCACTTGTCGCATACACCTCACAGGGGGACGCGTGTCAACCACTTCCCAGCCGCGCAGGCAGCCGGGACGCCGTATCCAGAGAGCGCTCGCCGCCGCCGCAGGGCTCGCCACCGTCGGTGCGCTCGCCGCGGCGATGCCCGCGAGCGCCCACAGCGGACACCACGGCCACCGGCACGACCGTACGGTCGACGTGCAGTTGCTGTCCTTCAACGACTTCCACGGGAACCTGGAGCCGCCGGCCGGGTCGTCGGGCCAGGTCGTCGAGACGGAGCCCGACGGCACGACGAAGAGGATCGACGCGGGTGGCATCGAGTACCTCGCCTCCTCGCTGCGCACCGCCCGCCGGAGCCACCCGTACAGCGTGACCGCGGCCGCGGGAGACCTGATCGGGGCGAGCCCGCTGCTCTCCGGGCTCTTCCACGACGAGCCGACCGTCGAGGCGATGAACAAGCTCGACCTCGATGTGACCAGCGTCGGCAACCACGAGTTCGACGAGGGCGCCAGGGAACTCGCCCGGATGCAGAACGGCGGGTGTCACCCCAAGGACGGGTGCTACGAACCCGGCCGGACGTTCGAGGGCGCCGACTACCCCTACCTCGCGGCCAACGTGACCGACGAGAAGACCGGCAAGCCCATCCTCAAGCCGTACTGGGTGTGGAAGCACAAGGGTGTCAAGATCGGTTTCATCGGTGTGACCCTGGAGGGCACGCCGGATATCGTCTCCGCGGACGGCGTCAAGGGGCTGAAGTTCCACGACGAGGTCGAGACGATCAACAAGTACGCCAAGGTGCTCGACCGGCAGGGCGTGAAGTCGATCGTCGCGCTCATCCACGAGGGCGGCGCGCCCGCCTCCTCGTCGTACAACTACAACTGCGACTCGCCCGGCTCGGGTGACGGCATCTCCGGCCCGATCGTCGACATCGCCAAGGGCGTCACGCCCAAGGTCGACGCGCTCGTGACCGGTCACACCCACCAGGCCTACGTCTGCACGATCCCCGACCCCTCGGGGCGGCCGCGCATGGTGACCTCCGCCGCCTCCTACGGCAAGCTCTACACGGACACCACGCTGACCTACGACCGCCGCAGCGGGGACATCGTCCGCACCGGCGTGAAGTCCGCGAACCACGTCGTCGACCGGACCCAGCCGAAGGCCGCCGACATGACGGCCCTCATCGCCCGCTGGAACAAGCTGGCCGCGCCCGTCGCCAACAAGCCGATCGGCTACATCTCCGCCGACATCAACGGCCGTGGCGCCGAGACGCCCGAGCAGCCGCTCGGCGACCTGATCGCCGACGCCCAGCTCGCGCACGCCAAGTCCCTGGACCCGAAGGCCTCGGTGGCGCTGATGAACCCCGGCGGCATCCGCGCCGACCTCGTCTACAAGGCGAGCGGGAGCGAGGGCGACGGTGTGGTGACGTACGGCGAGGGCTTCACCGTGCAGCCCTTCAGCAACACCGTCAATCTGGTCGACCTCACCGGCGCCCAGCTCGTCACCGCGCTCCAGCAGCAGGTCAGCGGCCCGAACGAGGCCTCCCCGAAGATCCTCCAGATCTCCGACGGGCTGACGTACACCCTCGACACGACCAAGACCGGCGCTGCCCGCGTCGTCGTCGACTCCATCAGGCTGAACGGCGCGCCGCTCGACCCGTCCGCCACCTACCGCGTCGCGATGAACTCGTTCCTCGCCGGCGGCGGCGACGGCTTCACGGAGCTCGGCAAGGGCACGAACCCGCTCGTCGGCGGAGACGACCTGAAGGCGCTCAACGACTATCTGACGGCCAGGTCATCGGCCGCCAGCCCGATCGCGCCGCCGAAGGCCGACCGGATTACGGTCATCAACTGACCAATTTTCAAAACAACTTGGGGTTGGGCTTGCGGATGGGGTCGGGATGTATGGTGAAATCTACCGATGCGTTCCCCCCACCGCATAGCCACGCATCCGACGTACGAGGCGCGACACGAAGCGCCCTACGCACCGCCGTACGACGTCCCGCACGCACCCCTGTACGAAGACGAGTACGGCGGTCTTCGCATCCCCTCAGATGGGCCGGCCGGCGAATCGGTTCCCCCGACGGGCCCGTCCGCCGCGCCGGTTGCTCCGCGCCGCAACCCGTACGACGAGCTGGCGGCTCTCGCGGACAATCCGTTGGAGGACTTCCTCGTCGAGGAGCCCGAGCCCGGCACCGGGGGCCCCGAGAGCGATGACGACTCCTGGACCCCGCCCAACCACCGTCGCGGCAGCCGCCGCCGCAACCGCTTCGCCGGTCTGCCCATCGCCGTCAAGTTCGTCGCCGGGGTCCTGGTCCTGGTGTCCTTCCTCACGCTCGCCGACCGCTGGGCCGTCCTCTACGCCGAGCACAAGGCCGCCGACAAGCTGAAGCACCAGATGCATCTGTCCGCCGCCCCCGAGGTGGAGATCGGCGGCTTCCCCTTCCTCACCCAGCTGGCCGCGCAGCGCCTCGACTCGGTGCGCGTCACCGTCCCCGACGTCGCCGCCGACCGCGTCACCCTCGCCGAGGTCTCCGCCACCGCACACGACGTACGCATCGACGGCGACGGCCCCACGTCCGTGCGCGGCGCTCTGGTCCACCGCATGCGCGGCCAGGTTCTGCTCTCCTTCGCCGACATGAACCGGGAACTCGGCGCCTCCCAGGTGACCTTCAGCGGCCGTGGCCCGGACCGCGTGCTGGCCCGCGGCACCCTGCCGGTCGCGGGCCACGAGCTGCGCCTGCGGGCCGATGCACGGATCCGGCGCGAGGGTGACCGCGGCATCGCCACCTCGATCGGCGGGATGCGCCTGGACATCGGCGATCTGGCGACGTACCGGCCGGGCACCCGCCCCTCCGAGGGCCTGCACCTGACCCGCTCCTCCGTGCGCCGCCTGGCCCGGGAGACGGCGAAGGCGAAGGCCTTCCTCTCCGTCCCGGCGATCGTGCACCGCCTGGGCGTCCCGGACGGGGTGGTGCGCGAGGCGCTGCGCGACGACGACAGGCTGAGCCGGCTGACCGGGACCCCGCGCTTTCTGCACGAGGTGATGCGGATGAACCTCATCGACGTGGCGCTGGCCCACCCCTGGCTCCTGAAGCGCCTCGGCCTCGACCCGTCCCTGCTGACCGCCCTGACCCATCTCACCCGCCCGCGGGTCGCCGACCGCCTCTCCCTCTCCTTCCACCTGCCGAAGCCCCGCGCGGGCGATGTGCGGCTGCTGGGCGTCACCGTCGAGAAGGGCGGCATCCGGGCGGATGTGGCGGGGTCGGGCCTGATGCTCGGGCACTAGGGGATGTCGTTCGGACCAGCCCGGGTCCGACCTGATCCGAACGAAACCCCCCAGGGGGTGTCCTGCGGCTCGCGCCGGGCGCACCGGGCCCGGCGCGAGCCGCAGGAGGACGCCTCCCGGGCCGTGTCCGCGAAGCCGAGCCGGGCGCGACTCCGCGGACTAGGCCTAGGAGTGCGGGTTGTGCCTCAGGAGGGTCTCCACCAGGCCGCTCGTCCCGTCCGGGAAGTCGAGCGGCACGATGCCGAGTCCGGTCCAGGGGCCGGCCTCGGCGCCGTCGAGGAGGCTCTTCACCCGCGGATTCAGCCGGCTCGCGTTGTACTCGGGCGGCAGGAGCGCGGCCGTACTCACGAAGTTGACGTACTGCTTGCCCGGCTGCTGGGCCGCCTTGCGGAACTGCGCCTCGACCAACGGGTACTTGCGCAGCGGTTCGGCCATGTAGTCGTCCTGGACGTCGAAGACGGCGCCGTCGCCCCAGCGCAGCCCGCCCGGCAGACCGCCGTTGTCGGCGAGCAGGACCACACGCCCGCGCGCCGCGCCGAGCGAGGGCAGCGCGTCGGCGATGAGGAAGAGCGGCCGCCAGCCCTTCCCGTCCAGGTAGCTGTCGAAGACGCGCCGGAACTCGGCGTCGCTCTCCTCCGAGTACTCCTGCTTCAGCCGCATCAGCACGGTCTCGGACGGGTGGGCGCGCAGGAAGTCGCGGCACGCCGTCATGACGTCGTCGAAGTTCAAGTGCTGGTAGAACGCGCCGTGGTGGATGGCGAACGCGTTGTCGAAGAGCCGGCAGCGCACGTCCAGGAAGCGGATGCCCGCGTTGAGCAGTTCGGGGACGGTGAGCCGCTGGCAGGCGGTCCACGGGCCGCCGTAGCGCGCGCCGGAGTCGTGCGCGCCGGGGATCGTCAGCCGTTGCAGTGCGGTGCCGTCCGCGATGCCCGCCATCCAGTCCTGGACGCCCAGCGTGGCCGCCCGCGCCGCCGGCAGGTCGAGCGACGCGAGCAGCCCGGCGGCCGAGACCGCACCCGCCCGCAGCAGGAACCCCCGCCGGTCCATCCCCGCCGCCCCCGCTGTTGTCCGTGTGCCCCTCGCTGTGGTCATGGCGGCAGGGAAGCACGGCGGGGCGTCAAGTGACAGGTGTGGTACGTGAGTTGCTGAAGTTGACTAGTTATCGTCGGTGGGGGTGACGACCGCGGGGTGCGGGGACCTGCCGGCGCGGACGTGTCCGGGGGCCGGTGCGAGTGGACACGGATGCGGCCCCTCTCCCGGGGAGGGGGGCCGTCTCATTCCACCTTTCCTGTGGCCTGCTCAGCGTCCGCCCTGGCTTCCGCCATTGCCGCCGTGGTCTCCGCCACCGCCGCCGTGGTCGCCGCCGCCGTGGTCACCGCCGCCGTGGTCTCCACCGCCGTGGTCTCCGCCACCGTGGTCTCCACTGCCGTGGTCCCCATAGCCACCGTTGTCGTGGTCTCCGTGCCCTCCGTAGCCTCCGTTGTCGTTGCAGTCTCCGCCGTAGCTCCAGTCGTCGCAGCTGTCGTGGCCGGTCTGGTACGTCACGGCGTGGACGGGGGCGGCCGCTGAAGCCGCGCCCGCCGCGCCGATCGCGGCACCGCCGACCACCATCACACTGGCTGCTGCCACGGCGAACGAACGCCTGATGGTTGTTGCTCGCATGAATCCTTTCCTTCCACCGGATCGAGGTGGATGGCCACACGCATGCGATGGATGCAGTGCGGTCGCAAGAGATCACCGTTCGAAAGCAGGGGCAGGGTCGCCGCTTTCGAACGGGAGCACGTCCCCGGCTGCCGTTCCCACCCTGCAGGAACCTCGTCGCCCGGGGCGGGCCCTGGTTGCGACTCTCACGCCACCCACGCTAGTGCTGCCCCAGCACGCCAGCACCTTGAAATGGCAACTAAATAGAAGTCGCAGGTCAGGCAGGGTGGGGAGGGTGACGACGGTCAATTCGGCAGCACACGAGCCCTCCGAGGTGCCGCTATCGCACCTCGGCCGCCCCCGGAGGAGGCGTGGGCGCCCCGGGGAGGGTGATGGTGACCAGCGTGCCGCCGCCCTCGGCCGGGACGAGGGTCACTTCGCCGCCGCACTGCCCGATGGTGCGGGCGACGATGGACAGGCCGAGGCCGGAGCCGGGGAGCGCGCGGGCCGACGGGGAGCGCCAGAAGCGGTCGAAGACATGGGGAAGGTCCTCCGGGGCGATCCCGGGACCGTGGTCCCGGACCGTGAGACTGCCGCCGTGCAGGGCCACCTCGATCGTGCCTCCGGGCGGGCTGAACTTCACCGCGTTGTCCAGGATGTTGACGATGGCCCGCTCCAGGGCGGCCGGCTCGGCGCGGACGTACCAGGGGGCCAGATCGGAGACGAGGGTGAGCTCCGGGCCGCGCAGCCGGGCCCGCTCCAGGGCGGTGTCCGCGATGTCGTGCAGGGGCAGCACCCGGACCTTGTCGGTCTGCTGGCCCGGAGCCGGGCGGGACAGTTCCTGGAGGTCGCCGATCAGGGCGGCCAGCTCGGTCATCTGCGCGGTGACCGAGGCGAGCAGGGCCTTGCGGTCGTCGGGCGGGATCGCCCGGCCCGTCTCCTCGCTCCGGGCGAGGAGCTCGATGTTCGTCCGCAGGGACGTGAGCGGTGTCCGCAGCTCGTGGCCCGCGTCCGCGATCAGCTGCTGCTGAAGGTCGCGGGAGGAGGCGAGCGCCGACGTCATCGCGTTGAAGGAGCGGGACAGCCGGGCGATCTCGTCGTCGCCCTCGACCGGGATGCGCACGGTCAGGTCCTCGGTGCGCGCCACGTGCTCCACGGCCAGGGTCAGCTCGTCCACCGGGCGCAGGGCGGTCCGCGCGATCCACAGGCCCGCCGCGCCCGCGCCCAGGACGCCCAGGCCGGCCAGGAAGGTCAGGACGAGCGTGAGGTTCTTCAGCGCACCGTCGACCTCGTTCAGGGGGCGGGCCACCGACACGGCCCCGGTCAGACCGACGAGCGGGTAGGTCAGGACGCGGTACTTGACGCCCTTGCGGTCCGTGGTGTCGTGGAACGACTGGGGGGTGCGGCCGCCGGCGACGGCGGTGTCGTCGGAGGTGACGCGCAACGACTCCTTGCCGAAGATCACACAGCTGTTGCCCTCGCTGTCCACCACCTGGATCGTCTGCTTGAACAGATCGGGGGTGCCGCGCACCGGGGTGGCCCTGCGGCACTGGCCGTTGGCGTCGATCAGCGTGCGCACGTATCCCGGCTCCACCCGGTTGGTGCTCAGCGCGTTGTCCAACGAGCCGACCAGGGCGTTGTGCACCATGAACCAGCACACCGTCGCCACGGCCGCCACCGCCACCGCCACCGCCGCGGAGACCAGCACGGCCAGCCGCGCCCGCAGCGGCCACGCCCGGAACCTGCGGATCACTCCGCGCCGCCCGCCCGCAGCACATAGCCCACCCCGCGCACCGTGTGCACCAGCCGCGGCTCCCCGCCGGCCTCGGTCTTGCGCCGCAGGTACATGACGTACACGTCGAGGGAGTTCGAGCTCGGCTCGAAGTCGAAGCCCCACACCGCCTTGAGGATCTGCTCACGGGTGAGGACCTGGCGGGGGTGCGCCAGGAACATCTCCAGGAGCGTGAACTCCGTACGCGTCAGCTCCACCTGCCTGCCGTTGCGCGTGACCTCGCGGGTCGACAGGTCCATGCGCAGATCGGCGAAGGACAGCACATCGCCCTCGTCGGCCCGCCCGGCCGCGCCCGCGTACGAGCTGCGCCGCAGCAGCGCCCGGATCCGGGCGAACAGCTCGTCCAGTTCGAACGGCTTCACCAGGTAGTCGTCGGCGCCCGCGTCGAGTCCCGTGACGCGGTCGCCGACCGTGTCACGCGCCGTGAGCATCAGGATCGGCACGGTGCTGCCGGCGGAGCGGATGCGGCGGGCCGCGGTCAGGCCGTCCATCCGGGGCATCTGGATGTCGAGGACGACCAGGTCGGGCCGGTAGGCGTCCGCCTTGTCGAGGGCGTCCGCACCGTCGACGGCGACCTCGGTGCCGTAGCCCTCGAATGCGAGGCTGCGCCGGAGGGCCTCGCGTACGGCCGGTTCGTCGTCGACGATCAGGATGCGGTGCGCTTCGCCTTCGGCGGGACTCATGGCTGAGGTTCCTCGGGGTCGGGGTGGACGGCGGGGGCTGGTACCAGGCTCCCACGAGCACGGCACCGGGCCCGGGTCAGTCGCTGCCGCCGCTCCTCAGGGTGTCCAGGTCGGCCTTCACCGTGTTGACCGGGATGGCGAAGCCCAGGCCCACGCTGCCCGCGCCGGACGACGAGGCCGCGGCCGACGAGGTCGGGGAGTACATGGCGGAGTTGATGCCGACGATCTCGCCGTTCATGTTGAGGAGGGCGCCGCCGGAGTTGCCGGGGTTGAGCGAGGCGTCGGTCTGGATGGCCTTGTACGTCGTCTTCGACGAGCCGGTGTCGCCGTTGAACTGCCGGCCGCCGAACTCGAAGGGCCAGCCGCCGCCCTGCTGCTGCTCGCGGCCCTCGTCCGTGGGGACCGTGACGTCGCGGTCGCGCGCGGAGACGATGCCGCTGGTCACCGTGCCGGTCAGGCCCTCGGGGGAGCCGATCGCGACGACCTGGTCGCCGACCTGGATGCCGTCGGAGTTGCCGAGCGTCGCCGGCTTCAGCCCGGACGCGCCCGACACCTTGATCAGCGCGAGGTCCTTCCTGCTGTCGGTGCCGACGACCTTCGCCGGGTACCGCTTGCCGTCGCTGGTGGTCACCCGGATCGAGGTGGCCCCCGCGATCACGTGGTTGTTGGTGACGACCTCGCCGCCGGAGGTGATGATCACGCCGGATCCGGTGGACCGTCCGGCGCCCGAGGCCGCGCTGATCTCGACGATGCTCGGGCCGGCGGCCGCCGCGACACCGGCGACGGTGCCCCGGGTGGTCTGCGCGACGCTGGTGCCGTCGACGCCCGGTGCGCCGACGTCGTGCCGGGCGCTGAGCTCCTGGAAGGCGTACGCGGTGCCGCCGCCGATCGCGGCGGCCGCGAGGGCCACGGCGGACAGCAGGGCGACGGGCCCCCTGGCGCGCCGTCGCGGCCGCGGCTCAGGGACGGAACCGGGCCCGGGAGCGTACGGGGGCGGAGGGGGCGCGTCCTGGACGGAGCTCGTGTTCCACGGGGGAGGGTACGCACTCGGCGTACCGGCAGGACTGGGGTAGCGCTCGGGGTACTCGCCGCTGTGGCGAAAGCTCTCGGTCATGTACCAGAGGGTGTCCCGCGATCATGAGAGTTCCCTGAGTACGTCCTGAGAAGCCCGGCAGAAGTGCGTATGCCCCATATAAGGACGCCCGGGAGCCCGTTACCCGGCCGGTCCGCCCGGGGTGCGTCCGCGCGCGGGGCGTCCCGCTCAGTCGCAGCCGCAGGACTGGCGTACCACCAGGCGGGACGGGAACAGCTTCAGCCGCTCGCGGCGCGAGCCGGCGACCTTGAGCCCGTCGTCGAGGACCAGGTCGACCGCCGCCCGGGCCATCGCGGACCGGTCGGAGGCGACGGTGGTGAGCGGCGGGTCGGTGAGCCCCGCTTCCTTCACGTCGTCGAATCCGGCGACGGCGAGTTCGCCGGGCACGTCGATCCGCAGCTCACGGGCGGCCCGCAGCACGCCGATGGCCTGGTCGTCGGTCGAACAGAAGATCGCAGTGGGCCGGTCGGGGGCGGACAGGATGTCGAGGCCGACCCGGTAGGCGTCGTAGCGGTTGTAGGGCGCTTCGAAGAGACGGCCCTCCAGGGACAGGCCGGCCTCCCGCATCGCCCGGCGCCAGCCCTCGACGTGGTCGGAGACCGGGTCGCCGACGGCGGGCGTCTCCGCGGTGCCGCCGAGACACGCCACGTAGTCGTGACCGTGCTCCAGGAGGTGCCGGGTGGCGAGCTGGGCGCCGCCGAGGTCGTCCGTGACGACGGCGACGTCGTCGATGGCCTCCGGCCGCTCGTGCAGCAGCACGACCCGTGCGTCCCAGGCGTCGATCTCCGCGGCGGCGCGGTCGCTCATGCCGTGGCTGACGAGGATCAGCCCGGAGACCCGCATGCCGAGGAAGGCGCGCAGATAGTGGACCTCGCGCTCGTCGACGTAGTCCGTGTTGCCGACGAGGACCATCTTCCCGCGCTCGGACGCGGCCTGTTCGACGGCGTGCGCCATCTCGGCGAAGAACGGCTGCCGGGCGTCCGGCACGATCATGCCTATCAGGTCGGTACGCCGCGAGGCCATCGCCTGGGCAACCCTGTCGGGCCGGTAGCCCAGCTCCTTGATCGCGGCGAGAACGCGCTCGCGCGTGGCCGGGGCGACCGGCCGGGGTCCGTTGTTGATGACATAGCTCACGACGGCGGTCGAAGTACCCGCCAGTCGCGCCACATCGTCCCGCGTCACCTTGGCCACGCGCGAAGTCTACGCGGATGGACCCCCGTCTTTGCAGGCCGATGGGCGCACCAGTTTGCAGAACCTCGGTCCGGCTACCGCTTGCCGGACCCGGCGGCCGGTTCCTCCGTCTTGGCGGCGGCCGCCCGGCGCGGTGCGTCCTCCTCGGCGGGACGGGGCGTGGCCTCCTTCGCGCGCGCCTCGTCGGCGCCGCGCTCGACCTTCTCCGGGGCGACGAACCGGTAGCCGACGTTGCGCACGGTGCCGATCAGCGACTCGTGCTCGGGCCCGAGCTTGGCGCGCAGCCGTCGCACATGCACATCCACGGTGCGGGTGCCGCCGAAGTAGTCGTAGCCCCAGACCTCCTGGAGCAGCTGGGCGCGGGTGAAGACCCGGCCAGGGTGCTGCGCCAGGTACTTCAGCAGCTCGAACTCCTTGAAGGTCAGGTCCAGGACCCGGCCCTTCAGCTTGGCGCTGTACGTCGCCTCGTCGACCGACAGGTCACCGTTGCGGATCTCCATGGGGGAGTCCTCGCCCGCGATCTGCTGGCGGCCCATGGCCAACCGCAGCCGTGCCTCGACCTCGGCCGGGCCCGCGGTGTCGAGCAGGACGTCGTCGATGCCCCAGTCGGCGGTGACGGCGGCGAGGCCGCCCTCGGTCACCACCAGCATGAGCGGGCAGCCGGGGCCGGTGGACCGCAGCAGCTGGCACAGGCTGCGCACCTGCGGCAGGTCGCGGCGGCCGTCCACCAGGATCACGTCGGCACCCGGGGTGTCGACCAGCGCGGGTCCCTCCGCCGGGGCCACCCGCACGTTGTGAAGCAGCAGACCGAGAGCGGGGAGCACCTCGGTCGACGGCTGAAGGGCATTCGTCAGGAGCAGCAGAGAGCTCATCGCGTCCCACCTGCCAGGGTCGTCCCACTGTCGTGCACGGTTCGCTCGCCCATTACGTCGGTTCCTCCTCGGTCCCTGCGAGGACGTTGTGCGGTGCGGCACAGCTTTCGTACCTGCGGTCAAGCCTCGTACTGCGTACTGCTTCGTACCGGTGCGGAGCCCCGCGCCCTGGGATCCGCCGCGCTCTCGTTCGTCCGTCTCGTTCGTATACCCCGGTCGTATACGACCTCCCTGAAAGCACAAAAGGACCCGGGGGCTGCGCTGCCCGGATCCTCTCCCCAGCAGAATAGCCCACATGAGTTCCGGTACGGCAGGTCGAACGGCGCGATCTTGTGTGCGGCCGCTCACGTCGCGCGCACGGCGCGTGATGCTGCGTACGTCCGACGGGGTGCCGATCGACGCCGCGTACGACCCCGGTCCCGCCCCGGGCGGAGAGCTCGCGATCGTGGTCGCGCACGGCTTCACGGGGGATCTGGAGCGGCCGCACGTGCGCCGTGTCGCCCGGGTCCTCGCGCGTCACGCGGCCGTGGTGACCTTCTCCTTCCGGGGTCACGGACGGTCGGGCGGGCGGTCCACGGTCGGCGACCGCGAGGTGCTCGACCTGGCCGCCGCGGTGGAGTGGGCACGGGCTCTCGGGCACCGCCGGGTGGTCACGGTCGGCTTCTCGATGGGCGGTTCGGTGGTGCTGCGCCACGGGGCGCTCGGTCACACCGAGTACGGGGGGCGCACGGAAGCGCGCGCTGACGCGGTCGTGGCGGTGAGCGCCCCGGCGCGTTGGTACTACCGGGGCACGGCGCCCATGCGGCGGCTGCACTGGATGGTGACGCGGCGGGCGGGCAGGCTCGTGGGGCGCGTCGGATTCCGGACCCGCATCCACCACCGGGAGTGGGATCCGGTGCCCGTGTCCCCGGTGGAGTCGGTGCCGCTGATCGCGCCGGCCCGGCTGCTGATCGTGCACGGGGACCGGGACCCGTACTTCCCGGTGGACCATCCGCGCATGCTGGCGGGCGCGGCCGGGGGCGCGGCGGACCTCTGGCTGGAGCCGGGGATGGGGCATGCGGAGCACGCGGCGAGCGAGGAACTGCTGCGGCGCATCGCCGCGTGGGCGTCGGACGCGGGTCCGAGGGCGCCGAAGCCCTGAGGCCCGCGGACCGGGGTCCGAGGGCGCCGAAGCCCCGAGGCCCGCCGTGACCGCCTTGCGGGGTGCCGCATCATGTAACGGCACCCGACGAAGGAGAGGAGTGCCCGTGGCAACGGGGACCATCCGTTACTGGGCGGCAGCCAAGGCCGCTGCCGGCGTCGCCGAGGAGCCGTACGACGCCGACACCCTGGCCGAGGCGCTCGACGGCGCACGTCTGCGGCACCCCGGCGAACTCGCCCGGGTCCTGCAGCGCTCGTCGTTCCTGATCGACGGTGACCCCGTGGGCACCCGGGAACATGAGACGGTACGGCTGGCCGAGGGCGGCACGGTCGAGGTGCTCCCGCCGTTCGCAGGAGGGTGACCATGAGCAACCAGCCGTACGGATACGAGCCGCCCCATGAGGGCGACCACACGCAGCAGTGGGAGGGCCGGACCTGGGACACCCAGACCCAGTCGTCCCTGCACCACTCGGCGGACGCCGCCGAGACCGCCTATCTGCCGCCCGTCCAGTCCGGGCAGCCCCTTCCGCCACAGGCGGAGCAGTCGCCGTACGCGGCCCCCGGTACCGGGGGCTTCGGACACCAGGCCCACCCGGGCGCCCACGACGGCAGCGGGTACGGGGCGCCGCAGGGCGGGAGCACCGGTACGGGCTACGGGGCGCCGGCGAACGGCAGCGGCTACGGGGCGCCGCAGGGCGGGAGCACCGGTACCGGGTACGGAACGCCGCAGGGCGGGAGCACCGGGACCGGGTACGGGATGCCGCCGCAGGGCGGGAGCACCGGGACCGGCTACGCAACACCGTCGAACGGCGCCGGCACCGGCTACGGCGCCGTGCCCTCCGCGCCCGGTGCGGCGGACAGCACCGGCGCGTTCGCCGGGACCGGCCGGGACACCGGCGCGCACGGCAACGGGACCGGGCAGAGCACCGACGTCCCCGAGTACGGAGCCCCGACCACCACGGGCAACGCCCGGATCACCGACGCGCAGCGCGCCCGCGCCGAGGGACGCTCCCCGGTCATCGAACCGGGCATGCAGCCGGCCGCGCTCACCGCGGTGCTGGGGCTGCTCCTGGCCTCGGCCGCGCCGCTCGGCGCCTACGCCCTGTTCATCCCGCTGGTCGCGCTCCAGGCGCTCACCGCCGCCGGATGGTTCCGCCTGAACGGGATGTGGCCCGCCCGTCAGGGCATCGCGCTGGCCTTCGCGGGCGCACTCACCGCGGACGTGACCCTGCTGGCCGCGGGCCGCGAGAACGCGCCGGCCGCGATCCTCGGCACCCTCGGCGTGTGGGTCCTGCTCTCGCTCGTCCTCCAGCTGCGCAGCCACGCCTCTCAGGACGAGCGGATGTACGGACTGATGGCGACCGTCGCCTCCGCGGCGCTCGCGATCGTGGCGGCAGGGCAGCTGGCCGCCGCTCCGGAGGCCGTCACCGTGGGCGGGGTCGCGGTCGCCGTCGCGGTCCTCGCACGAGCGCTCCCGCTGCCCACGGCGGCGTCGGTGGTCGTGGCACTGCTGGCCGCCACGGGCGCCGGATTCGCCGCCGGCGGCTTCACCGGCTTCGGTGCGCACGGCGCGCTGCTGGGCCTCGGCGCCGGCGCGTGCGCACTGATCGGGCACCGGGTGGCGAGCTACGACTACCCGTCGCGGTTCGTCCACATGACCGCCGGCATCGCCCTGCCCCTCACGGCCGCGGCCCCGGCCGTCTACCTCCTCGGCAGGGTGCTCGGCTGACGCCGTCCGACGGCCCGGACGCTCCCGTGCCGTGCGTCACAGGTGATCCACAAGTACGCGGTCGGGTCCTCGCAGAGGGGACCCGGCCGCGTACGCTCGCGCACAGCGACTGTTGACGTCAGGTGGGGGGAAACACCGAGCATGCGCGCACTGCGAATACTTCTGATCATCACCGTCGTCCTCATGGGACTGTTCGTGGCTGCCGACCGCCTCGCCGTCGGTTTCGCCGAGGACCAGGCGGCGGACAAGCTGCGCAGCAGTGAGGGCCTGACGAGCACGCCCGACGTGACGATCAACGGTTTCCCCTTCCTCACCCAGGTCGCGAACGGTCAGCTGGACGACGTCGAGATCGGGATCAAGGACTACGAGGCCTCGACGGGCGGCGCGAACGGCACCGGGGGGAACGCGGGCGGGTCCGAAAGGATCCGGATCGACCGGCTGCACGCCCGGATGCGCGGGGTCACGTTCTCCGGCGACTACTCCTCCGCCACCGCGTCCGAGGCCTCCGGCACGGCCGCCGTCTCGTACCCGGAGCTGCTGAAGGCCGCGCACGTGGAGCCGGTGCGGCTCACCGCGGGGGTCACCGCCCAGGTCGTCGGCCTGTCCGACGGGGGCAACGGCAAGATCAAGGTGGCCGTCGAGGCCACCGTCCTCGGCCGGAAGCTGCCGCGCCCCCTGACCGTGCTCAGCTCGGCCCGCGTGGACGGCGACGTCGTGAAGGTGCACGCCGACGCGCTGCCCGCGCTCGGGGTGCCGCTCGCCGAGGCGAAGGTCCGTCAGATCACCGACTTCCAGCAGAAGATCACCGGGCTGCCTGCGGGCATCCGGCTGGACAAGGTCGAGGCGGCGCCGGACGGTGTGAACCTCTCCGTGACGGGTTCGGACGTCAAGCTGGTCGGGTAGGGACGGACCGCACGGCGGGACCCCGTCCGTCCGAAAGGCGAGACGGAGGCGTCCGTTCCATAGATGCAGAGGCAGCCGGCCGACCCTCGGGGACGGCCGGAAGGGGCTTCGACGTGATCAGCGTCCCATAATCCGGACGATCGCGTCTCATCATGCGACACGCCGGTGACACGACAGCCTGTCCGTCCCTACGATCGCACCCATGAAGCGACAGGCGGATCTCACGAAGCGGCGGGCAGTAGACCTGTGCCGCGTCGCCGCCATGCTCTGTCGCTCCTTCTGAGCGGGATCTCTCGCATCCCGTTTCCCCAGGCCGTAGGACGGCCACCCGTGTAATGCGCAGCGCCGTGCCCCGCTCCCGGGCACGAGTCGCACCTACGCGCATCCCACTCGACGCACATCCCGCCGCAACTGCCCCGGAGGAGAGAAGAGCATGAGCCGCAGCGACGTCCTGGTAGACGCCGACTGGGTCGAGGCCAACCTCGACAACCCCAAGGTCGTCATCGTCGAGGTCGACGAGGACACCTCCGCGTACGACAAGAACCACATCAGGAACGCCGTTCGGATCGACTGGAAGAAGGACCTCCAGGACCCGGTCCGCCGTGACTTCGTCGACCAGGCCGGCTTCGAGAAGCTGCTGTCGGCCAAGGGGATCGCGAACGACGACACCGTCGTCCTCTACGGCGGCAACAACAACTGGTTCGCGTCCTACGCCTACTGGTACTTCAAGCTCTACGGACACCAGGACGTGAAGCTCCTCGACGGCGGCCGCAAGAAGTGGGAGCTCGACTCCCGTGACCTGGTCGACGGTGCCGAGGTGCCGCAGCGCCCGGCGACCGAGTACCGGGCCCAGGCCCAGGACGCCTCGATCCGTGCCTTCCGCGACGACGTCGTGGCCGCGATCGGCAGCCAGAACCTGGTCGACGTGCGCTCGCCCGACGAGTTCAGCGGCAAGCTGCTCGCCCCGGCGCACCTGCCGCAGGAGCAGTCGCAGCGCCCGGGCCACGTCCCGAGCGCCCGCAACATCCCGTGGTCCAAGAACGCCAACGACGACGGCACGTTCAAGTCGGACGACGAGCTCAAGGCCCTCTACGCCGACGAGAACGTCGACCTGGCCAAGGACACCATCGCCTACTGCCGCATCGGCGAGCGCTCGGCCCTGACCTGGTTCGTGCTGCACGAGCTGCTCGGCGTCGGGAACGTCAAGAACTACGACGGCTCGTGGACCGAGTACGGCTCCCTCGTCGGCGTGCCGATCGAGCTCGGCGCAGCCAAGTAACCCCGGCCCCAACCCGAAACATCAGGAGAGACACATGTGTGGAGCGAAGGCCGGCGGCCCCGACGCGTCGACCATCAAGCCCGGTGAGACCACCATCCAGGGGCAGGTGACCCGCGACGGCGAGCCCGTCACCGGTTACGTGCGTCTGCTGGACTCGACCGGCGAGTTCACGGCCGAGGTCCCGACCTCGGCGACCGGTCAGTTCCGGTTCTACGCGGCCGAGGGCACGTGGACCGTTCGCGCCCTGGTTCCGGGTGCGACCGCCGACCGTACGGTCGTCGCCCAGACGGGCGGACTGGCCGAGGTCGCCATCGCCGTCTGAGCAGGAGCCCCCCGTCCGGGCGCAGCCGGGGCGGGGGAGCGGGACGGCGGGCCCGCGCTTTCATGAACGGCCGGAGGGCCGCTCCCCAGGGGGGTTGGACGCCACCTGGACCGGGGAGCGGTCCCTCCGGCTCCGCCGTTCTCCGAGCCGGTGCGGTCGGCGGTCCCGGCCGTACTCTGGACGTATGTACGCGCGTAGGCGGCACGTCTACTTCGCCATGATGGGCACGTGCCTGGCGCTGTTCGTCCTGGCCTGGGGAGTCGTGCGCCTCTGGTCCGTCCCCGCGGCCGTGGCGATGTGCGTCGTGGCCATGGTGATCCCGCCCGTCGCCGCGATGGTCGCGAACCGGCGGGGTCCCGAGGACCGCTGGTGGGACGACCCCTCGGGCGACCCGAAGTCCGACGAGTGGTGGGACGAGCTGGACGGCAAGAAGCGGCACTAGATTGCCGGCCCTGTGCGCCCGTCCTGCGAACCCGGAGAAACCCGCCGGCAGCCCCGCGCCCGCGCCGCCGCAACCCCGGCGGCCGCTCCGTGCCCGCCCCGTCAGTACACCAGCGCCTGGACGCCGTCCGTCGTCGCCTCCTGCACGAAGACCTGCGCACCCGCGATCCGTACGCCCTCGATGACGTCCTTCTCGGTGATGTCACGGCGCGCCGCGCACTGCGTGCACAGGGTCAGCCGGCCGCCCGCGAGGACCGAATCGATCAGGCCCGGCAGCGGTGCCGCGTGCGGCAGCTCGAACTCGGCGGCCCGTCCGGGCAGGGCGAACCACGACGACTCGCCGGTCAGCCACAGCGAGACCTCGACACCGCTGGCCACCGCCACCGCCGCCACCGTGAACGCCTGCGAGCAGCGCTCGGGGGCATCCGCCCCCGCGGTCACCTTGATCACGAGCTTCTTCGCCATGCCCGGAACTGTAGCCCGCGCGGTGCCCTACTAAGCTGGAGCCCGGCTCTGTACAGCTCGTCACCCTCATCAAGGAGCACCCGTGCTTGAGGCATTCTTCGAAGCTCTGCTCGTCCTGGTCTGCGTCGGCGTGCTCGCCTTCGCCGGGCTGACCGTGAAGAAGCTGTACCAGGGCCAGCGCTGACCGCCGCGCTGACCGTCACCAGGAGATATACGAGCACCCCATGATCGAGATCCCGTCCGACCTCCACAAGGACCTCCTCCCGCTGGCCTTCCTGCTCGGCAACTGGGCCGGCGCGGGCGTCACGGACTTCCCCGGCACCGAGAAGGCCAATTTCGGCCAGGAAGTCACGTTCACGCACGACGGGCGGGACTTCCTCGAGTACCACTCGCACACCTGGGTGCTCGACGCCGACGGCAACAAGGTGAAGCCGCTCGAGTCGGAGTCCGGCTACTGGCGCGTCGACGCCGACCGCAAGGTCGAGGTCGTCATGGTGCGCAACGACGGTGTCGTCGAGGTCTGGTACGGCGAGCTGGCCGAGAAGAAGCCCCAGATCGACCTGGCCACGGACGCGGTCGCCCGCACGGAGGCCTCCGGTCCGTACAGCGGCGGCAAGCGGCTCTTCGGCTACGTCAAGGGCGACCTGATGTGGGTCGGCGAGAAGGCGACGCCCGAGGTGCCGCTGCGGCCGTACATGTCGGCGCACCTGAAGAAGGTCGTCACGCCCGAGGACGTCGCCGAGATGGCGCGCAACCTGGGCGACCTCCCCGACGACGGCATCGCCTTCTTCAAGTAGGCGGTTCCGACCGAGGCCGGTCGGCCGCATTCAGGCGGCCTACGCCCGGCGTACTCCTACACTGGATCCGTGGTGAGCACCGACTGGAAGAGCGATCTGCGGCAGCGCGGCTACCGGCTGACCCCGCAGCGGCAGCTCGTGCTCGAAGCCGTGGACACCCTGGAGCACGCGACCCCCGACGACATCCTCTCCGAAGTGCGGAAGACGGCGTCGGGGGTCAACATTTCCACGGTCTACCGGACGCTGGAGCTGCTGGAGGAACTCGGCCTGGTCAGCCACGCCCACCTCGGGCACGGCGCACCGACGTACCACCTCGCGGACCGGCACCACCACATCCACCTCGTCTGCCGCACGTGCAGCAACGTCATCGAGGCGGACGTCTCCATCGCAGCCGAGTTCACCAGGAAGCTCCGGGACACCTTCGGCTTCGAGACCGACATGAAGCACTTCGCGATCTTCGGGCAGTGCGAGAGCTGCGCAGCGGGCGGGAAGCCGGACGAGAAATAAAACCGGCGGCCGCCTGGTCGTAGGGTGAGTGGATATGAAGAGCCCCCTGCTGATCCTGCCCGGCGCCGTCCCCGCCGAGGGTGTCGACGAAGGCGTCGCCGCGCACTACGGCGACCTCTTCCGCGAACAGCGCGCCCTCGCCGACGGGAACGGCTTCGTGGACCTGTCCCACCGCGGCGTCGTCACCGTCACCGGCGAGGACCGCCTGAGCTGGCTGCACCTGCTGCTCACCCAGCACGTCAGCGAGCTCCCCGCGGGCCGCGCCACGGAGGCACTGATCCTCTCCGCGCACGGGCACGTCGAGCATGCCCTCTATCTCGTCGACGACGGCCGGACGACCTGGGCGCACGTGGAACCGGGCACCCAGGAAGCGCTGATCGCGTACCTGGAGTCGATGAAGTTCTTCTACCGCGTCGAAGTCGCCGACCGTACGGCCGACTTCGCGGTGGTGCACCTCCCCGCCGGTTCCATCGCCGACGTGCCGGAGGGCGTCGTCGTACGGGAGACCCCGCACGGCCGCGACCTCTTCCTGCCGCGCGGCGAACTGGAGGCGTACGCACAGACGCACGGCCCGGCGGCCGGCATCCTGGCTTACGAGGCGCTGCGCGTCGAGGCCCACCGGCCGCGCCTCGGCTTCGAGACCGACCACCGCACCATCCCGCACGAGCTCGGCTGGATCGGTACCGCCGTGCATCTGCAGAAGGGCTGCTACCGCGGGCAGGAGACCGTCGCCCGGGTCCAGAACCTCGGCAAGCCGCCGCGCCGCCTGGTCTTCCTCCACCTCGACGGCAGCGACGTCCATCTGCCGCCGCACGGGACGCCCGTCCAGCTCGCGGACGAGGGCCCGGACGGCCGGAAGCTGGGCTTCATCACGACCTCGGTGCGCCACCACGAACTCGGGCCGATCGCCCTCGCCCTGGTCAAGCGGAACGTCCCCGTCGACGCCCGGCTGACCGCGGGCACGACGGCGGCGGCGCAGGAGGTCGTGGTCGAGCCGTAGCGGCCCGACGCCGCCCGTGGGTGCCCCGGTGCGGGGCGCCCACGCCGTCCGCCGGGCGGGGCCTACATCTCCAACAGCACCGTGAACGGACCGTCGTTCGTCAGCGACACCCGCATCCGTGCCCCGAACCGTCCCGTGGCGACCGTGGCCCCGAGCGCCCGCAGCTGTGCCACCACCTCGTCGACGAGGGGCTCGGCGACCTCGCCCGGCGCCGCCGCGTTCCAGGTGGGGCGGCGGCCCTTGCGCGCGTCGCCGTAGAGCGTGAACTGGCTGACGACCAGGAGGGGCGCATCGATGTCGCTGCACGACTTCTCGTCGTGCAGCATCCGGACCGACCAGAGCTTCCGGGCCAGTTGGGCGGCCTTCTCCTTGGTGTCCTCATGGGTCACGCCCACCAGGACGCACAGACCCTCGCCCGTGATCTCGCCGACCGTCTCACCGTCCACGACGACGCTCGCGCCGTCGACCCTCTGCACCACCGCACGCATGCCGACCATCATGCCGTGTCCCCGCACGCGGCCATATGGGCCCCTCGCATGCCGCGGATCCCCCCATCCGGGGCCGATCGGGGGCACTCGGTCACATATGACCCACCGGGAGTGGCACGATGCTCACACGCGGTGCAACCGCGAGCCGGTCGA
Organism: Streptomyces sp. NPDC002004; assembly: GCF_053593975.1. Lineage (NCBI taxonomy): Bacteria > Bacillati > Actinomycetota > Actinomycetes > Kitasatosporales > Streptomycetaceae > Streptomyces > Streptomyces sp. NPDC002004. The sequence continues at coordinate 53,678 of NZ_JBSFDP010000003.1, forward strand.
GGGGACGGTGGAGGACCATGACCACGCCGAGCACCGGGCAGCCGCCCGGACCTGTGTCGCTGACCCGTACGAGCCTCCGCACGGCGGGCCCTGCGGTGCCGTCGCGCCCGCCCACACAGCGGACCTGCAGCCCGCTGGCGGACGACGAACCGGTGCCCGAGCTGGGCGGGCTGCGGCTGCCCGAGCTGCGGGCCCTGCGCCGCGAGGCCCAGCAGGACGAGGCCGACCTCAGCTATGTGCGGCGTCTTCTCCAGGGCCGGATCGACATCCTCCGGGCCGAGCTCGGGCGGCGCAGCCCCACCGGGCCGGCGGAGGTCGCCGGGCCGCACCCGCAGGGGCCCCTGCTGGACCGGCTCCCGGAGATCCTCAGGGACCAGCCGGCGCGCCAGCGCTCCTCGGCCCGCCATGTGAGAGTGGGCACACCGCACAGCGAGAAGTACCGGCTGCTGGCGGCCGACATGCTCGCGGAGGTCGAGCTCTCCGACCTCGGGGCCAGGACGGATGACGAACTGTGCGCCGCGATGGGCCGGCTCGTACGCTGCGAGCAGCAGGTCTCCCGGCGCCGCCAGCAGCTTCAGCGGACCGCCGACGGGTGCAGCGCCGAGATCGCCCGCAGGTACCGTGAAGGTGAAGCACAAGTGGACGACCTGCTCTCGTGACGCGGAGGCCCCGGCGATCCCGGTGACCGTCGCCGGTGGCGGGTCCTCGTGGAAGGCCACCCGCCATGACCCCCGCGCCCGCGCACCCCGCCGACGCCCCCGCCATATCCCCGGTCCTCGCCGAGGTCGTACGCTCCGGCTTCGTCGAGGGCCGTCATCGGGGCAGCCTGGTGCTGCTGGCGGCGGACGGCAGCGTGGAGCTGGCGCTCGGCGATGTCGGCGCGCCCGTCTTCCCGCGCTCCTCCAACAAGCCGATGCAGGCCGCGGCCGTGCTGCGCGCAGGCCTGGAGCTGTCCGGCGAGCGGCTGGCGCTGGCCGCCGCGAGCCACTCGGGCGAGGGGTTCCACCTCGACCTGGTGCAGAAGATGCTCGCCGAGTTCGGGCTCGCCGAAGGACTGCTCCAGTGCCCGCCCGACCTGCCCCTCGACCCCGCCGAGGCGGAGACGTACCTTGCACGGGGCGCGGTCCGTGAGCGGATCACCATGAACTGCTCCGGCAAGCACGCCGCGATGCTCGCCGCCTGCGAGCTGAACGGCTGGGCCGCCGAGGACTACCTGGACCCCGGGCACCCGCTCCAGCGGCTCGTCCTCTCGGTCGTCGAGGAAGCGGCGGGGGAGCCGGTCGCCTCGGTCGGCACGGACGGCTGCGGTGCGCCGCTGATGGCGGTCAGCCTCGTCGGACTGGCCCGCGCCTACCGGCACTTCGTCCTCGCCGCCCCCGGTACGCCCGAGCGCCGGGTCGCGGACGCCATGCGCGCCCACCCCGAGTACGTCGCCGGGACGCGCCGCCCCGACACCTGGCTCATGCGGGAGCTCCCCGGGACCCTCTCCAAGATGGGCGCCGAAGCCGTGCAGGCGGTCGCCCTGCCCGACGGCCGCGCCCTCGCCTTCAAGATCGACGACGGCGCCACCCGGGCCCTGGGCCCGGTGCTGGCCCGGGCCCTGGAGCGGGTGGGCGTCTCCTCGCCGGTGCTGGAGCGGATAGGGCATGTGCCGCTGCTGGGCGGGGGCGTCGAGGTCGGAACGATCAGGGCGGCGTTCTAGGGGGGTCTTGCCGATCACGCCGGGCTCGCGGGGCTTGGCACGCACATCCGCGGCGTTGTCGTCAGTCGCCGCCTCCCCCACGCTCGGCTGCGCTCGCGCGGGGGGACCCCCATCGCGTCGACTCCCTCCTCCGCCTTGCAGCTGCGCTCGGCATCCGGAGGATGAATCGAAGAGCCGAGGCGGAGAGAGCGAAGCGAACGCAGCGCACCAAGCCCCGCTCCCTGATCCGGCCTGAACGACAAGACCCCCCCTAGACCGCCGAGCAGCCCGGTACGCCACGTACGCGACGCCGGCGGGCGGCCGCTCGCCGGCGGCCACGGGACACCGGAACGCCGAGCACGCAGCCGGGCCGGTGGCGGGAGCGCCGGTTCCACCGTCAGGCCGACGACGGGAGTGCCGTCACCCGTCGGGCCGGTGGCGGGAGTGCCGGTCCACCCGTCGGGCCACCGCAGGCAGCGCCGGGCCACCGGAAATTCGGAGGCAGTGCCGTGGGCCGGGCGCCTAGCGTGAGGACATGCACCTGGACGTCCGCCACATCACGCCCGCCGACATCCCCGCGTGGACCCGTGCCCTCAACACCGGCTTCCTCCGCACCCCGGCCGTGACGCCCGAGGAGATCGAGGACCGCTCCTCGTACGTCGACCCGGACCGCACGATCGGCGCCTTCGAGGACGACCGCTGCGTGGCGACGTTCCGCTCCTTCCCGCAGCAGCTCACCGCCGTCGGCGGCACCCCGGTGCCGGCGGACGCGATATCGAATGTGACGGTCACCGCCACGCACCGCCGCCGCGGTCTGCTCAGCCGCATGATGACCATGGACCTGGCGGCGGCCCGGGACCGGGGCGACGTCGTCGCCACACTGATCGCCGCCGAGTACCCGATCTACGGCCGCTACGGCTTCGGCCCCGCGACCTGGACCGCGGAGTGGACCGTGGACGTGCCGCGCGCCGGCCTCGACCCCCGCTGGTCGGGCCCGGACGACGGCGGCCGCATCGACCTGGTGGGACCCGAGGACGTACGCAAGCTCGGGCCGGAGCTCCATGAGCGCTTCCGCCGCGCGCAGCCCGGCGCGACCGACCGCGACGAACGGTGGTGGCGGATCCACACGGGCGCCGTCGACCTCGCGAGGAGCCCGTGGACGGAGCCGTTCTACGCCGTGTACCGCTCGGCCGCCGGCGAGGTCGAGGGACTGCTCACCTACACCGCGGACGATCACTGGGGCGACGCCAAGCAGCCGCTGAACACCGCGAGCGTGCAAGCGCTGATCACGGTGACCCCGGCCGCCGAGCGCGCCCTGTGGCACTACCTCTGCTCGATCGACTGGATCACCATGGTCAGGACGGGCCATCGAGCCCCGGACGACCTGCTGCCGCTGCTCCTCCCGGACCCGCGCGCCGCCCGGATCACCACACAGGCGGACTACCTGTGGGTGCGGATCCTGGACGTCGTACGGGCCCTGGAGGCACGGACCTACGCCGGACGGGGCGCCCTCACGATCGAGGTGGGGGACGGGGACGGGCTGTCCGCCGGGCGGTACCGGCTGGAGGCGGGGCCCGACGGGGCGGTGTGCGCGCCGACCTCCGAGTCCGCCGATCTGGTGCTCGGCGTCGGTGAGCTGGGCGCGCTGTGGCTCGGGGACGAGTCGGCGGCGCGGCTGGTGGCGCTGGGCCGGGTGACGGAGGAGCGGCCGGGTGCCGCCGCCGTCGCCGACGCCCTGTTCCGCACCTCCCGGCGCCCGTGGTGTCCGGACGGCTTCTGAGCTGCGGTCCCCCGTCGGTCCGGGTACCCGGATCCGGCGTCCCCGGGCTCCCGGCTCGTCTCCGGCGAGCGGGCACCCCGAGTGGGCATGACCGGGCTCCCGGCTCCCCTCCAGGAAGGGAGCCCGGTCAGCCGGACCGGGGTGGTGCCCGTGCCGCACCGTGACACGGGCAGGAGGATCACGGGGCGGCGAGCAGCAGCACGAGGACGATGGCGCCGATGCTGCTGCACGTCGTGTTCCTGGCCTTGAGGCCGATGGAGAGCAGGGCGAACGCGATGATCCCCAGGGGGCCGTACTTCCACTGGACGAGCTGCTCGAATCCGACGGCGACTGCGGCGATGACGAGGGCGAGGAGCGGCATGGCGGTCCCTCCTTCGGGCCGGCTGGTCGCTCGCGCTTGGCGACCACGTTCCGCTAGGTGTGGGAAGTTGGCGACCAACTCCACTTGAGTTATCTCCGTGATGGCCGACCTATAATCGCCATAGCCTCAACTCCCCAAAGATGGCGTGAAGTTGTAGGGTTCGGGCTGTGAACCGGGAACAGGCCCCCGTCGACGAGCGGAACAGGTCACGGAGGTCCCACCACGAGGTCGCCGACGAACTGCGCGACCGGATCAGGGACGGCCGGCTCCGCCCGGGCCAGCGCATGCCGACCCAGGCCGAACTGGCCGACGAGTTCGGGGTGGAGCGGACGACGGTGCGCCAGGCGCTGCGCGTTCTCCAGTCGGAACGGCTGCTCGCCCATGCGACGAAGGGCAGCCCGGCCACGGTCGCGGACCCCGGGGACCGCGCCGCCGCAGGACCCGGGGGCGCGCCGCAGTCGACCATGGTGGGCCTCGCACCACGCATCGCGGCCGCCTTCGATGCGCCGCACGTGGAGATCGACGCGCTGTGCCTGACGGCCGTCTCGCTCACCCTCGCGATCGGCGAGCCGCTGCGCCAGATCCATGCGGGGCGCATGAAACCGGCCACGGTCGACGTCCGTGTGCTGCTGCCCAGCCGGGACATCGACCTCGCTTTCCCGGCCGCCGTCGAGCATTCCGGCGACCGGGTGCGCCCCGGTGCCGACGAGCTGCTGCACCGTCGCTGGCTGGTTCAGCGCAATGCCCAGGGGCAGGTGCTGCGGCACAATCTGCTCGCGCTGCGCGCGACGCACGGCATCGACGTCAACGTCTCCTTCCGCGCCCTGCCGTTCACCCCGCCCGTGAAGCTCTATCTGCTGAACAACAACGAGGCGCTGTTCGCGTACTACACGCTCAAGAGGCGGGGCGAGGAGATCGACCACGAGTACCTGGAGCTGTACGACGCCCAGGGCACCCAGTCCACCCTGTTCCCGTTCGAGCAGGGCGAGGGGCTGCGGGACACGACGTTCGTGGAGCAGTCGCACGTCTGGTTCTCCGCGCTGTGGAACACGATCAGTTCGGAGCTCACGCTCACCTGACGGCCCACGGCGTCCTCCCGGACGGGCGGTGCGGGCGGCGGACCGCCCCGGGTGTCACAGGGCGGGAGCGGCGACCGTCAGGGCGAGCACCACCGCCCCGATCGAGCTGCACGTCGGGTTCTTCGCGCGGACGCCGACGGTGAGGAGCAGCAGTCCGGCGATGCCGAGCGGGCCGTACTTCCACTGGACGAACTGCTCGAAGCCCATGACGAACAGGGCGGAGAGGAGGGCGATGGCGGGCATGGTGGTTCCTCCTTCGGATGCGGGGGCGCATTCCTCCTTCGAGGGCCGAAGCAGCGGAGGTAAAACTTCCGCCATCTTGGCCAAGTTGGCAACCAACTACAGCTAGGTTGTGCCCACTTGGTCGTTGTCCATAAACAACTTTCAAACAACTCCCGCTTGACTACGGCAAGTTGTAGCGTTTGGTTGTGACCCAGGAGAACGTTGCGGTGAACGGCAGTCGTCAGAGGCCCACTCCTCAGCACATCGCCGACGTCCTGAGGGAACGCATCCGTGCGGGTGCCCTCAAGGCCGGTGACCGCCTGCCCACCCAGGCCGAGCTCGCCGAGGAGTTCGGGGTGGAGCGCGGTGCCGTGCGCCAGGCGATCAAGTACCTCCAGAACGACGGCCTGCTCAGTGGTGTCACCAAGGGCAGCCCCCCGCGCATCGCCCGGCCCGCGCCGGTGCGCGAGGAGCCCCAGCCCACGATGGTCGGGCTGGCTCCCCGCCTCACCGAGGCCTTCGCCGCCCCACAGGTCCGTATCGACACGGTCTCGCTCACCGCCGAGACCCTGATGCTCGCCCTGAGCGAGCCGCTGCGTCTCATCCACGAGGGCCGGCTGCGCCCGGAGTCCGTCGACGTCCGGCTGCTGCTGCCCAGCCGGGACATCCAGCTCGCCTTCCCGGTCTCCGTGGGGCTCCGTGCCGATGACGACCCGGTCCACCAGCGCTGGCTGGTTCAGCGCAATGCCCAGGGGCAGGTGCTGCGGCACAATCTGCTCGCGCTGCGCGCGACGCACGGCATCGACGTCAACGTCTCCTTCCGCGCCCTGCCGTTCACCCCGCCCGTGAAGCTCTACCTGCTGAACGGCGCCGAGGCGCTGCTCGCCTACTACACGATCGTGCGGCGCGAGGAGGACGGCGACAGCGGCAGGCTGGACATGTACGACACGCTCGGCGCCGAGTCCCTCCTCTTCTCCTTCGAGAAGCGCGCCGGACGGCGCGACACGGCGTTCGTGGAGGAGTCGCAGAACTGGTTCGACGCCCTCTGGGAAACCGTCACGTCGGACCTGACACTCTCCTAGTGACTTCTGATACGACACGGACAGAACTGGCGGCGGAAGAGATCGGGAAGCTGCGAGAACTGATCGACCGGGCTCGCTTCGTCCTCTTCGACTTCGACGGCCCGATCTGCCGCCTGTTCGCGGGGCACAAGGCGGAGCGGGTGGCCGGAGAACTGGTCGACTGGCTGGAGGGACAGGGGCTGCACGGCCTGCTGACGCCCGAGGAGCGCGAATCCCTCGACCCGCACGACGTGCTGCGCGCCGTCGACCGCCGGCATCCGCACAGCGATGTGGTGACGGAGCTGGAGGAACGTCTCACCCAGGCCGAGATGCGCGCCACCGCCACCGCCTGGCCGACCGCGTACGCCGACCCGCTGATCAGGACGTGGAGCGCCGTGGGCGCCCGTCTCGCCATCGCGACGAACAACTCCCCGGGCGTCGCCCGCACCTATCTGGAGGGCCGCGGGCTGGGCGCGTGCTTCGCCCCGCACGTCTACGGCCGCACCGGGAACCTGCATCTGCTCAAACCGCATCCGCACTGTCTGCACCAGGCCCTCAGGGCCATGGGCGCAGACCCCGCCACCGCCCTGATGATCGGGGACACCCCGTCGGACCACGCCGCCGCGCAGCAGGCCGGCGTCCCCTTCCTCGGGTACGCACGCAACGACCGCAAGGCCAAGCTGCTGAGGGAGGCGGGAGCCGGGCTGGTCGTGGGATCGCTCGAAGTGGTGCTGAAGGTCCTCAGGGGACAGGCCTGACGCGGCATCGAACACGAGGTCCCCTGCGAGTGGCGTTACCGCTTTCGGCTCAGGTCTTGACACGTCCGTGTCGTGACGGGGCGCGCCCGCCACTAGGGTGTGCATCACCTTTTCATGCGGTGCACGAGTATGCAGGAGTGGCCCGTGGGCGGACGCCCTGTGCCCCGACCCGCGCGTCCCTCCGGGGATTCGGCGTACGAACGGTTCGTGAGGACCGCCGTCTACTTCGGTGCCCCGGTCCGGGGGCACCACCACCGTACGTATGCGGTGCGGCCGTTCACCCGCTCCATGGCCCGCCTGGCGGGCGGCGCCGCCGACGAACCGGTGGCGGTGCGCCTGCGGTTACCGGATGCGCCGCCCGTGGCGATCAGGACGTGGGCCGACGAGGCCGGAGTGCTCGCCGCCGTCGGAAGCGTGCTGCCGCACGTCCCCCACTACATCGCGGGCCGCGGCGACACCGCCATCCACAGCCATGTGGACGGTGTACCCCTGTCCGGCGTCTGCCCGGACGGACACCCCGTCGACCCGCCCCTGATCGGGGCCCTGACCGGGCTGCTCGCCGGGCTGGGCCGCGTCCGCAGGGACGCCCTGCCGCCCTTGCCGCAGGGCTGGCCACGGCCCGAGGCCGGCGACAGCCGTGCGTTTCTGCGCACCCTCGCGCAGTTGACGGAGCGCCGGATCCGGCAGGCCAACTGGCCGGAGTTCGGCGGGCTGTTCACCTCGCTCGGCATCCCGGACGACGCCGTGCTCCGGTACGCCGAGCGTGCCCCGGCCCTGACCCGGCGCCCCTACGGGCTGCTGCACACGGACCTGCACCGGGACAACGTGATCGTCCCCCGCCACGGTGACGTCCCGCTGGTCGCCGTCGACTGGGAGTTCGCGAGCTTCGGTGACCCGTTGCACGACCTCGCGGCCCATCTGGTGCGCATGCGGTACCCCGACGCGCAGTGGCGGGAGGTCACCACGGCCTGGGCGGCCGCGACGACCGCGGTCCGGCCCCGGGCGGTGGAGGGACTGGAGCGGGACCTGCCGCACTACGTCGCCTTCGAACGCGCCCGGTCCGCATATCCCGCCGTGGTGCGGGCGGCCCGGTCGCTCGGCGCGTCCTTCGACCAGAAGGCCCTCGACGAGGCGACCGCCACGGTCCACCGGGCGCTCGCGGACGCGGCGGAGCCGCTGCGCCTGGCCCGCGTGCCGGACGTGGAGGAGATCGAACGCCTCCTGTTCCGGTGGGCGGCGTGCGGCGGCCGGCGCGAGGGCGCCGGTCCGCGCCCGGCCGCGTCCTGGATCCGGCACCGGCCCGATCCGCGCGTCCCCGCGCGCGGCGACTTTCCGCAGCGGTGCGTCCAGGACGCGCTCGCCGCGGAGGGCGCCGCCCCCGCGGAGCACGTGTTCAAGGGCACGGCCCATCTGAACACCGTCGTCCGTGTCGACAACGCCGACTTCCCCGTCGTGGTCGTACGCCGCAGGGCGAGCTCCGTCGCCCAGCCGGAGCGCAGGTTCCTCAGCGAACACGCGGTCCTCGGGGCCATTGAGCGGTCCGGGGCGCCGGTGCGGGCACCCCGGGTGCTGGCGCTGGGCGTCAGCGATCTGCTCGGCGACCGGCAGGACCCCTTCGCCGTCCACTCCTACGAGGGGCCGGCCGGCACCTGCCGCCCGCCGAGCCACCCGGTGAACGGGCTGCTGCCGCACGAGGCGGACGACGTCGTCGACCAGCTCTGCGCGCTCACGCGGGTCGACCACGCCGGTCTGGACCCGGCTGCCGAAGGCGTCGACTTCTTCCGCTGGCTGAGCGCCGAACTCGCCCGGCTCGTGCACGACCTGCCCAGGACCACCCAGCAACTCGCCCGCGAACTCGGGCTCCCCGACGGGTACCGGCTCCGCGAGATCCTCGACCAGTACCGGGTCGCGCCGCGCGCGCCGGCCCTGCTCCACGGCGACCTCAACCCCTGGAACCTGGTGCGCCGTGACGGGACCATCACCGTCATCGACTGGGAGATGGCGATGATCGGCGATCCGCTCTACGACCTCGTGCGCCATCTGCACCTCACCCCGACCCGCCCGGAGATCCGGCGCCGGATGTTCGAGCGGTGGAGCGGCCGGCTGCCCGAGCGCCACACGACCGGCTGGGCCGACGACTGGCGGGTCTACCGCTGGATCGAGATCGTCCGCTCGGCCTACGTCGACCTGGACCGCCTGGTGACCGGTGCGGGCCTCGACGCGCCGAACGTGCAGCGGGCCGTCGACTCGTACGCGATGACGCTGCGGGCGGCCACGGCCCTGCTCGGGCTCTCCGTGGGCTCGACGACCAACCCGTATCTGGCCCGGGCGTTCCCCGGCAAGGGCGGCCGGGGCCGTACGGGGGCGGCGCGCCCCCGCCCGGCGGGCACGGGGGCGGGCGGGTGAGGCCGCCCGGCACGTACGCTCACGGCATGAGCGGGACGGGAGCGCACGGAACGGACCGGCAGCCGGGGCGCGAGGCGGGCCTGGGACTGCGCGAGCGCAAGAAGCTGCGGACGTACCAGGCCGTCTCGGACATCGCGATCACGCTGTTCCTGGAGAAGGGGTTCGAGAAGGTGTCGGTCGCCGAGATCGCGGCCGCGGCCGAGATCTCCAAGCCGACGCTCTTCCGGTACTTCCCGACGAAGGAGGACCTCGTCCTGCACCGGTTCGCCGACCACGAGGACGAGGCCGCGCGGGTGGTGCGCGGGCGTCCGGCCGGCCGGACGCCCCTGGAGGCGCTGCGGCTGAACTTCCTCGACGGCCTGGAGCGGCGCGATCCCGTGACCGGCCTCAACGACGCCCCCGAGGTCCTCGCCTTCCACCGGCTGATCTACGGCACCGCGTCGGTGGTGGCCCGGCTGTCCGGCTATGTGGAGCGCTCGGAGAACGCCCTCACGGAGGCCCTGTCGGAGGGTGACGACAGCCTCGACGCACAACTCGACGCCCGCCTCGCCGCCGGCCAGATCATCGCCGTCCAGCGGCTCCTCGCCCTCGACAACTGGCGCCGCATCTCCGGGGGAGAGACCGCCGACGCGGTCCACCCCGCCGCGGTCGCCGCGGCGGAACGGGGCTTCGCCCAGCTGGGCACCGGCCTGACCCGGTACGCCGCCCCCGGCGCGGCAGGCGGGTGACGTGACGGAACGGGCCGGATGACCCGCGGGACTCCGGGTAGAAGGAGACGGTGCGCCGGGTGCGGCGCGACACGTGGCGTACTTTTGCAAGCGGGTGCTTGCAAAAGTTAGCGCCGATGCGGCACCATCGGGGCATGGCATCGCTCAACGTCGGCAATCTCGGTGAGTACCTGCGCGAGCAGAGGCGCAGTGCGCAGCTGTCGCTGCGGCAGCTCGCCGAGGCCGCCGGGGTGTCCAATCCGTATCTGAGCCAGATCGAGCGCGGGCTGCGCAAGCCGAGCGCGGAGGTGCTCCAGCAGGTCGCCAAGGCGCTGCGCATCTCCGCCGAGACGCTGTACGTGCGGGCCGGGATCCTCGACGCCGAGCGCGGGCAGGAGGAGTGGCAGAGCGAAGGTGCGACGCGCGCCGCCGTCCTCGCCGACCCCTCGCTCAACGAGCGGCAGAAGCAGGTGCTGCTCCAGATCTACGACTCCTTCCGCAAGGAGAACGGGGTCGTGGTCGCCTCCCGAGACCGGGAAACCACGGATGTCGCCCAGGGCGCCGCCGAAGACGCGGCCGGTGCCGATGCCGACCACACACCCTCAAGCTGACGGATCCGGGAGGACCACAGCCATGGCCATCACCGACGACCTGCGCAAGACGTTCACCGACCCCACCCCCTTCTACTTCGCCGCCGGCACCGCCGACCTGGCCTACCAGCAGGCGAAGAAGGTGCCGGCGATCGTCGAGCAGCTGCGCGCCGAGGCCCCGGCCCGTATCGACGCCGTCCGCAACACGGACCCCAAGGCCGTCCAGGACAAGGCCACCGCCCGTGCCAAGGAGGTCCAGGAGGTCATCCAGACCAGGGTGACCGAGTTCTTCGGCACGATCGACACCGACCTGAAGAAGCTCGGCGAGTCCGCCCAGGACCTCGCGCTGCGCGGGGTCGGCGTCGCCGCCGAGTACGCGGTCAAGGCGCGCGAGACGTACGAGAAGGTCGCCGAGCACGGCGAGCAGGCCGTGCGGAACTGGCGCGGCGAGGCCGCCGACGAGATCGTCGAGATCGCCGACGCCGTCGAGCCGAACCCGAAGCCGGAGCCGGTCGAGGTCAAGGAGGAGCAGGCCCCCGCGGCCGCCGCCGACGCCTCGGCCCGCAAGACCCCCGCCCCGCGCAAGGCCGCGCCCAAGAAGAACACGGCGAAGAAGGCCACGCCGCCCGCCAAGTGAACCGCCGCCACGCGACGTGCCGGGCACTCCAGGAGTGCCCGGCACGTTCAGTGGGTAGCGGGGACCCGGTACGGCGGTACCGTGGCCGCGTGTCGACTCGATCGGACCGGGCCGGCTTCGACTCAGGACTCAGGTGGTGGGCAAGGTGCTGATGACGGCATTCGGCGGCTTCATGTGGCTGCTCTACACCGCCATGCTGGTCATGGCGGTCGTGGCCCTGGTGATGGCCGCGGTCGCCCGGGAGGACGCGTACCGCGCCGCCGACAAGCAGAACAAGGTGTTCTGGCTGATCATTCTCGGGATCGCGGTCGCCGTGAACCTGGTCGTGCCGATGCTGTTCCTGCAGATCGCGGGGCTGATCGCGACGATCGTCTTCTTCGTCGACGTGCGGCCCGCGCTGCGCCAGGTCTCCGGCGGCGGACGCCGGCGCGGCAGCAGCAGCGACGGACCGTACGGCCCGTGGAACGGCGGCCGCTGAGTACCCCCTGGGCGCCCGCGCCCTCTCGGGGCGCCGGGCCCCGGCGTGCGGGCACCCGGCGTACCGGCCTCAGGCCGGCGGGGTGCGGTCCAGCAGCAGGACCGCCACGTCGTCCGTGAGATCGCCGCCGTTGAGGTCGCGGACCTCGTTGACCGTTGCCTCCAGCAGCTCCTGGCCGGTCAGGCCGGTGGCCATCTGGCGGCGCACCAGCTCCACCATGCCCTCCTGACCGAGCCGCTGTCTGCCCTCGCCGATGCGGCCCTCGATCAGGCCGTCGGTGTAGAGCATCAGGCTCCAGGCGCCGCCCAGCTCCACCTGCCGGCGCGGCCAGCGGGCGCGCGGCAGCAGGCCGAGTGCCGGACCGCTGTTCTCGTACGGCAGCAGCGACGCCGGGCGACCGGCGCGCGCGATGAGCGGCGTCGGGTGGCCGGCCAGGCTCAGCCCGGCCCGGCGGCCGTCCGGCGAGATGTCGATCGTGCACAGCGTCGCGAAGATCTCGTCGTTCGGCCGCTCGTGCTCCAGCACCTCCTGGAGCGTGGAGAGCAGCTCGTCGCCGCACAGCCCGGCGAGGGTGAGCGCGCGCCACGCGATCCGCAGCTCCACGCCGAGCGCGGCCTCGTCCGGGCCGTGGCCGCAGACGTCGCCGATCATGGCGTGCACCGTGCCGTCCGGGGTCCGGACGACGTCGTAGAAGTCGCCGCCGAGCAGCGCCCGGGACCGGCCCGGGCGGTAGTGCGCGGCGAAGTGCAGCGGGGAGCCGTCCAGCAGCGGTGTGGGCAGCAGTCCCCGCTCCAGCCGCGCGTTCTCCTGCGCGCGCAGCCGGGACTCGGCGAGCTTGTGCTGCGCCATGTCGGCGCGTTTGCGCTCCACGGCGTACCGGATGGTGCGGCTCAGCAGCCGGCCGTCCAGTTCGTCCCGGAACAGATAGTCCTGGGCGCCCACGCGGACCGCCTCCGCGCCCATCTCGGTGTCGCCGGTCGCGGTGAGCGCGAGCACGGCGTGCCGGGGCGCGAGCTCCAGCACGTGCTTGAGCGTGGCGAGCTCGTCCGGGCCGTCCTGCTCGGACCCGCGGCCCGGAGCGGGCAGCGCGAGGTCCAGCAGGATGCAGTTGACGTCGTCCGTGAGCAGCCGCTCGGCCTCGGTGAGGTTGCGGGCGGTGCGTATACGGATCGGCTTGCCGGCCGCGTCGAGCAGCTCGGGCACGCTGAGGGACCCCGCCGGGTCGTTCTCGATCACCAGCAGGGTGAGGTTGGTGCTGCCCTGCGCGGGCCGTCCGGTGCGCGCAGGGGTCGCCGGAGCGTCCTGTGCCGGGACATGGCCGGACACGGACGCGGTCCCCGGTGTGGACGGGGACGCGGTGCCGGATGTGGACGTGGGCTTGAGATCGGACTGGGGCTGAGCCTGACCACTTTCCACGGCCGGGATGGCTCTCTGCCGCGGTATGGGTGCGGGCATCCTCTTCGTTCCTTCCCTCCCCCCGAGGGCATGGGGGAGCGACCTACGACGCCCCACCAGACGCGAAGGACCATAGCGTCAGCCGGCCGGGCAATGGAATGCCGAGCGGCAAACAGCCACCGTCATATGCCGCATCCCCTGGCGGAATTGGGCAGGTCGCCCGAGATGTCGGGATGACGTACATCACGCGATCGGCGCGGGGCGGTCACGGGAACGTGCCGGAGGTCACGTGAGGGCGGTCACGCACCGGCCCGCCCGCGCCGGAGTCGTGTGTGCGGCGGGCGCGCCCGACCTGTACATGAGGTGGGCGCACCGGACGGCCGGGTGAGCGCCGTCACTTGTCGGGCCGCACCACCCCGAGGATCGGCATGGATCCCGCGCCCGTGATCGTCACATTCCGCCCGGGGCGCGGTGCGTGCACGATCGCGCCGTCGCCGATGTACATCCCGACATGGCTGGCGTCGTCGAAGTAGATGATCAGGTCGCCGGGGCGCATGTCCTTGATGTCGACGTGCGGCAGCTGCCTCCACTGCTCCTGCGAGGTGCGCGGAATGCCGTGTCCGGCGGAGAGCCAGGCCTGTGAGGTGAGCCCCGAGCAGTCGTACGACCCGGGTCCCTCCGCTCCCCACTGGTACGGCTTGCCGATCTGCGCCGTCGCGTACTCCACGGCCTTGCGGCCCCGGACGCTCGCCTTGCCCTTGATGTCCTTGAGGATGCCGGAGCGCAGCCAGGTCGTCTGCCGGTCGTACTCCGCCTTCTGCTCGAGCTTCGCGAGCTGTGCGCGCTGCTTCGCCTCCAGCTCCGACTCGAGCTTCTCGGCCTCGGCGATCCGCTCCTTGATCTGTTTGCGGGCCTTCGCCTTCGCCTTGCGGTTGGCGTCGAGCAGCTTCCACTGTTCCGAGGCGTCCTTGGCGTACTGCCGGAGGTCGTGCTGGGTGCGGGTCAGATCGGAGATCAGGCCCTTGGTCGCGTGCTGGCCCTGGCGCACGCGGTCCGCTCCGTCGAGGAACTGCCTCGGGTCGTCGCTCAGTACCAGCTGCGCCTCGGGCGGTACGCCGCCGCCGGTGCGGTACTGGGCCCGGGCGGCGGCGCCGGCCCGGGCCTTCAAACCGTCCAGCTTCTTCTGGCCCTTGACGATCTCGCGGGCCAGTTTCACGATCTCGGCGGACTGCTTGTCGCTCTTCTCCTCGGCGGAGTTGTACGCGTCCGTGGCGACCGCCGCCTCGTGGTAGAGCCGGTCGAGCTGGTCGCGGACGTCCGCCAGGTTCTTGGAGACTGGTTTGTCCGGCTTCTTCGGCTTCGGCGGGCTCGCCTGGGCCGGTCCCGTCGCCGTGAGCACCGTCGCCGCGGCCAGTGCGCAGATCAGCGCAGCGGACGCCGTCGTCGCGCCTCGTTTCCGGATCACTCCCGCCCCCAAGACGAATTCCCGAGCCGACGGCAAAAACTGATTTACCGTCAGTAACTTACGATGCCTTCGGGATGGTGCCATGTCCGCGCTCCATGCGACAGAGGCAGACAACAACTCCGAACCCCCTCCTGCCTCCATCCGACGTACGAAGGGCCGAGATCGTTCCCTCCCGGGAGCCGGCCGCGGCCGTCGGGTGCCAAGGGCCGGTCGCCACCACGTCGGAAGGGTCCCCGCGGGGCAGGGGCGGGAGGTGCTCTCGGGCGCAGGCGGGTCAGCCGCGCGGCGCCAACGCCCCCCACCGCACGGTCACTTCGCCCTGCCGCCAGCGCACCGGCCCGTCGACGACCGGCCAGTCCGTCGTCAGGTCCCGCACCGTGCGGATCCAGCGTTGCCGCGCCCCGTACGCCGCGTAGGGCGCCGCGGCAGCCCAGGCCCGGTCGAAGTCGCGCAGGAACGCATGCACCGGCTCGCCCGGCACATTCCGGTGGATCAGGGCCTTCGGCAGCCGTTCGGCGAGGTCGGAGGGGCGGTCCAGGGAGCCGAGGCGGGCCGCGAACGTCACCGTGCGGGGCCCTTCCGGGCCGAGCGCCACCCAGACGTGGCGGCGCCCGATCTCGTCGCAGGTCCCCTCGACCAGGAGCCCGCCGCGGGAACCGGTCGCCGGGTCCGCGGGGGCGAGCCGGGCGCACAGCCGCTCCCAGACGGCGGCCACCTCGCCCTCGTCGTACTGACGGAGCACGTTCGCGGCCCGGATCAGCAGCGGCCGGTGGGGGAGCGGCACCTCGAAGCCGCCGTGCCGGAAGGTGAGCCCGTCGCGCTCGTACGGAAGCGCCGCGGCCACCCGCGCGGGGTCGATCTCGACGCCCACCACGTGTGCGCGGGGAGCCGCCGTGCGGAGCCGGGAGAGGAGCTCCACGGCGGTCCACGGCGCGGCGCCGTAGCCGAGGTCGACGGCGATGGCCTGGGAGGTGCGGCGGAGCTCCGCGCCGTGGGCGGCGGTGATCCACCGGTCCATACGGCGCAGCCGGTTCGGGTTCGTGGTCCCGCGTGTCACGTTGCCCACGGGGCGGGACGTGCGCGGGGCCATGCATCGAGGGTAAGCGGTGGGCGCGGGTCGCCCCGACGAAGGTAATGATTGGGCAAAGGGGAAATGGAGGAGCGCTCTCCGGTGTTTTCGCCTTGGAGGGTGGGCCGCGCCCTCCGGAGGACGACACCAAGGAGGACCGCCACGTGAGCCAGTACGCAGGCAGGCTCGGGCGACGCTCCACGGCGGCGGCACGGAGCACGGCACACACCCGGCTCCGGCTGCCCGGCACCCACCGCAAGCCCCGCCGCGTCGCGATGCTCAGCGTGCACACCTCTCCCCTGCATCAGCCGGGCACCGGCGACGCGGGCGGTATGAACGTCTACATCGTGGAGCTGGCCAGGCGGCTCGCCGCGATCAACGTCGAGGTGGAGATCTTCACGCGCGCCACCACCGGCGCCCTGCCGCCCGTCGTCGAACTGGCACCCGGCGTCCTCGTACGCCATGTGGACGCGGGCCCGTACGAAGGCCTCGCCAAGGAGGAGCTGCCGGCGCAGCTGTGCGCCTTCACGCACGGCGTGATGCAGGCCTGGGCCGGGCACCGCCCCGGGTACTACGACCTGGTGCACTCGCACTACTGGCTGAGCGGCCACGTCGGCTGGCTCGCCGCCGAGCGCTGGCGCGTCCCGCTGGTCCACGCCATGCACACCATGGCCAAGGTCAAGAACGCCGCGCTGGCCGAGGGCGACACCCCCGAGCCCGCCGCCCGCGTCATCGGCGAGACCCAGATCGTGCGCGCCGCCGACCGTCTCGTCGCGAACACCGCGGAAGAGGCCGACGAACTCGTACGCCACTACGACGCCGCCCCCGGGAAGGTCGCCGTCGTCCACCCGGGCGTCAACCTGGACCGCTTCCGCCCCGCCGACGGCAGGGCCGCCGCCCGCGCCCGCCTCGGGCTGCCGCAGGACGCGCTGATCCCCCTGTTCGCCGGCCGCATCCAGCCCCTGAAGGCGCCCGACGTCCTGCTGAAGGCGGTCGCCGTCCTGCTCGACGAGCGCCCGGAGCTGCGCGGCCGGCTCGTCGTCCCCGTCGTCGGCGGCCCCAGCGGCAGCGGTCTCGCCAAGCCCGAGGGGCTGCAGAAGCTGGCCGCGCGCCTCGGCATAGCCGACGTCGTGCGCTTCCGGCCCCCGGTCGGCCAGGACCAGCTCGCGGACTGGTTCCGAGCGGCCTCCGTCCTCGTGATGCCGTCGTACAGCGAGTCCTTCGGACTCGTCGCCATAGAGGCACAGGCGGCCGGCACGCCGGTGCTCGCCGCCGCGGTCGGCGGCCTCCCCGTCGCCGTACGGGACGGGCGGACCGGTTTCCTGGTCGCCGGGCACGAACCTGCCGCCTACGCGCGGGTGCTGCGCGACTTCGCCGACGACCCCGCCCTCAGCACGCGGATGGGTACGGCCGCGGCCCGCCACGCCGAGTCCTTCGGCTGGGACACGGCGGCCGCCGCCACGGCGGACGTGTACACCGGAGCGATGCACGACCACCGCCGTCGCGTACGCTCGCACCATGGCTGACGCAGCTGCCGCGCAACAGGCGCACCAGGTCATCGAGTCCGTCCTCAAGGACGCCGAACTGGAGTGGGAGAGCCCGGAGCACGGCTCGTACGTCGTGAAGCTCCCCGGCACCCGCAAGCTCTCCACGACCGTGTCGCTGATCGTCGGCCGGCACTCGCTCTCGCTCAACGCCTTCGTGATCCGGCACCCCGACGAGAACGAGGCGGGCGTGCACCGCTGGCTGCTGGAGCGCAACCTCAAGCTGTACGCCGTGAGTTACGCGGTCGATCCGCTCGGCGACATCTACCTCGTCGGCAAGCTGCCGCTCGCCGCGGTCACACCGGACGAGGTGGACCGCCTGCTGGGCTCGGTCCTGGAGGCCGCGGACGGGTCCTTCAACACGCTTCTGGAGCTGGGTTTCGCGGGCGCGATCCGCCGGGAGTACGAGTGGCGCGTCGCCCGCGGCGAGTCGACGCGCAACCTCGAAGCCTTCACCCACCTGACCCAGCGGCCCACCAGCTGACGGCCGGCCGGAGCACGGTGCCGTACGACGCCGTGCTCCGGCCGGCCCGGGCCATCACGCGCTGCTGACCTCGGTCCTGGCGGTCTGGGCCGGGGCGGCCGCGGGCACGGTTTCCTCGGGCGGGAGCCGGCGCATCAGCGCCCAGTAGCCCACCGCCGCGACCGTCCCCACCACCGCGCAGCCCGCCCACAGCCACGACGCGCCGAAGTGGTCGATCGTGTAGCCCGACATGAGCGGTGCCACCAGGGCGGCGACGGACCAGGACAGGGTGTACATGCCCTGGTAGCGGCCGCGGCCGTGGGTCGGCGAGAGGCGGACGACGAGGCCGGTCTGGGTGGGTGCGTTGACGATCTCGGCGAGGGTCCACACGCATACCGTCAGGGCGAAGACGCCGACCGAGCCGGCGAACGCGGTGAGCCCGAAGCCGTATCCCGCGACGAGCGCGGACAGGACGAGCAGGCGGCCCGGGTCGCGGTGCTCGATGAAGCGCGTCACGGGGATCTGGAGGGCGACGATCAGAACGCCGTTGACGGCGATGGCCGTTCCGTAGTCGGCCGGGGTGAAGCCCGCCGTTCCCATCGCGACCGGGAGTCCGACCGAGCCCTGCTGGAAGATCAGCGCGACGAGGAAGGACAGGCCGACGACGCCCATGAAGCGGCCGTCGCGCAGCACCGTGCCGAGGCCCGCCTCGGGTTCGGCCCCGCCCACGGAGTCCGCGCGGACCGGCCGCGACTCCGGCAGCTTCGCGAACACGACGAGCGCGCAGACCAGCGTCATGCCCGCCTCGATCAGGAAGCCGGCGAGGTAGCTGACCTCGGCGATGAAGCCCGCGGCCATCGAGGAGACCGCGAAGCCCAGGTTGATCGCCCAGTAGTTCAGGGAGAAGGCGCGCACCCGGTCCTCGGGGCGGACGATGTCCGCCATCATCGCCTGCACGGCGGGCCGGGACGCGTTGCTCGCCATGCCGACCAGGAAGGCGACGGCGGCGATCGCGACCGGGTCCCGCATGAAACCGAGCAGCGCCACGGACACGGCCGTCGACGACTGTGCGATCAGGAGGGTGGGCCGGCGCCCGAGCCGGTCGGTCATCACGCCCGCGCCGAGCGAGGAGACCACCCCGCCCAGGCCGTGGAGCGCCGCGACGAGACCCGCGTACGACGCCGAGTAGCCACGGCCCAGCGTCAGGTACAGCGCCATGAAGGTGGCGACGAAGGCGCCGAGCCGGTTGACGAGCGTGCTCGTCCACAGCCACCAGAACGCGCGGGGGAGCCCCGAGACGCTCTCCCGTGCGGCTCGTCTCAGGCTGGCTGGTGACATCGATATCCCCCCACGGGTCGGCGGCGTGCGCGCGATGATGGTGTAAGCGGCTCAGGCGGTGATCACAACTTACGAGTCGGGGAGCCCGCGGGGCCACTGGATTAACGGAAACCGTCAATGGTGGGCGGCCGGCACCCGCCGGTGGCCGCCCGCCGGATGCGTGGTCTGTCCGCCCCTCGGCCGGGCGCACCCGCGCTCTGCCGGTTCGATTACGCTCAGAGGCATGGCCGACGCACCGTACAAGCTGATCCTCCTCCGCCACGGCGAGAGCGAATGGAACGCGAAGAACCTGTTCACCGGCTGGGTGGACGTCAACCTCAACGAGAAGGGCGAGAAGGAGGCAGTCCGCGGCGGTGAGCTGCTGAAGGATGCCGGCCTGCTCCCCGACGTCGTGCACACCTCGCTGCAGAAGCGCGCGATCCGCACCGCGCAGCTCGCCCTCGAGGCCGCCGACCGTCACTGGATCCCGGTCCACCGCAGCTGGCGCCTGAACGAGCGCCACTACGGCGCCCTGCAGGGCAAGGACAAGGCGCAGACCCTCGCCGAGTTCGGCGAGGAGCAGTTCATGCTGTGGCGCCGCTCCTACGACACCCCGCCGCCGCCGCTCCCGGACGACTCGGAGTTCTCCCAGGCGCACGACCCGCGCTACGCCTCGATCCCGCCGGAGCTGCGCCCCAGGACCGAGTGCCTCAAGGACGTCGTCCACCGGATGCTCCCCTACTGGTACGACGGCATCGTCCCGGACCTCCTCGACGGCAGGACCGTCCTGGTCGCCGCCCACGGGAACAGCCTGCGCGCCCTGGTCAAGCACCTGGACGGCATCTCCGACGCCGACATCGCGGGCCTGAACATCCCCACCGGCATCCCGCTCGCCTACGAGCTCGACGCCGACTTCAAGCCCGTCGTCCCCGGCGGCACCTACCTCGACCCGGAGGCCGCGGCGGCCGCCATCGAGGCCGTGAAGAACCAGGGCAAGAAGAAGTAACGCCGCACGATCGAGGCCCCTACCGGCGGTTCTTCCGTCGGTAGGGGCCTTTTCCCGGTCCTCGGGCCGTCTCCGGGCCGTCGAACTGCGAGGTGGGGCCTCGCACGCCGCGAACCGTGAACCGGCAGGCCATCAGGACCGCGATCGACAGGGCCACGACCCTGGGAACGCCGGTCCAGTCACTCATCATGCCTGCACTACTGCCGGCCAGAATGTCCCGCAGCTCGGGCATTTGAACCTCGATCCTCAGCCGTGGGCGTGACGCCATGGCAGCCTCCCTCTGTGTTGATAAAGAGTGGTTAGGCGCTGCTCGCGCGCGGATGCGTAAATGGGTCGCTCTCTTTCAGGAGAGCGGCCTTGCGCGCTTTCGAGGGCTCTGGTCGAGATTTATCCGGGCGGCCTGATATGGCAGCCGGAAGCCTGATGGGCGTGGTGATAGGCGCTGTCGCGCATAGCGGGTCCGGCCCGCTTGGCAGGGCGGTTCGAGGGGCGAGGCGCCCCGTCGTCACATCACCTGGAAGGGCGCCCAATGCCTGGCGCCCGGTGTCCAGGGCCTCCTGATGCGGAGGACGAGCTCAGGTTCCGGATGGTGCGGTGGCGCCGTTTGCGAATCCGACGCGATGAAGTGTGACGCCGGCGTGTGGTGAAGTGTGATGCGTGAAGTCATCGTAACAGTTCCGGTGATGTGATCTGTGAATCTACTCGCCCGAAGATTTGGGCGCGGCAACCCTTAATCGTTCACGCGGTGCATGTGAGC
The DNA here is from genome assembly GCF_053593975.1 of Streptomyces sp. NPDC002004. Classification (NCBI taxonomy): domain Bacteria; kingdom Bacillati; phylum Actinomycetota; class Actinomycetes; order Kitasatosporales; family Streptomycetaceae; genus Streptomyces; species Streptomyces sp. NPDC002004. The sequence continues at coordinate 74,454 of NZ_JBSFDP010000003.1, forward strand.
CGGGAAGCGAAACTGGGCAGAGTTTTCACGAATCAGGCCGACCCGTCGGCGCTTTGGATATCTGTCCCACGGGTTTTTGCGTTGGGCGCCCGGGTCGGTGAGCATCTTCGGCGACGACGCACGCCATGGTGTGCGGGGTCCGCGGCTCATGTGAAGGGTGACAGACCCTTGTTCTCCAGATGTGCGAGCAACGAGTCGAGGCAAGCGTCCGCGGAGGCGAGGTCCGTACGGAAGAAGGAGTCCTCGCCGAGCGGACCGCCGCTGACGATGACCGTCCAGGCCTTCCTGCGTTCCAGCGTGCGCTCGCCGTCCGCCTTGAACACGGTGGTCACCCCCTGCTCGGCGAGCCATTCCATCAGCTCGAGCACGTCCACCCGCGCCCCCTCCCGCAAGATCCGGTTCCCGGGCCATGATGCCTCGGGCCGTCTCCGGGCGGTCGGGTGACCGCGAGGCTGGTCGGGGTGCTCCCGAAGAGGGGGCAGAGGGGCGGCGGTTGCGGGAGGAAACCGGTCGTCTTCGGGGACCGGGGCGAGAGAGCATGCGCTCATGGAGATTTCCGGACCGCCTTCCGGCGTCGTCGACGTCCCCCCGCGGATCGCCCGGCTCGCCGGGGACCAGCCGCTGTCGCCTGTGTGGCAGAACGAGTTGGGCGGTCTGACCTTTCGGATCGGCGACGGGGACGGGCGGCTGTTCGCCAAGTGGGCTCCGGTGACGTCGGGGCTGGATCCGGTCGCCGAGGCGGAACGCCTGGAGTGGGCCGGTCGCTTCACGCCCGTGCCCCGGGTGCGGGAACACGGAGCGGACGGGGACGGTGCCTGGCTCGTCACCGAGGGGCTTCCCGGCGAGAGTGCCGTCGCGCCCAGGTGGACGGCGGATCCGGGGACGGCCGTACGTGCGCTGGGGGAGGGACTGCGGGCCCTGCACGAGCGGTTGCCCGTGGCCGACTGCCCGTTCGGCTGGTCCGTCGAGGACCGTCTGGAACGCGCCCGGCTCGCCGGCATCCGCGTCCCCGCGGATCTGCCCGCGGCCCCCGCGACCGACCGTCTCGTCGTGTGCCACGGCGACCCCTGTGCACCGAACACCCTGCTCCACGAGGACGGCACCTGGTCCGGGCACGTGGACATGGGCGCGCTCGGTGTCGCCGACCGCTGGGCCGATCTGGCCGTCGCCACCTGGAGCACCGAGTGGAACTACGGCCCCGGTTGGGAGGGCGCCCTCCTCGACGCCTACGGAATCGCTCCCGATCCGGAGCGCACCGACTTCTACCGCCGTCTCTGGGACGCGACATGACGGCGGCTTTCGCTCCCGGCGGCGAGAGCCCGGGCGCCCGGGTCGGTCCCGGCGTGGCGTTGATCTTGCGGCCGGGGCGCTTCCTAGGGTGAGGGGGCGATGGAGTGGACAGGACATGAGGTTCTTCGGCCGGCGGGTGCGGGGGACGTCGGGGCGTTGATGGCGCTCCGGGCCGAGGCGGAGGAGTGGCTCGCCGCTGCCGGGGTCGACCAGTGGTCGGACACCGGTCTGGCGCGGCGGGCCGTCGAACGGTGGCGGCAGGCCGTCGACGAAGGACGCACCTGGGTGGTCGGCGACGCCGACGGGACGATCAGCGCCACGGTCAGCCGAGGCCCCGCCGACCGTGACTTCTGGGGCGACGGCGACCGGCCCGAATCCGGCTTCTACCTCTGCAAACTGATCGTCGCCCGGCGTGCGGCGGGCCGGCGCCTGGGCGCGCGGATCGTCGACTGGGCCGCCCGTGTGGCGGCCGTCGAGGGCCGCGACTGGGTGCGCGTCGACGTATGGCGCACCAACCACGGATTGCAGCGGTACTACGCGGACCTGGGTTTCCGGCACGTCCGCACGGAGGCGCCCCCGCACCGCAGGTCGGGCTGGCTCGCCCAGCGGCCGGTCGCCTTGGTCGCGCACCCGGAGGTCCCGCTCGCGGTACGGGGCTGCGGCGCGGACGTTCCCTGAGGGAAGGGCCCCCGGCCCGGGCCTCCTGGACGTCCTCCGAGGAGAAGCGCAGGATCGGTGTGTGAGAGCCGTGAGCCGGCGCTCTCCCACGAGGCCGTCCCCGATCCCCGGCGATCCCGTGTGCGCGTGCCGCGCACCGTCGGCCTCCACAACTGTTGGTCCGCGCTCTGCGCGACCTGTTCTCCCCGACCCTCACCCCCACCCCCACCGCACGGCGGCCCGGGCACCCGGCCCGGTGTCCGGACCGGGCGTCGGTGCGGGAGGCGATTTCCCTATGAATATGCGTACACCGCGTACCGAGAGTTCTCAGCATTCCGCCGCGCACGCCGCGCGGCCCGCGCCCCTTCCCTTGCGTGCCGCCGATGCCGGGCTGCTCCTGCTGCGGCTGACCGTGGGGCTGATCATGGCGGGCCATGGTGCCCAGAAGCTGTTCGGACTGTTCGGGGGGCCCGGTCTGGACGCGACGGGCAAGGGCTTCGGCGACCTGGGCTGGCACCCGGGCGTGCTCTACGGCGGCCTCGCCTCGGTCTCCGAGTTCCTCGGAGGGCTCGGCCTGGCCCTGGGCCTGTTCACACCGCTCGCGTCGGCGGCCCTGGTCGGGGTCATGATCGACGCGATGGCGGTGGGCTCCGACAAGGGCCTGTGGGCCGAGAAGGGCGGCATCGAGCTGCCCCTGACCATCTGCGTCGTCGCGCTGGCCGTCGCCGCCATCGGGCCGGGGCGTCTTGCCCTCGACCGGCCGTTCCCCTGGCGGGACGGCGGATGGATGCCGGCGGCCGTCGCCCTGGTGCTGGGCGGCGTGGGAGCCGCCGTCGTGCTGGTGCTGCGAGGCGGCCCTTAAGCGGCCCAGGGAGCTCTCCCGTGGTGCGGGACGGGACCGGGTGCGCGTGTGCGCCGTTGATGCGCCCGCCGGAGTGGGCATGAAATGGACAAGGAGGCGGTCTTCTCGTGCCTCCGAGGTCCTCAAGGTCCTTCAGGGAGGGAACCCCATGGCCGAATCCCCCACCATCGAACCCACGTCCGACCAGTCTGCCGGGGCGCCGGGGCTGCCGGTGCTCGTTCTGCTCGGAGCCTGCGGGTGCGGCTCCGGCTGTGGGTGCGGGTGCCAGTCCGGGGCGCCGTGCCAGTGCGGAGGCTGCTGCGGCTGACCGTTGTCACGCGAGGGCGCCCGGCGAGTCCGGGCGCCCTCGCGCGCAGCTCACGCTCCGTCGACCACCGTCGGCGGCTGGATGTCGTCCGCGTGCTCACCGGTCACCAGGTAGACGACGCGCTTGGCGACCGACACGGCGTGGTCGGCGAAGCGCTCGTAGTAGCGGCCCAGCAGGGTGACGTCGACGGCCGTCTCGATGCCGTGCTTCCAGCGGTCGTCCATCAGGTGCTGGAAGAGCGTGCGGTGCAGCAGGTCCATCTCGTCGTCGTCCTGCTCCAGCTGCAACGCCAGGTCGACGTCCTTGGTGATGATGACCTCGGCGGCCTTCGCCATCAGACGCTGGGCCAGCTGACCCATCTCCAGGATCGTGGCGTGCAGGTCGCGCGGCACCGCACTGTCGGGGAAGCGCAGACGGGCCAGCTTCGCGACATGCTGCGCGAGGTCGCCGGAGCGCTCCAGATCGGCGCTCATACGGAGCGAGGTGACGACGATCCGCAGGTCGGTCGCCACCGGTTGCTGGCGGGCCAGCAGGGCTATCGCCCGGGCCTCCAGGTCGTGCTGAAGATCGTCGACCTTCTGGTCGGCGGCGATCACGCTCTCCGCCAGCTTCAGATCGGCGTCGAGCATGGCCGTCGTGGCGCGCCCGATCGCCGAGCCGACCAGGCGGGCCATCTCGACCAGGCCCTCGCCGATCGAGTCCAGTTCCTCGTGGTACGCGTCCCGCATGTGGGTCGTCCCTCTCTCGCTCTGCTCCGGCAGTACCGAGCTCTCGCTCCGCTCCGGGGGTTCCTGGAGGCCCGGAGGCCCCCACGCTCCCACGTTCCGGCTCGAACGCATCCGTTTTTGTCACCCCAAGTGAACCCACCCTGTCCCCGTGGTGAACTCTGGGCGACGCATCCCTCGATTCCCCGCAGGGGCCGATCGGATGAAGTGAACCCGCCCGGTCCCCAAGGTGAACTCTGAGCGACGAGTGTTCGAGGTGGCGCACGGATGGCTGTGAGCGGACCTTTCACCCCGCATAACCTGGATGCATGGACGTGAACGCGGCGGTCGCCGCAGCGGCAGCGATCGCCGGGGTGTGCACCGGCGTCATCGCCATGCTGGCGTTCCGCTGGAGCGAACGCGACCAGAAACGCCCCACCCGCACTTCCCTGCACACCGATCCCGTGCTCCCGCCCGGCGTCGACACCGTGCTGTCGGTGCTCCGCTCCTCCGCAGTGGTCCTCGACGAGGCCGACGCCGTGGTCAAGGCCAGCTCGGCCGCGTACGCCCTCGGGCTGGTCCGTGGCGGAAAGCTGGCGGTGGAGCCGATGCTCCAGATGGCACGTGACACCCGCCGTGACGGGGAGATACGTCAGGTCGAGCTGGACCTGCCACGGCGCGGGACCGGCCGCGGCGAGGCGCTGGCCGTCTCCGCACGGGTCGCCCCGCTGGGCTCCCGTCTGGTGCTGCTCCTGGTCGAGGACCTCACCGAGGCCCGTCGTATCGAGGCGGTGCGGCGTGACTTCGTCGCGAACGTGAGCCATGAGCTGAAGACGCCCGTGGGCGCGCTCTCCCTGCTGTCCGAAGCCGTCATGGGCGCCTCCGACGACCCGGAGGCGGTGGAGCGGTTCGCCGGACGCATGCAGATCGAGGCCACCCGGCTGACCAATCTGGTGCAGGAGCTCATCGACCTCTCCCGGGTGCAGAACGACGACCCGCTGGAGGACGCCGAGCCCGTCGGCGTCGACGAACTGGTGGCCGAGGCGATCGACCGCTGCCGCCACCAGGCCGGCACCAAACAGATCACGATGGCCTCCGGCGGCACCGCGGGCCTGCACGTCTGGGGCAACCGCGGCCAGCTCGCCGCCGCCCTCGGCAACCTCGTCGAGAACGCCGTGAACTACTCCCCGGCCCGCACCCGCGTCGGCATAGCGGCCCGCCGGGTCACCGCGCCGGGCGGCGATCTCATCGAGGTCGCCGTCACCGACCAGGGCATCGGCATCTCCGACAAGGACAAGGAACGCGTCTTCGAGCGCTTCTACCGCGTCGACCCGGCCCGCTCCCGCGCCACCGGCGGCACCGGCCTCGGCCTCGCCATCGTCAAGCACGTGGCGGCCTCGCACGGTGGAGAGGTCACCGTCTGGAGCTCCGAAGGCCAGGGCTCCACCTTCACCCTTCGGCTGCCGGAGGCGGGCGTCGCCCGTGACCGCGCGCCCCACGAGCCCGGCCTCGCCGACGAGGACGGAACCACCGACGAGACGACCGTCTCATCCCCGTACGAACCGCTTCCCTCCCCGGAGGTCCTTCCGTGACCCGAGTGCTCGTCGTCGAGGACGAGGAATCCTTCTCCGACGCCCTGTCGTACATGCTGCGCAAGGAGGGCTTCGAGGTCGCCATCGCGACCACCGGCCCGGACGGTCTCGACGAGTTCGAGCGCAACGGCGCGGACCTCGTCCTGCTCGACCTGATGCTGCCGGGCCTGCCCGGCACGGAGGTCTGCCGGCAGCTGCGCAGCCGGTCCAATGTCCCGGTGATCATGGTGACCGCCAAGGACAGCGAGATCGACAAGGTCGTCGGGCTGGAGATAGGAGCCGACGACTACGTCACCAAGCCGTTCTCCTCGCGCGAGCTGGTCGCCCGTATCCGCGCCGTGCTGCGCCGCCGCGGTGAGCCGGAGGAGGTCACCCCGGCCGCTCTGGAGGCGGGACCGGTCCGCATGGACGTCGACCGGCACGTCGTCACGGTCGGCGGCTCCAAGGTGGACCTGCCGCTGAAGGAGTTCGACCTGCTGGAGATGCTGCTCCGCAACGCGGGCCGTGTGCTCACCCGCATGCAGCTCATCGACCGCGTCTGGGGCGCCGACTACGTGGGCGACACCAAGACGCTGGACGTCCACGTCAAGCGGCTGCGCGCGAAGATCGAGCCGGACCCGGGGGCGCCGCGCTTCCTGGTGACGGTGCGCGGACTCGGATACAAGTTCGAGCCGTGATCGGCTTACGGTACGGCGTCCGCACGTACCCGAGCCCCCACAGGGACGGGAAAGGGCGGGAACCCCCGGGGTTCCCGCCCTTTTCGTATGTCCGCGGTCACTGACCGGCGGCGGCCTGCGAGGCGCTCGGCGTCGCCTTGCCGCTCGGGGTCGCCTTGCCCGTGGAGGCGGGCTGCGACGACTTGCCGGCGCCCGGCCTGCCGGAGGCCGAGGCCGAACCGGACGGCGAGCCGCTGGGGGAGCCGGACGGCGCGGCCGGGATCTCGCTCGGGCCCCACTCCTTGAAGTAGTTCTCGGCGGGGACGACCCACGTGAGCAGCTTCACGTCGCCGGCCCGGCTGAACGAGAAGGTGACGTTCTGGGAGTTGCCCTCCTGGATGGCCTCGTTGCCGTTCGGCAGGACCGCGGCGGCGTTGCCCTTGCCGCCGATGACGACCGAGCCCTGGGCGGGCACGACGACCTTGCCGGAGCCCTTGGCGGGCGACAGCTTGGCCTTCAGGCCGGTGCCGGGGATCGTGATCGAGTCCAGCGTCTGGGGGAGGCCGCCGTTGTTGAACAGCGTCGCGCTGACCACGGCCGGGCCCTTGGCGGTGCGGTCCGGCTGGGTGATGATCGTGGCGTTCTGGACCTTGATCTCACCGACGGTGGTCGCGGCGACGTTCGGCTTGACCTCGAGCGTCTCGGCGTTGTTGCCGGCCGCGCACGCGGCGAGCGGGAGACACGAGAACGCGATGGCGGTGGCGGCGAGAGCGCCGCGTCGAAGGCTGCGGCTCACGGCGGCGGCAACTCCTTGAACGTGGGCGGAACACGGGTGCGGAACGGGGCGGGCGGCCGCAAAGCCGCCCTAAGGGTCTGTCAGCGGGGTTAGGTTACCGAGCCGTTCCCGGGCCGCCGCACCCGACCCGCCCCTAGAGCGATCAGGGGGTCGGCGTGCCCCCTTCCGTCACCCTCACGGCATCCGTCCCGACCGCGGGGCGCCCGGCATGTCGAGCATCCGTTCGCCTTTCGCGCATAAGAACTCACGGGGAAGGGCGGGAGAACCTGCTGCCAAGAGCCGGTGATGCCGTGCTCCGGGATTTTCCGCAAGGAATGCACGGCGGCCCTGGAATTGATCACACGGCCGTTGATCAATTCCGGATTCGATCGCCACTCCGATGGCACTCGGGTGGCACTTCGGTCAGTACTTCGGTCAGTACTTCGATCCGCACATCCCTGGATTCGTCTCCGGGTGTGGCCGGCGATTCGTTCCGTTCGTGGCTCCGTACGTGTCCTGGGACACCGAACGGAGTACCGGAACCGGACCTCTTGGAACCGGGCAAATCGGGACGTTCAACCACTTGAGCGTGGCGCCCGGGGCTTGTAACGTGCACGTTTCACCTTGCCTGGAGAGCGGCTCCCACCTGCGAATACCCGCCTCCGCCACCCCTCCGCAGCACGTTCCGGTTGTTGTTGTCAAGCCCCGAGATATGCCCTGACCTGCGAAAACGCCATTCAGAAGACGCCGTTCTCGTGTTACCCTGGATAGCCACGGAAGGGGTACCTGTCACATGACGTTCAAGGTTGGCGACACCGTGGTCTATCCCCATCACGGGGCCGCGCTGATCGAGGCCATCGAAACTCGCCAGATCAAAGGCGTGGACAAGACCTACTTGGTGCTGAAGGTCGCCCAGGGTGACCTGACGGTGCGTGTGCCAGCGGACAATGCGGAGTTCGTCGGCGTGCGTGATGTGGTCGGTCAGGACGGGCTGGACCGGGTCTTCGAGGTGCTGCGCGCGCCGTACGCGGAGGAGCCCACGAACTGGTCCCGTCGCTACAAGGCAAATCTCGAGAAGCTTGCATCGGGTGATGTCATCAAGGTCGCCGAAGTAGTGCGCGACCTGTGGCGCCGCGAGCGTGAGCGCGGTCTCTCCGCAGGTGAGAAGCGCATGCTCGCCAAGGCGCGGCAGATCCTGGTGAGCGAGCTCGCGCTCGCCGAGAACACCAATGAGGACAAGGCCGAGGCACTGCTCGACGAGGTCCTCGCGTCCTGACGTCCGTACGTCTGGCGTACACAATGCCGCGGTGCCCGATGACGCAATTGCTGTCGCCGGGCGCTGCGGCATGTTCGTACGCCTTTTTGGTGTCAGAGTTCTGAATGTTGCAGAACTCCTCACAGACCCAATGGCACAGACCCTGGAACCCCTGCCGTGCCGGGTCCGGGCGGCTGACTCGACCGACTGTCACGGAAGGGTCCGGTCGAGGCGTCGCGCCCGGCACTCCCCCAGCTCCCCGTGCAGGGGGTACCTCCCAGGCCATACCCATGTCGGCCGAGCACACAAACCTGAACGGAAGCGATGTCTGACGATTCGCGCCCGGTCCCCGCTGGGGGACCCGCACGAGCAGGGGGAACGGCCGTCGCGGCCGTGATCCCCGCCGCCGGACGGGGCGTGCGCCTCGGTCCGGGCGCCCCCAAGGCGCTCCGTGCGTTGGGCGGCACGCCCATGCTGATCCACGCCGTGCGGGCGCTCGCCGCGTCCCGCGCGGTCTCCCTCGTCGTGGTGGTGGCCCCGCCCGACGGCGCGGCCGAGGTCAAGGCGCTCCTCGACGCCCACTCGCTGCCCGAGCGCACCGACTACCTCGTGGTGCCCGGCGGCGACACCCGCCAGGAGTCCGTCAGGCTCGGCCTCGACGCGCTGCCGCCCGGTGACGCCGTCGACGTCGTCCTCGTGCACGACGCGGCCCGGCCGCTGGTGCCCGTCGACACCGTCGACCTGGTCGTCGAGACCGTCCGTGCCGGGGCCCCCGCCGTCGTTCCCGCGCTGCCCCTCGCCGACACCGTCAAGCAGGTCGAGCCCCGCCCGGCCGGCGAGCCCGAGCCCGTCGTCGCCACGCCCGACCGGGCCGTGCTGCGTGCGGTGCAGACGCCGCAGGGCTTCGACCGGGAGACCCTCGTGCGGGCGCACGGGACCGTCACCGACGACGTCACCGACGACGCGAGCATGATCGAGCGGCTCGGCCTCCAGGTCGTGGTCGTGCCCGGCCACGAGGAGGCCTTCAAGGTCACCCGGCCGCTCGACCTCGTCCTCGCCGAGGCCGTACTGGCGCGCAGGAGGGCGAACGATGGCTTCTGACGCCTCCGGGTCCAGGCCGCCGACGGGCGGCGCCGTCCTGCCGCAGGTCGGTGTGGGGACCGATGTCCACGCCTTCGAGAAGGGGCGTGAGCTGTGGTGCGCGGGGCTGCTGTGGCCTGACGAGGAGTACGGGCTCGCCGGGCACTCCGACGGGGACGTCGCCGCGCACGCGGCCTGCGACGCACTGTTCTCGGCCGCCGGGATCGGTGACCTCGGCGCGCACTTCGGGACGTCACGGCCCGAGTGGTCCGGCGCCTCCGGCGTCACCCTCCTCGCCGAGGCCGCCCGCATCGTGCGCGCTGCGGGCTTCGAGATCGGCAATGTGTCCGTCCAGGTCATCGGGGTGCGCCCCAAGGTCGGCAAGCGGCGCGACGAGGCGCAGAAGGCGTTGAGCGCGGCGGTCGGGGCCCCGGTGTCGGTCTCCGGCACGACGACCGACGGCCTCGGGCTGACGGGACGGGCGGAGGGGCTGGCGGCGATCGCCACGGCTCTGGTGGTCCGAACGCCCTGACCTGGCGGGGGCGCCTCCACCAGCCCCCTCCTCAAGCCTCCCGCCCGGTGCCCGGCACCGGGGCTGTGCCCACCCTCCCCCAAGCTCTCGACTGCGCTTGAGCAGGGGGGACCCCCATCGCCCCTGGGGGTACCGCCCAGGCCCTTGAGGAACTGGGGGAGGAACGACTGCCCACAGCGAGGAGCGACCCCTCATCACCGCACCCGCCACGGCGGGACAGCCGCCGTCCGGCGGGAGGGGGCGTGGCGGGACCTCCGCCCGCAGTGGCCGGCGCGCAAGTGCCGGGTTGCCGTCCGTGTGACGGAGGCGCGCCGGTCCGAGGACGGAGGTCCCGGCGCGCACCCGACCCACCACGAGGCGAGGCGCACCGCCCAAGCACCGCAGGCCGCCCACGCACCCGACCCACCACGCACAGACGGCGCACCCGCCCGAGCGCCGCAGGCCGGAACGCGGCGAGACCCACCACACGCAGGCGGCGCACCCACCCAAGCGCCGCAGACCGGAACGCGCCCGGCGCACGACGAGGCGAGGCATGGCGGCGGCTCGGTGCCGGGTGGTCCGGGGAAGACGAGCAGGCGGCGCCGTACGCCGGTGCAGGCCCCCGGCCAGGTCCGGTGCAGGCCCCCGGCCAGGTCCCGCCAGGTCTGGGGCCGAATGGGGTGGGAGCTGTTGGCGGGGTGGCCGTGACGGGTACGCGTACAGCCGTCATCCACCCCACGCCCAGGGAGCGCGCCATGTCCGTCGAACTGTCCGAAAAGCTGAAGCAGCTCCTCGACAGTCCCGTGTTCATCGTCGTGGCCACCATCCAGCCCGACGGCAGCCCCCAGACCTCGCCCGTGTGGGTGAAGCGGGACGGCAACGACGTGCTGTTCTCCACGACCGTCGGCCGCCGCAAGGAGAAGAACATCCAGCGTGACCCGCGGGTGAGCGTCGTCGTCCAGCCCGCGGACGACCCGTACACGTACGCGGAGATCCGCGGCACCGCCGAGATCACCACGCAGGGTGCCGACGGACTGATCGACGAGCTGTCGATGAAGTACACCGGCAAGAAGTACGCGGAGTTCAACCCGGACTCCGCCGCGGACTCCCAGCGCGTGATCGTGAGGGTCACACCGCAGAAGCTCGTCGGCCGGCTCTGAACCTCCGCGAACGTCACGAATCGGTGCCCGCGGCCCCGAGGGTCGCAGGGCACTGTCCGCGGGCCACTACTCTGGAGTGGTGACTATTCGCCTGTACGACACCAGCGCCCGGCAGATCCGTGACTTCACCCCGCTCCAGCCGGGTTGCGTCTCGATCTACCTGTGTGGTGCCACCGTGCAGGCCGCACCGCACATCGGCCACGTCCGCTCGAACCTCAACTTCGACATCCTGCGCCGCTGGTTCACGTACCGGGGGTACGACGTCACGTTCGTGCGGAACGTCACCGACATCGACGACAAGATCATCAAAAAGGCCGGTGAGCAGAACCGGCCGTGGTGGGCCATCGGTTACGAGAACGAGCGCGCGTTCAACGACGGCTACGCCGCGCTCGGCTGCCTGCCGCCCACCTACGAGCCGCGTGCCACCGGGCACGTGACCGAGATGGTCGAGATGATGCGCGGTCTCATCGAGCGGGGCCACGCCTACGAGGCCGACGGCAACGTCTACTTCGACGTGCGCTCCTTCCCGGAGTACCTGAAGCTGTCCAACCAGGACCTGGACGAGCTGCGCCAGCCCGAGGGCGAGGGCGAGACCGGCAAGCGCGACCAGCGCGACTTCGCCATGTGGAAGGCCGCCAAGCCGGGCGAGCCGAGCTGGGAGACGCCGTGGGGACGCGGCCGCCCCGGCTGGCACCTGGAGTGCTCCGCCATGGCCCACAAGTACCTGGGCCGGGAGTTCGACATCCACGGCGGCGGCATCGACCTGATCTTCCCCCACCACGAGAACGAGATCGCCCAGGCCAAGGGCTACGGCGACGAGTTCGCCCGTTACTGGCTGCACAACTCCTGGGTCACCATGAGCGGCGAGAAGATGTCGAAGTCGCTCGGCAACTCGGTGCTCGTGAGCGAGATGGTCCAGCGGTGGCGGCCCATCGTGCTCCGCTACTACCTGGGCACCCCGCACTACCGCTCGACCATCGAGTACAGCGAGGACGCCCTGCGCGAGGCCGAGTCCGCGTTCGCGCGGATCGAAGGCTTCGTCCAGCGCGTGGTGGAGAAGGCGGGCGGCGGCGTCGAGCCCGCCGACGAGGTTCCGCCCGCGTTCGCCGAGGCCATGGACGACGACCTCGGGGTGCCCCAGGCGCTCGCCGTCGTGCACACCACGGTCCGCCAGGGCAACTCCGCCCTCGCCGCCGACGACAAGGAGGCGGCCGTCGCGCGGCTCGCCGAGGTCCGCGCCATGCTCGGCGTCCTGGGCCTCGACCCGCTCGACCCGCAGTGGGCGGGCGAGGGCGACCGCGGCGATGACCTGCACGGCGTCGTCGACTCGCTGGTGCGGATGGTGCTGGACCAGCGCGAGGCCGCCCGCACCCGCAAGGACTGGGCCACGGCGGACGCCATCCGCGACCAGCTCAACCAGTCCGGACTGGCCATCGAGGACGGCCCGCAGGGGCCCCGCTGGTCCCTCGGACCGCGCTAGCCGACGGCAGAGGTGCCGCCCGGCCGTCCGGGCGGCACACTTCATAGACGTACACACAGACAACGCTTCACGAAGACAGGTAGGTCATGGCCGCTCACAACCGTCGCATGTCCGGCAAGAAGGGCGCGCAGGTCGGCAGTGGCGGCCAGCGACGCCGCGGGCTGGAGGGCAAGGGCCCCACGCCGCCCGCCGAGATGCGCAAGGGCCACGCCAAGCAGCGTGCCGCGCAGGCCAAGGTGCGCCGCGCGACCGGGCGTCAGGCGGCGCCCAAGGGCCGGGGCGGCAGGTCCGCGTCCGAGCTCGTCGTCGGGCGCAACCCCGTCGTCGAGGCCCTGCGCGAGGGCGTACCCGCCTCCACGCTCTACGTCCAGCAGTTCATCGACAACGACGAGCGCGTCCGTGAGGCGCTCCAGCTCGCGGCCGAGCGCGGCGGCATCAACCTCATGGAGGCGCCGCGGCCCGAGCTCGACCGTATGACGAACGGGCTCAACCACCAGGGCCTCGTGCTCCAGGTGCCGCCGTACGAGTACGCGCACCCCGAGGACCTGGCGAGCGCCGCGTACGACGACGGCGAGGACCCGCTGATCGTGGCTCTGGACGGGGTCACCGACCCGCGGAACCTCGGTGCCGTGGTGCGGTCCGTCTCCGCGTTCGGCGGGCACGGTGTCGTCGTGCCCGAGCGTCGGGCCGCCGGGATGACCGCGGGTGCGTGGAAGACCTCCGCCGGGACCGCCGCCCGTACGCCCGTGGCGCGGGCGACCAATCTGACGCGGGCGCTCGAGGCGTACAAGAAGGCCGGGATCGTCGTGGTCGGGCTCGCCGCCGACGGCGAGGTCGAGCTCGGTGAGCTCGAAGCCCTCGGGGGCCCCGTGGTGATCGTGGTCGGCAGCGAGGGCAAGGGACTCTCCCGGCTCGTCGGGGAGACCTGCGACTTCCGGGTGCGGATTCCGATGCCGGGTGGCGCGGAGTCCCTGAACGCCGGTGTCGCCGCGGGTGTGGTGCTGTACGAAGCGGCTCGCCGCCGGAGCTGAACGGGGCCGTCCGCGCCCGTAGCTGATCGTTTGACGCGGTCCGGACATTTCTCCTCGGTCAAGCAGTGTCCTAACCTCTCGTCACTCGGTTAGATGAGTGTGGACACCAGAACACCCCGCACACCCACGGGGGACCGCTCGTCGGGATTCGACGACGCTCCCGCGCTGAGCATGGTGAAGGTGCCGTGCGATCCGGCGCAGGTCATCGTCAATCACGCGAGCTTCCGCGTGCAGCTCCCCACCGAGCGGCAGGCGCGGTCCCCGCGTATCGCACGGCACTTGGGCTCGGCCCAGGACACCGCGCGCATCCCCGTCGTCGGCGCGCGCCGACGCGCACCCGTCGTCTGGAGCGGCAGGTCCGCGCCGGGAGACCCGGGTGCGAGCGGACTGCTCCAGGCCGTGCGGAACACCGGCGTGCGCCACGCGGGTGACGGCGCGCCGGTGAGCCGCGGTGCCGCCACGCAGGTCATCCCCCGCATCGGCTTCGACGAGGACGCCACCGTCGGGACGCCCGGTGTGACCGAGACCCGGCGGACCCCGATCCTGCCGCAGCAACTGCGCACCGCGGGCAGCGCCTTCGAGGAGGCGCCGTACAACCTCCCGTACGACGACGGCTCCTACGGGGACGCGTCCTACGACGACGAGTTCGGGCCCGGCGGCCCCGGTGACGAGGACGCGTACGACCTCGACAGCGTGCGCGTCCGGCGGCACGGGAACGACCCCGTGCGCCACGCCTACTACCCGGGCCGCCGGATGAACCTCGGGGTCGTGCTGCTCCCGCTGCGGGTCTTCCTCGGTTTCATCTCCATCTACGCCGGCATGGGCAAGCTCTGCGACCCCGTCTACTTCGACGGCGGCGAGCGCGGCTCCATGGTCAAGTGGCTGCACTCGCTGCACCCTTGGGCCCTTGCCGAACCGCTGCGGGAGTTCGCGCTCCAGCACCCCGTCGGCGCCGGGCTGAGCGTCGCCTTCCTCCAGGTCATCGTCGGCGTGCTCACGGTCCTCGGACTGTGGCAGCGGGTCGCGGCCGTGATCGGGGCGCTGCTCTCCGCCGCGCTGATCGTCACGGTCAGCTGGCGGACGCTCCCGGCGTACGACGCGCCCGACATCATCTACCTCGCCGCCTGGTCGCCCCTGATCATCGCGGGCGCCCCCGTCTACTCCGTCGACGGACGCCTCGCGTCGGAGGCCTGGCGCACCCTGGGCCCGCGCGCCGAACTGTGGGAGCTGCGGCGGCGTGTGCTGCGGCGCGGCACCATCGTCTCCGCGATCGCCGTCGGCGTGACCCTCCTGGTGGGCTCGCTCCTCGGCGGCGCCGTGCGCGACGCCGACCGGGTGACCGTGCCCGGCCCCGGCGAGGCCCCGCGCAACGAGATTCCCGGCTCACCGCTCCCGCAGGAGCCCGGCCGGCGGCACTCCGGCAGCACCAGCGGGCCGTCCGCGTCCGGTACGCCCACGCAGGGGCAGAGCGGTTCGGCCGGCCCGTCCCGGTCCGCCGACACCCCCGGTGCCTCCCGTGCGACGGGCAGTGTCAGCGCCGGGCAGCCGACCCAGGGGGCCGGGCAGGGCGTCCCGCAGCACTCGGCGGCCCCGCAGGCCCCGTCCACCACATCCGGGCCCGCCGCGGGCGGCACCAGTTCCCCGGGTGGTGCCGCCGCCAGCGGCGGCACCGGCGGGGGGAGCGCCACGGGCGGTTCCGGCAGCGGCAGCGGAAGCGGCGGAAACGGCGACTCGAACGGTCTGGTGGGCGGCCTGCTCGGCTGACCCCCCGCCCCACGGCACCTCGTCCGCGCGTGCCCGGCACCGGAGCCCCCGGTGCCGGGCACGTGGCGTGCAGGGGCTGAGGCCGGCACGGCTCGTGTGCGGCGAGGCCGGCCCGTCGTCGCGCCAGCGGGTCACGAGAGGCCCGGCCGGGCAGTCGGAGGCGCGGAGGCCGGGAAGCCGTGAGCCGGAAGGTGCCGGACCGGGAAGGCCGTGAGCCGGGAAGCCGTGAGCCGGAAGGTGCCGAACCGGGAAGGCCGCGAGCCGGAAAGCCGTGAGCTGGAGCGCCTCGGCTCTATCGCCGGAGCGCCTCCAACTCCTTCGCGGCCTCGGTCAGGTCCTTCGCCGTGTCGATGGCGCGCCAGTACGCGCCCTGCGGGATCGGAAAGCCCGCGAGCCGCTTGGCGCGTGCGAGCCGCGGGAACGTCGTGCGCTCATGGTCGCCGCGGTCCGGAAGCATCGCGGTGAAGGCGGCCGAGAAGACGTAGACGCCCGCGTTGATCAGATACGGAGACGGCGGCGCCTCGACGAAGTCGGTGATGTGGCCGAAGCGGTCCGTCTCGACGGCGCCCCACGGAATCCGCGGCCGGGCCAGCGCCAGTGTCGCCGTCGCCTCCCGCTCCGCGTGGAACGCGGCCATCTCGCGGAGCGAGAAACGGGTCCAGATGTCGCCGTTCGTGGCGTACCAGGCCTCATCGGGGTGCGGCAGATGGGCCGCAGCGAACTTGAGGCCGCCACCCCGGCCCAGCGGCTCCTTCTCGACCACCGTCGTGACGCGCAGGGGAAGGTCCGCGGACTCCAGCCACTTCTGGAGCACCTCGGCGAGATGGCCGCACGAGACGACGGCGTCCGTCACGCCTTCCTCGGCGAGCCAGGCAAGCTGATGGCCGATGATCGGGGTCCCGGTTCCCGGGATCTCGACCATCGGCTTGGGCCGGTCGTCGGTATAGGGGCGCAGGCGCGAACCCTGGCCGCCGGCCAGGACGACGGCTTGGGTGGGGCGCGCGTGGGCAAGCGGATCGGTCATGTCGGCACTGTACGTGCCGACGGTAAGAGCCGATGGCAGGAGCCGCCCGTGCGCCCCGTGGCCGGTCAGCCGCGGTGCTGGTCGGCGACGCCCGAGGCGAAGGACGTGTCGCACACCGGGCGGGCGTAGGACTGGGCGCGGATCGGGCCGTACTTGCGGACGGCGGCCTGGCCCAGCGCACGCGCGATCGACATGCAGTGCCGGGCGAGCGACGGCTTGCCGTTCACGGCTTGCTGAAGGTGCGTCAGCGCGGTGCCGGGGTTCTTCTCCTGGAGCTCCAGCAGGAGCTTGTCGCGCAGGACGTCCTGGGGCGCGCGCGACCTGGCCTTCGTGGAGACGTTCTGCGCGGAGGCCGTGAGGATCGAATCCGTCGCGTGACCCGACCAGTTGACGCTGGTCACCGCGAGCGTCCCGGACAGGACCAGGACGACGGGCAGGACGAGAGCGAGAGTGCGGCCGATACGGCGGGCGGCGCCGGGTCGGGGCGCGGTGCCACGCCGCTCCGCCGGCTTCTTGGAGTGCGTCGAGTGCGTCACCCGAGTGAGAGTAGCGGGCGGTAATGATTTGGCGACATTTGGTCACCCTGATGAGCGACAGCCGCTGAGGTTTTTCTTTACGTGTGTTGACGTCGAGGGTGCGGGTGGTGAGTGAAATGCCCGGTATGCAGGGGTATTTATCGACAACGTACGGGAGCCCCGCACCGGGGTGCGGGGCTCCCTTCCGGCGCCTGCGGAATGCGGGTGCCGTACGACGCGTGCGTGCCGTGCGTCAGTCGCTCAGGCGCTCGCCCGTCGACGTCGAGAACACATGGATCTCGCCCGGACGCGGCACCACGTGGAGCTCGGAACCCTTCTCCGGGACCTGGCGGCCGCCCACGCGGACGACGAGGTCCTTCTGCTGGCCGCCGACCTCGGCGGTGCCGTAGACGTAACCGTCGGCGCCGAGCTCCTCGACGACGTTCACACGTACGGCGAGGCCGGCCGGGGCGTCGTCGGCGTCCTTGGTGAGGGTCTTGGCCGCGGCGCCGCCGAGCTCCACCACGTCGAAGTGCTCGGGGCGGACGCCGACCGTGACGGTGCGGTCGCCCCGGTCGGCCGCGGCGGCCAGCGCCTCGCGGTTCACCGGCACCACGGAGTTGCCGAACTTCACACCGCCGTCGGTGATCGGCACCTCGACGAGGTTCATGGCGGGGGAGCCGATGAACCCGGCCACGAAGAGGTTCGCGGGGCGGTCGTACATGTTCCGCGGCGAGTCGACCTGCTGGAGGAGGCCGTCCTTCAGCACGGCGACCCGGTCGCCCATCGTCATGGCCTCGACCTGGTCGTGGGTGACGTACACCGTGGTGATGCCGAGGCGGCGCTGCAGACCGGCGATCTGCGTACGGGTGCTGACCCTGAGCTTGGCGTCGAGGTTCGACAGCGGCTCGTCCATCAGGAACACCTGCGGCTCGCGCACGATGGCGCGGCCCATCGCGACGCGCTGCCGCTGGCCTCCGGAGAGGGCCTTCGGCTTGCGCCCCAGGTACTCGGTGAGGTCGAGGATCTTCGCGGCGTCCTCGACCTTCTGCCGGATCTCCGCCTTCGGCACGCCGGCGATCTTGAGCGCGAAGCCCATGTTGTCGGCGACCGTCATGTGCGGGTAGAGCGCGTAGTTCTGGAACACCATCGCGATGTCCCGGTCCTTGGGCGGCAGATGCGTGACGTCGCGGTCACCGATGCGGATGGCGCCGGCGTTGACGTCCTCGAGTCCCGCGAGCATGCGGAGCGAGGTGGACTTGCCGCAGCCGGACGGGCCGACGAGTACGAGGAACTCGCCGTCCTCGATCTCGATGTCCAGGCCGTCGACGGCGGGCTTCTCGGAACCCGGGTAGATCCGGGTTGCCTTGTCGAACGTGACAGTGGCCATGCTGAAGGGCCCCCTTCACCGGCAGGAACGTGCCGGACGATCCGTTGTAAAGGTGGTCGGCCACCGCGAGGCTCCGCGGTGGCCCGGTACCCGTGGACTAATCCACGGGAGTGAACTGGGTCAGGACGCTACCTGCCGTTCAGCGGCTCTGTCAGTACCCACTGCCCTGTGAACTTCGACGAAATTTTCGACGAGCACCGTCCCGGGGATGGGTACACTGCACGGGCAACGCCTCCTTAGCTCAGCTGGTCAGAGCGCCGCTCTTGTAAAGCGAAGGTCGTCGGTTCGAATCCGACAGGGGGCTCTTGGTGCACCGCGCCGACCTGGGGTTTCTCTCCAGGGGCGTCCTGTTCGGCCCCGGACGAAGCGTCCGGGGCCGTTTGTGTGCGCAGGACCGCGACGGGCCCGACCGGTTCCCCGCTCCGGTCGGGCCCGTCACCTGTCTCTCGTGGACCTTGAGCTCGACGATCGGCTCAGCTGTGCTCCTGCTCCACCGGCAGCCACAGCTCGGCGTCGGCCTCGGTCCCGTCCGGCGACAGCCGGGTGCGCAGGATCTCGGGGCCGGGTCGGCTGCGGTACGGGTTCGACGGGAACCACTCGGTGTACACGTCCCGCCACAGCTCCTGGATGGCCTGCGGCGCCGGCCCGCTGGTGGTGAACACCGCCCACGTGCCGGCCGGAACGGCCAGGGTCTCCATGCCCTCGGGGGCGACCGCCGAGGTGATCACGGCGTGGTAGTAGTCGAGTTCCGTACCCTCGGCACGGCTCGGGTCCAGGTCGTCGCAGACCGAGACGATGCCCTGCGGCTCCTGGTCCGGCAGCTTCTCCAGGCGCCCCGAGATCTGCGGGTCGATCCCGCGGACGAAGTCCATGATCGCCTGGTTCATCCCGGAATGCACCAAGGGGACCCGGGTCTTGAGACCGACGACGGTGAAGTCCGGCCGGTTCGCTATGCGGTGACGCATACTGCTGCTCCCTTCGATGATGAGGCGGAAGGCCATCCGGGGCTGGGAGCTGAGCGCGGCGCCGGTGCGTCTGGCCTCGCCGGGCCCGACGCCGTGCATGGCGCGGAACGCCCGCGCGAACGCCTCCCCCGAGCCGTAGCCGTAGCGCACCGCGATCTCCAGCAGAGTGTCACGTCCCGCGAGCACTTCCGCGCCCGCGAACGTGAGCCGCCGACGCCGGATGTACTCCGACAAGGGCATGCCTGCGAGTGCCGAGAACATCCGGCGCAGGTGGTACTCCGAGGTGGCCGCGATGCGAGCCAGTTCAGCCACGTCGACGGGCTGGTCGAGGTGCCGCTCGACGTGCTCCATGGCCTGGTTCAGCCTGTCCAGCACTCCCCGTCCCCTTCCTCTTTGCGATCACCACGCTAGGCAGCGCAGGGGTGCCGGACCCGACATCCTGTGCCCGATCCTGTCGGGTGCACGCGCGCGCCCGGCCGGCGGAGCGCAGGGCGGGCGCGCCGGGGCTCGTCGTCCGCCGCGCCCCGACCTTCCGCGGCAGGCCGCACGCGGGGACGGCCGGCGGCATACGCGGCGCCGGGGGGGCGGGGGCTGCGGTCACCGACCGGCGTACAGCGCCTCCAGTTCACCCGAGAGCGCGGCGCGCACATACCGGGTGGTCTCGTCGGCCAGCACCTCCGGTTCGTCGTGGAGCAGCGCCGTCATCGTCTTCTCGGCCACGTCGGACGCCAGGATCTTCGGGGAGTCGATGTCCGCCGCCAGGTCGGTGTCGACATAGCCGGCGTGCACGCCGACCACCAGGGTGCCCTGCTCCCGCAGCGCCAGCCGGAAGGCGTTCGTCAGCGACCACTGGGCGGACTTGGAGGCCGCGTAACTCGGGAGCCGCCTGTTGGCGACCCACGACGCCACGGACAGCATGGTGACCAGCGCTCCGCCGCCGTTGGCGGCCAGTACGGGAGCGAACGCACGCGAGACGGCCCAGGTGCCGAAGTAGTTGACCTCCATCTCGCGCCTGGCACCGTCGAACGACCCCTCGAGGAGGGACGGGCCACCGGCGACCCCGGCGTTGTTGATGACGATGCTGACGTCGTCGGCGGCACGCGCGGCCGCGGTGACCTGCTCCTCGTCGGTGACGTCCAGTCGCAGCGGAACGAGCCCGGTGTCCCGGACGGTCCCCGGGTCCCGGACACCGGCGTAGACCTTGGCGGCGCCGTGCGCGAGCAGCGCCCGGGCGAAGGCCAGTCCGATGCCGCGGTTGGCTCCCGTGACGAGGGCCGCCGAACCCTTGATGTCCATGATCACCCTCCCTGCGGGCGGAGGTGGGGGCTTTCCTTCGACGCTAGGCCGCGGACGGCGGCTGCTCCACCCGTCACCCGGCTGCACCTGCGCGGGGGCCGGCCGGGGCCCGGACCCGTGCGGCGGTGCGAGGGACCATCGGACCGTGCGTGGCTCGTCCCGGAATGTCGATCACCGTGCCGGTCGTGGGGAGCCGCGTTTAATCGGGACATGCGCAGCGAACCACACCGCATCGTCCGGCCGCGGGACGGCGCCTCCGGCGGCGCCGTCCCGCGGGTGTCGCCCGTGCGCCGCGCCCTGCGTACCGCGGGCCGCCGCACCGTCGCGTACGTCCGCGCGGCCCCCGGTACCTACGTCTGGCTCGTGGTCCTGTTCGTCACCACCGTCGCCCTGCACCACATGTCGCCGCAGTTCGAGGAGGATTTCCTGCGGCAGCGGTCCACCAACCTGCACGAGCTGTCGCAGAACCCGGTCCGGGTGCTCATCGCCAGTGCCTTCTGGATCGACGGCAGCCACTGGCTTCCGTACGCCGTTCTCTACACGGTCTTCCACGCCCCGGCCGAGCACTGGCTGGGGACGGCGCGCTGGCTGGCCGTCGCCTGTGCCGCGCACGTCCTGGCGACGCTGATCAGCGAGGGCGCCCTGCTGTGGGCCATCGGTCACGGGCTGGCGCCGCTGTCGGCGGTGAACACCCTCGACGTCGGGGTGAGTTATGCGCTGGCCGGAGTGATGGGCGTGCTGACGTACCGGATCGCTTCGCCGTGGCGGTACGCGTATCTCGTCGCCGTGCTGGCCGTCTACGGTGCGCCGCTGGTCCGGGACCCCACTTTCACCGGTCTCGGCCATCTCACCGCGGTCCTCATCGGCCTGGCGTGCCGGCCCCTGGCGTCGAGAAAAACACGGATTTCGTCGCGCCCTTCCCCCTGCCCGGAACCCCCCTCCGAGCAGTAACGTCCGCCCCATGAGCAGCACGATCAACGGCGGAATCTCCTTCTGGTACACGGACGACGGCCTTCCGGCGCCGCGTGAGCCGCTTCCCGGTGACGCGAGCGCGGACGTGGTGATCGTCGGCGGCGGGTACACGGGGCTGTGGACCGCGTACTACCTGAAGAAGGCCGCGCCCTTCCTGCGGATCACCGTCCTGGAGCAGAAGTTCTGCGGCTACGGGGCCTCGGGCCGCAACGGCGGCTGGCTCTACAACGGCATCGCGGGCCGCGACCGGTACGCCAGGCTCCATGGGCGCGACGCCGCGATACGCCTCCAGCAGGCGATGAACGACACCGTCGACGAGGTCGTGCGGGTCGCGGCCGAGGAGGTGATCGAGGCCGACGTCCACCAGGGCGGGGTGCTGGAGGTCGCCTACACGCCCGCGCAGCTGGCACGGCTGAAGTCGTTCCACACCACGGAGCTCTCCTACGGGGAGAAGGACCGGGAGCTGTACGGCGCCCGGGAGACGGCCGAGCGGATACGTGTCGCCGGTGCCGTCGGCTCGACCTGGACGCCGCACGGGGCGCGGCTGCACCCGGTGAAGCTGGTGAAGGGGCTCGCCGACGCCGTCGAGGCGCTGGGCGTCACGATCCACGAGTCGACGCCGGTGACGGAGATCAGGCCGAAGCACGCGGTCACGCCGTACGGGACGGTCCGGGCGCCGTACGTGCTGCGCTGCACGGAGGGGTTCACGGCGTCGCTGAAGGGACAGCGCCGGACCTGGCTGCCGATGAACTCGTCGATGATCGCGACCGAGCCGCTGCCGGACGCGTTGTGGGAGTCGATCGGCTGGGAGGGGCGCGAGACCCTCGGCGACATGGCGCACGCGTACATGTACGCGCAGCGCACCGCCGACGGCCGCATCGCGCTGGGCGGCCGCGGCGTTCCGTACCGCTTCGGATCGCGCACCGACAACGACGGCAGTACGCAGCCGGAGACCGTGGAGGCGCTGCGGGCGATCCTGGTGCGGTTCTTCCCGACGCTGGCCGGGGTGCGGATCGATCACGCCTGGTCGGGTGTGCTGGGGGTGCCGCGCGACTGGTGCGCCACGGTCACACTGGACCGTGCGACGGGCCTCGGCTGGGCGGGCGGCTATGTGGGCTCGGGGGTTGCCACGGCCAATCTGGCGGCCCGGACGCTGCGGGATCTGGTGCAGCAGGATTCGGGTCAGGCGGGCCCCTCCGGGCTGACGGCCCTGCCGTGGGTGAATCACCGGGTCCGGAAGTGGGAGCCGGAGCCGCTGCGCTGGCTGGGCGTGCACGGGATGTACGCGACGTACCGGACGGCGGACCGGCACGAGCTGTCGCGTCCGACGACGCGGGACTCGCGGCTGGCGCAGCTGGCGGACCGCGTCGCGGGTCGGCACTGACCATCAGTCCGGCGACGAGGGCACCGAGCAGCATGATCGCCACGGCCACCCAGATGGCGACGGTGTAGCCGTGGACGATGCCCGCCTTGGTGACCTGTGCGCGCCGCGCAGGGTCGGCGAGGCGGGCGGCGACGTAGGCGGCGGCGCTGGACGTGGCGATGGTGTTGAGCAGCGCCGTGCCGATGGAGCCACCGACCTGCTGCGAGGTGTTGACCGTCGCGGAGGTGACCCCGGAGTCCCGGGCGGCGACGCCCGCGGTGGCGGTGGCCATGACCGGCATGAAGGTGAGGCCCATGCCGAGCCCGAGGAGGAGTTCGGCGGGCAGGACGTGCCCGGCGTAGGAGCTGCCGGGGGTGAGCGTCGTCAGCACGAGGAGTCCGCAGGCGGCGAGGAGCATCCCCGGGACCATCAGGGCGCGGGGCGGGACCCGGGAGATGAGCCGGGCGGACACCTGGGTCGAGCCGGTGACGATCGCGGCGGTCATGGGCAGGAAGGCGAGTCCGGTCTTCAGCGGCGAGTAGCCGAGGACGACCTGGAGGTAGTACGTCATGAAGAGGAACAGCCCGAACAGCCCGATGGTGGCGAGCGCCATGGTCAGGAAGCATCCGGCGCGGGTGCGGTCGCGGATGATGTGCGGCGGCAGCAGGGGGTGCCGGGCGTGGTTCTGCCACTCGACGAACCCGACGAGGAGCGCGGTGCCGCCGCTGAGGAGGGTCAGCACCAACGGGCTGCTCCAGCCGTGGGACTCGGCCTCGCTGACGCCGTAGACGACGCAGACGAGGCCGCCGCAGCCGAGCAGGACGCCGGGCACGTCGAGCCGTGACTCGGCGTTGCCGGGGCGGTCCCGGAGCAGGGTGAGGGCGCCGGCGACGGCGATCACGGCGACGGGGATGTTGACGTACAGGCACCATCGCCAGGTGAGGTATTCGGTGAGCACCCCGCCGACGATCAGTCCGATGGCGCTGCCGCCGCCCGCGAGGGCGCCGTAGACGCCGAAGGCCTTGCCGCGTTCCCCGGGGTCGGTGAAGGACGTGGTGAGCAGGGACAGCGCGGAGGGGGCGAGCAGGGCGGCGAAGGCGCCCTGGAGGGCGCGGGCGCCGAAGAGCATGCCGGGTGAGGCGGCGGCGCCGCCGATGCCCGATGCGGCGGCGAAGCCGATGAGGCCGACGACGAAGGTGCGCCGACGGCCCACGCGGTCGGCGACACGGCCGCCGAGCAGGAGCAGGCCGCCGAAGGCGACGGTGTAGGCGGTGATCACCCACTGCCGGTTGGCGTCGGACATGCCGAGGTCGCGCTGGGCGGAGGGGAGGGCGATGTTCACGATGGTCGCGTCGAGGACCACCATCAGCTGTGCCAGGGCGATGACCACGAGGGCCCACCACCGGTGGGGGTCCCGAGTCCCTTCGACCACACCGGGCGGATCACCTTTCCGGGTGATGGTCACATGGTCAGAACAGCATGGATCGGGGCGTGTCGCATCCGCGTGTCAGGGCTTCGGGAGCAGCCCTGCCGTCCGCGGCGGTGGTGCCTACACCCGCGGGAAGCGCGCCTGGAGCGTCCAGACCGCCGGGTTCTCGCCGAGTTCGTCGTGCAGGTCGGTGAGGTCGGCGAGCAGATCGTGCAGGAAGTCGCGGGCCTCCCGGCGCAGCTCGCCGTGCGAGAACGTCAGCGGGGGCTCGTCGCCGGGCATCCAGTCGGCCTCGATGTCGACCCAGCCGAAGCGGCGTTCGAAGAGCATGCGGTCGGTCGACTCGGTGAAGTCGAGCTCGGCGTGCTGGGGTCGGGATGCGCGGCTGCCCTTCGGGTCCCGGTCGAGCCGTTCGGCGATGTCGCACAGTGCCCATGCGAAGTCCAGCACCGGCACCCATCCCCAGGCTGTGGACAGTTCCCGGTCCGCCTCGGTGTCCGCGAGGTACACATCGCCGCAGAACAGGTCGTGACGCAGGGCGTGCACGTCGGCGCGCCGGTAGTCGGTCTGCGGTGGGTCCGGGAAGCGGTTGGAGAGGGCGTAGCCGATGTCGAGCACGTAGGTGATGGTGTCACGCCGGGGCGGCCTCCGTGGACGGCCGGGGCGGCCACCGTGGGAGGCCCGGGGCGGCCCCATGGGCGGTCCATATTGAGGTAAAGATGCTCGCTCTCTGTCGTAAAGTCGGTCACGCTCTGGCGCAATTACACAAACTCCTGTCATCAAACGGACATGGCTCGCATAGGATCGCGCCCGTGGACCGACCCCTCCCCAAGCGGATGACGTACGCCTCCGCCGGACTCGTGCTGGCCCTCGCCGCCTGCGCGGCGCTCAGCGGCGGAGTGCGGGGCACCCCCGGAGCGTCCGGGGTGCACGACCCGTACTTCCCGCGGATGGGCAACGGCGGTTACGACGTCGCGCACTACGCGCTGGACCTGGACTACGAGCCCGGGAACCGGCACCTCACCGGCACGGCCGACATCACCGCCCGGTCCACCCAGGCTCTCAGCGCCTTCAACCTCGATCTGAAGGGGCTCACCGTCCGATCGGTGACGGTCGACGGCACCCCGGCCCGGTTCAGCCGTGCCGGGCAGGAGCTCACGATCCGGCCGCACGACGACATCCGCAAGGACAGGACGTTCCGTACGACCGTCCGCTACTCCGGGACCCCGCAGACCATCACCGACCCGGACACCTCCAAGGAGGGCTGGCTGCCGACCGAGGACGGCGCCCTCGGCCTCGGCGAGCCGACCGGGTCGATGGCCTGGTACCCGGGCAACCACCACCCGAGCGACAAGGCCACCTATGACATCACGGTCACCGTCCCGAAGGGTCTGGAGGCCGTCTCCAACGGTGAGTTGCGGCGCCGGAAGACCCAGGGAGGACACACCACCTTCTCCTGGCACGAGGGCCGGCCGATGGCCGACTACCTCGCCACCGTCGCGATCGGCGACTTCGAGACGAAGACGTACGACACCAAGGGCCTGCACGTCTTCACGGCGGTCGACCCGGACCAGTCCGGCACGGCGCAGAAGGTCCTCGGGCGGCTTCCCGAGGTCATGGAGTGGGAGCAGCGCGTCTTCGGCCCGTACCCCTTCTCGTCGACCGGCGCGATCATCGACCGCAAGGGCGACGCCGGCTACGCGCTGGAGACCCAGACCCGTCCTGTCTTCCCGGGCACGCCGTCGCTGCACACCTTCGTCCACGAGCTGTCGCACGAGTGGTACGGCGACTCGGTGACGCCGAAGTCGTGGCAGGACATGTGGCTCAACGAGGGCTTCGCGACGTACGCGGAGTGGCTGTGGGACGAGCAGCACGGCGGCGACAGCGCGCAGAAGACCTTCGACGACCTCTACAGCGGCAGCGACGGCTCCGACGGCATCTGGGCGTTTCCGCCGGCCCGCCCCTCCAGCGCGGCGCACATCTCCGACAGCCCGGTGTACGAGCGGGGCGCGATGGTGCTGCACAAGGTCCGGCAGACCATGGGCGACAAGGCGTTCTTCGCGCTGCTCAGGAGCTGGCCCGGGGACCACAGGTACGGCAACGCCGACACAGCCGACTTCACCGCCTATGTCGAGCACGCGGCGGGGCCCGCCAGGCGCGGGCAGCTCCGGAAGGTCTGGGACGACTGGCTGTACGGGGACGGGAAGCCGGACCACGCCTGAGGCTCGGGCCTCCGGCCGCGGGTGTCACAGGGGTTTGCGCAACACCGTGCAGGGCCGTCCCCGTTGGAGGTCCCTGCGCTGCCCGACGGTCTTGTATCCGAGCGCCGTCCAGAAGGCGAACGCGCCGGGGTTGCCGTCCAGGACGGCGAGGCGGACCGCGGTGCGGCCGGCGGCGCGGAACCGTTCCTCGACGAGGGCCGCCAGCCGGCGTCCGTGTCCCTGCCGCTGCGCGGCCGCGTCCACCATCAGCAGCCCGATCCACGGATCCGGGTCGGCCGGATCGGGGTGGTGGGCCAGCGTGACCGCCACCCCGACGAGGCTCCCCTCACTGCGCGCGAGCAGCACCTCGGCGTCCGGGTGCGCGAGTTCGTCGGCGAGCGCGGTGGCGACGTGCTCGGGCCGGATGTCGTCCGGGTCGGGGAAGTCGCCGCTGAGGGCGAGGAACTCGCGGTTCGAGGCGTAGAGGACGGTGAGTTCCGACAGCAGGGGCCCCGGAATGTCGTGATCGGGGGCGGGGGAGAGGGGTTCTAGGAGCACTCGGGCAAACTACCGGGCCGCCGTGGGCCCGGTCCGGGTCGCGGCCCGGCGTGGCCGTGGTCGGCCGGGTGGAGCACGAGGCCCCCGGCCGCGGGCGCGCGACCGGGGGCTCTCGAGGTGCGACGGGACGTCAGACGTTCACGCCGGAACTCAGACGTTCACGCCGAAGTCCTGGGCGATGCCGACCAGGCCGGAGGCGTAGCCCTGGCCGACCGCGCGGAACTTCCACTCCGCGCCGTTGCGGTACAGCTCGCCGAAGACCATCGCGGTCTCGGTGGCGGCGTCCTCCGACAGGTCGTAGCGCGCGATCTCGGCGCCGCCGGCCTGGTTGACGATGCGGATGTACGCGTTGCGCACCTGACCGAAGTTCTGGCTGCGGGTCTCGGCGTCGTAGATGGAGACCGGGAACACGATCTTGTCGACGTCGGCCGGGAGGGCCGCAAGGTTGACGTTGATCGCCTCGTCGTCGCCTGCGCCCTCGCCCGTGCGGTTGTCGCCGGTGTGGACGATGGACTGGTCCGGCGTCTGCTTGTTGTTGAAGAAGACGAAGTGCGCGTCGGAGTAGACCTTGCCCTGGGGGTTCACCGCGATGGCCGAGGCGTCCAGGTCGAAGTCGGTGCCCGTGGTGGTCCGGACGTCCCAGCCGAGGCCCACCGTGACGGCGGAGAGGCCCGGCGCCTCCTTGGTGAGCGAGACGTTGCCGCCCTTGGTCAGGCTTACAGCCATGTCGGGAGGTCCCTTCCTAGAATCGTGTCTGCGGGCTTCGCAGGGTCGAAGCTACCGTCACCGCTATGAACGCCGGGCAGGGGTGTGAAGGTTCCAGGGTTCTTTGCTTTCTTTACTCCGTTCACCCTGGACGGTAGGCGGGACGGGAGCCGGACGGGAGCGGTACGGCGTCCGCGGGGCCGCTCGGGACCCGGCGGGGGCATCACCCCAGACCCCGGGCGGTCTCCCCCCGGCCCCGCGAAACGGTCTCCCCGGCCACCGGGGTGGCTTCTCCCGCCCCCGCGGGCGGTCTCTCCGGCCCCGGGGCGTCCGCAAATTCGGGTGCGGGCACTGCCGGGAGCCGGGACCATGGGAGTCATGTCCGGTCCCTATGTCATCCGCGGTTCGGTCGCCCTGCCGGAGGCCGAGCTGATGTGGCGTTTCTCCCGCTCCTCCGGCCCGGGCGGTCAGCACGTCAACACGAGCGACACCCAGGTCGAGTTGAGCTTCGACCTGGCACGGACCGAGGCGCTGCCGCCGGTCTGGAAGGACCGCGCGCTGGCGCGGCTCGCCGGGCGGCTGGTGGGGGGTGTGGTCACCGTCCGCGCGTCGGAGCACCGGTCGCAGTGGCGCAACCGCGAGACTGCGGCCGTGCGGCTCGCCTCGCTGCTGGCCGAGGCGTCGGCGCCGCCGCCCAAGCCGCGCAGGGCCACACGGATTCCGCGGGGGATCAACGAGCGGCGGCTGCGCGAGAAGAAGCAGCGCGGTGAGACCAAGCGGGGGCGTTCGGGGCGGGACTGGAGCTGAACCGGGCGGCGTCCGCACGGTGACGCGGGCCGAATCCGGCGGCGTTCGCGCGGGGGACGCGGGTCGAACCCGGCGGCGTGTGCGCCGGGACCGGCGCCGAACCCGGCGACGTCCGTGCCGGGACGGGGGCGGAACCGGGCGGCGTTCACGCCAGGTGCCGGTAGCGGCCCCTGAAGTACAGCAGCGGACCCCCCTCCGCGCTCGGCAGATGAGCCGTCAGGACGCGGCCGATGACGAGGGTGTGGTCGCCCGCCTCGACGCGCTGCTCCGTGTGGCACTCCAGGGTGGCCAGGGCTCCGCCGACCATGGGGGCGCCGGAGACCTCGCCGCGGACGTAGGGGATGTCCTCGAAGAGGAGGCGGTCGCTGATCCGGCCCTTCATGGCGAAGCGGCCGGCGATGTGCCGCTGGCTCTCGGTGAGGACGGAGACCGCCCACCGGGGCTGTTCGGCGAGCAGGTCGTCCATGCGGGACCCCTCGCGCAGGCTGACCAGGACGAGCGGCGGGTCCAGGGACACCGACATGAAGGCCGTCGCCGTCATACCCACGTCCTCGCAGCGCGGCCCGTCGGGGGCGAGCGCGGGTTCGCGCGCGGTCACCAGGACCACACCCGCGGCGAGCCGGGACATCGCGGCACGGAACTCGTCATCGCTCACCCCCACAGCATGCCCGTCGGCGGTCGGGGCGGGCGGGACACGGAGGGTCTTCGGCGCGGGCGTCTTCAGCACGGGAAAACGCTAACCGGGCGCTCCCGGCCGCCGGATCGGGCCCCGGACGGAGCCGGGACCTAGGGGAGGGGACCTAGGTCCCCGTGCGGCGGCGGCCTGCGGGAGTACGCGGGAGAACGCCGGGAAAGCAGCCGACCGCCGGCCGCGAGCACGGAGGTATTTGCGTTCAGTAAGTAGACGGCCGGACAGTAAATGCACGGCCCAACCGTTCGGCCCCTGTTGTGACTTGAGTCACAGGTGCCATATTTTGTTGACCCTGTGTACCGGCTGGGCAGCGCGCTGTGATTCAGTGGCGGAGACACTGCTAGGAGTACGCGCCGACGCGCGTCCGTAGACCGATGACCAAGCTTGGAGTTGCTGTCGGAGTCCCTCGGGGAGAGCTAAGCATGGAGACCGAGTCGGAGCCCTACGTCCGTCTTGCGACCCTGCGGCAGCTGCACCAGGTCATGGCGGACATGAACACGGCGCGCAGCCTCGCCGACACGCTGCAGACCGTCGCCGACGGCGTCGTCAACGGCCTCGGGTACGAGCTGGCCTGCGTGAACCTCGTGCGTCCCGACGGAGACCTCGTCGTCGCCGCGTTCTCCGGCAACGCCGCCGCCGAGGCCCTCATCACCGGCCGCGTGGGCTCCCGCGGCTCCTGGGACCGCCGGCTGAGCATGGGCGAGGCCTGGGGCGACCTGCGGTTCATCCCGCACACCGAGGGCTGGGTCCTCGACGACGACGACGTGCCCCAGTGGCACACCGACGGCCCCGAGCCGCGCTTCGAGGACGAGTGGCACTACGCCGACCGCCTCTTCGCGCCCATGTACGCGCCGGGCGCCTCCGGGGGCGAGCTCATCGGCGTCATCTCGGTCGACCGGCCCCGCAACGGCCGTCGACCCGGTGCCTGGGGGCGCGAGGCGCTCCAGATGTACGCGTTCCAGGCCGCCATTGCGATCAGCAACGCCCGGCTGCGAGCAAACATGCAGCGCGCGCTCGTCCGTCTGGAGCGGGAGCAGCAGGCGCTGCGGGCCAGTGAGGAGTCGTTTCGGCAGGCCTTCGAGTACGCGCCGAGCGGCATGGCGATCGCCGAGCTGGGCGGGGACCAGCACGGCCGGATCCTGCGGACCAACGACGCGTTGTGCCGGTTGCTCGGCCGGCCCGCGTCGGCCATGCGGCGCTACTCGTTCTCCGACCTCGTCCACCCCGAGGACATCGGCACGCTGCTGCGCACCTCCGCCGAGGGCGGCCGGGCCGAGCTGCGACTGGGGCGGCGGGACGGCACGTATGTGTGGGTGTCCCTGCGCAACAGCGTCGTCGCGGACGCCGCGGACGGTCCGCGCTTCCTGCTCACGCACGTCGAGGACATCGAGGACCGCAAGCGGCGCGAGCTCCAGCTCGCCCACCGGGCCAGCCACGACTCGCTGACCGGACTGCCCAACAGCGCCGAACTGCGCGCCCGGCTCTCCTCGCGGCTGTGCCGCCGCCCGCAGTCGCTGCCGCACGATGCCGCCGAGTCCCTGGACGCGGCGTTCGGCGGCCCCGGCGCCCGCGCCGCCTTCGGCGGGGGTCCGCCCGGCTCGAGTGGATTCGAGAACATCGGGGACGACGGCCAGGGCCCCGGTTTCGACTACGCCCCCGGCGAGGGGCAGCGCCTCCCGGCGTACGACGGCTTCGACGGGCACGTCCACACCATCGCCCCCGAGGGCGACACCGACGACGGCGCGAAGGGCCTCGCGGTCCTCTTCTGCGACCTCGACGGCTTCAAGTCGATCAACGACCGGTTCGGGCACCACACGGGTGACGCCGTGCTCATCGAGGTGGCGCGACGGCTCACCCACGGTGTGCGCGACGGGGACACCGTGGCACGGCTCGGCGGCGACGAGTTCGTCGTGCTCGCGGACGGACTCGGCCGCGCCGACGCACAGGACCTCGCGGTGCGGCTGCGGAACGCGATCATCCCGCCGATCCGGGTCGACGGCAGGGCCGTACGGGTCGGCGCGAGCTTCGGGATCGGGTGGGCGCACTGCGGGATGACGGCCGAGGAGGTCCTGCAGTCGGCCGACCAGAGGATGTACGTGGAGAAGCGTTCGCGTGCGAAACAGCACAGGCGGGCCGGCTGAGCCCCAGGTCAGCGTTTCGATGCGGTCCAGGACACCTGTTTGCGTCACCTGATGGGGGTAGGCTCGCCAAGTCCCCCACTGACCGCACTGCACCCGCTGAGGAGTGACGAAGGGATGACGGCCGGCAACAACGGCGCGAGCACGCCCGAGAACGAGGACCCGTTCGGCTATCTGTACGCCGACGGACAGGCATCCGGCGCCACCCCGCCGAGCGGGGGCGGTGGCTATGGATACCCGGGGCCCCGCTCCGTCAATCGCGTCCGTACGGTCGGTGACCGACAGTACGGACAGCAGGGGCAGACCGCGGCGTACGGGCAGGCGCCCACGGCCGCATACGGCCAGGTCCCGCAGCAGGGTCGCCCGAACCCGCACTACCAGGCTCCCGAGACCCTCCCGGGCGGTGCTCCCCGCCAGTCCCCGCCGCCGTCCGGCGGCCGGGGCCGCGGCCCCAACACCAAGGGCCTCCTGATCGGCGCCGTCGCCGTGGTCGCCGTCGTGGTCATCGGGATCGGCGTGGCCGTCCTCACCGGCGGCAAGGACAACAAGGGCACGGACGACCAGGCGGGCTCCGGCCCGGCGGCCACCCAGTCGTCCGAGCCGACGGACAACGCCTCGAACTCCAGCCAGGCACCGGGCGAACTGCCCAAGTCCGACGCCAAGGCGCTCAAGCTGAGCGGCGCCACCACGGCGTCGGACATCCCGGGAGCCAAGTCCGCGGGCGGCGTCTACGTCGGGAACTTCAACCAGCCCGGCGCGTCGGCCACCTGGACGGTGAGCGTGCCCAAGAGCGGTGACTACACCCTCTTCGTGGGGTACGGCGTCCCTGGAAAGGCTGCGAAGCCGACCCTCACGGTGAACAGCCAATCCTCGAATCAGAAGCTCAACATGGACAACTTCGCCCACGCTCCAGAAGGGGCCTGGGACAAGGGCTGGACGAAGACGTTTGCCTGGATCTCGCTCAACAAGGGCACAAACACGCTGACTATCTCCTGCGAGAGCGGCGACCAGTGCGACTTCAATCTCGACCAGGTCTGGCTGAAGGCCGGTCACGTCAAGAATTAAGCCTCGGGTTCCGGGAGCGGGCGCCTCGTTGAAGCGACCCGCTCCCGTTGCTCAGCTCACGAATGCACCCAGGGGCACGTGTAACGGTTGAGAATTCTACTGCCGTCGAAATTTGCGACCTCTACGGTCCAGGCAAACATTCCCCCGTTGTAGCTGGCTTCAGTGGTCCAGTACTTCCAGTTCGGTGCGTTGTCATAGTTGTGGTGCCAGGACCAGTACTTGGGGTGCCCGTTGTAGTCCTTGGTCACGAAGCGGACAGCCGGGTGGTGTCCGTCCGATGCCATGTCCTTCACCCCGAGCGTCAGGGGCTTTACCAGGGTCGGGTCCACAGGTGTACCGCTCCATGACCCGTAGGCGCCTGACGTACCACAAGCGCTTGTTGCTGCCTGGGCGGGTGTGGATACCGCGACAGCTAAGACCAGTGCCGCCAATCCAGTTACCGGAATCGCTACTGCGCGCTTCACGTCTCTCCAAAATCGGGGGCCTGAAAGCTAGCAAGCGTATGTCAGAATCGCGACCGATATGGCGATGGGGGAGTGCCATATCTTGCCATTCTGGCCGGGGAGTTTAGTTCCCCCCGCTTTTAAATGGCCGAATGCTGCCTTGGCTGCGGAACGGCAATTACCTTGGCTCGACGGAGGATCAGAGGGTGCCCGGCAGGTCGCGAGCTCACGCCCCGGTCGGCTATTGCGTGACGGTGGTCTGGCCCAGCAGCTTCTCGTAGGTGTCGCGGTCGAACTCCCCCGCCACCGGCGCCAGTACCGTCGCCGCAGAGAGGGCGACGGCCCGGGAGAGGCGGTCCGGCCAGGGGAGGTTTTCCACCAGGCCCGACAGCAGGCCGGCGACCGCCGAGTCGCCGGCGCCGGTCGGGTTGCCATGGGTGCGGGCCGGGGGCGCGGCCTGCCATGTGCCGTCGGGGGTGACGGCGAAGAGGCCGCGGGCGCCGAGCGAGGCGACGACCGTGCGGGCCCCGCGACGGCGGGCGTCACGGGTGGCCTGCGACGGATCGTGGGAGCCCGTCAGCTCGGCGAGTTCGTCGGCATTCGGCTTGATGATGTCGGGACGGGCGGCGAGCCCGCGGCGCAGGGGTTCGCCGCTGGTGTCGAGCAGCACGGGAACGCCCGCAGTCCGGGCGGTCCGCACCAGTTGGGCGTAGGCACCCACGGGCACCCCCGGCGGCAGGCTGCCGCACAGGGCCACGGCGGCGCACGACGGCCGCGTGAGCAGTGCCTCGTACGTCCCGGTGAACGCCGCCCACTCGGCGGAGGAGACGTGCGGGCCCGGTTCGTTGAGCTGTGTCGTGTCGCCGGAGGCCGCGTCGACCACGGCTATCGTGCGCCGGGTCGCACCGGCGACCGGCACCAGCGCGTCCGTGAGGCCGTCCACCTCGGCGAGCGCGTCCCGCAGCGCACGGCCCGTGCCGCCGCCCGCGAATCCGGTGACCGTCACCTCGTGGCCCAGCGCGGCCAGGATCCGGGCCACGTTGAGGCCCTTGCCGCCCGGCCGCTGCAACACCTCGGACACGCGGTGCGAGGCATGGGGCCGCAGTGACGGAACGCGATACGTGATGTCGAGAGCGGTGTTCAGCGTGACCGTGAGGATCACGTGGCCCTCCCCCGAAAGACTGTCCTTACCCATGGTTCGGGGCCTGATCATGCCAAAGACATGGCGGTAGGCCCAGACCGTGGGTCGCCCACCGCCACCGAACCGGGTCGAGAATCAGCCGAGTTCGGGCACAACCACCCATTCGCCCTTGCGCATCACGCCCTTGAGCGTGAAGCCGGCGTCCAGAACCACCAGGTCGGCGTCCTTGCCCGCTTCGAGGGAGCCCACCGTGTCGTATCGGCCGAGGAGCTTCGCGGGGTTGGCCGAGACGGCCCGCACGATGTCCTCGACGGGCAGCCGGTCGACGGTGGCCGCCCGCTGGAAGGCGCGGTCCAGCGTCAGCGTGGAGCCCGCGATCGAACCGCCCTCCGCGAGCCGCGCGACTCCGTCCCTGACCTCGACCGCCAGTGGCCCCAGATGGTAGGTGCCGTCGCCGAAGCCCGCCGCGTCCATCGCGTCGGTGATGAAGGCGACCCGGTCCGGCCCCGCATGACGGAACGCCAGCTCCAGTGCGGCCGGGTGCAGATGGGTCCCGTCGTTGATGAGCTCGACGGTGACCCGCTCGTCCTCCAGCAGCGCCGCGATCGGGCCCGGCGCACGGTGGCCGAGCGCGGGCATCGCGTTGAACAGGTGCGTCGCCACGGTGGCGCCCGCGTCGATCGCCTCCACGGTCTGCTCGTACGTCGCGTCGGTGTGCCCGATCGCCGCGATCACGCCGTGTTCGGCGAGCAGCCGCACGGAGTCCAGGCCGCCCGGCAGCTCGGCGGCGAGGGTGACCATGACGGCCCGGCCGCGCGCAGCGTCGACCAGTTTGCGGACCTCGGCGGGGTCCGGGTCGCGCAGCAGCTCGGCGGAGTGGGCGCCCTTGCGGCACGGCGAGATGAAAGGGCCCTCGAAGTGGATGCCCGCGATGTCGTCCTGCTCCGCCAGCTCGGACAGCAGCCCGGCGCGCTGCGCCAGGGCGTCCATGTCGCCGGTCACCGTCGACGCGACGACCGTGGTCGTGCCGTGCAGCCGGTGGGTCCGGACACCCTGGAGGACGTCCTCGACGGAACCGTTGGTGAAGGAAGCGCCGCCGCCGCCGTGGTTGTGGAGGTCGACGAAGCCGGGGACCACCCAGTGGCCGGAGAGGTCGAGCGTCTCCGCGTCCTCCCCTGCGCGGTTCGCGATCCGCGTGCCCTCGACGATCACCCGGCCGCCGTCGACCGTGCCG
The DNA here is from genome assembly GCF_053593975.1 of Streptomyces sp. NPDC002004. Lineage (NCBI taxonomy): Bacteria > Bacillati > Actinomycetota > Actinomycetes > Kitasatosporales > Streptomycetaceae > Streptomyces > Streptomyces sp. NPDC002004. The sequence goes on from NZ_JBSFDP010000003.1 coordinate 109,515, forward strand.
GTGGGCAGCACCACCCGGGCCCCCGCGAGAACCTTGCTAGTGGCCATCAGGTGGTTACCTCCGAGGGGTCCGTGGGGTCCGTGGGGCGGGCGTCGGGGTCCTGCGGGGCCACCGGCCGGCCGGTCCGGTCCGCGCCGTCGGCCCGGAGGGCCCGGCCGGTCCGGTGGCTGCGGTCGGCACGGCCGGCGAGCAGGTCCCAGGCGAGCAGGCCCGCCCCCAGACAGCCCGCCGTGTCACCGAGCGCGGCCGGGACGATCGCGGGCAGCTTCTGGAAGGTGACGCGCCGCTCGACCGCGGCCCGCAGTGGTGTGAACAAGGTTTCCCCCGCCTCGGCGAGACCGCCACCGATGATCAGGGTGCGCGGGTCCAGCAGGGTGAGCGCCGTGACGAGCCCGTCGGCGAGCGCGTCCACCGCGTTCTGCCAGACGGCGACCGCGCGGGGGTCGCCCGACTCCACGGCCTTGGCGCAGTCCGCCGCGTCCGCCTCGGGGTCGCCGCTCGCCTCCGCCCAGGCGAGCGACACCGCCGACGCGGACGCCATCCGCTCCAGGCAGCCCCGCTGCCCGCACGGACAGGGGATGCCGCCCGGGCGCACGACGATATGGCCGATCTCGCCCGCGAAGCCGTGCGCGCCCGCCTCGACCGCGCCGTCGATGCCGATGGCGCCCGCGATGCCGGTACCCAGCGGCACGAAAAGGAACCGGTCCGAGCCCTTGCCCGCCCCGATACGGCCCTCGGCGAGGCCGCCGGTGCGCACGTCGTGGCCGAGCGCCACCGGTACCCCGTCGAGCCGTCGGCTGAGCAGCTCCCGCATCGGCACGTCCTGCCAGCCCAGGTTCGCCGCGTACACGGCGATGCCGCGCTCGGCGTCGACGATGCCCGGCACGGCGACGCCGGCCGCCGATGCGGACACGCCGTAGTGCGTCTCGCCGTGGGCGCGCAGCTCCGCGGCGAAGCCGAGGATCGACTCCACGACCGCGTCCGCACCGCGCTCGCGGCCGGTCGGGCGGCGGGCCTCGTGGAGCAGGGTGCCGTCCGCCCCGACCAGGGCCGCCTTCATCCCGGTGCCGCCCACGTCCAGGGCGATGACATGTCTCACGGGGGACAGTGTGGCCCCTGCACCCATGAGAGGTCTAGTCCACTCGCGCAGCTTGAAGCGTTCATGGTGACGCAGTGGAGACCCAGCCGTATCGAACCCGTTGCCCGCATCGTGGGACACGTGGTGTAGACCTTGTACCTCTTGATTGACGATGGAACGAAACACGAATGTGGGTGGGACACGCTGTGCAGCGGCGCGTGACTGGTCTGACCGCGGCGGTGGCCGCACTGGGGATGACGGCGACGCTCGCCGGCTGCGGCAGCTCCGGTGACTCCGGTGCCGTCACCCTGCACCTGGTGGCCGCCGACTACGGCGACTCTCCCCAGAACAGCTCCAAGAAGTACTGGGACGGCCTCGTGAGCTCCTTCGAGGCCAAGAACCCGGGCATCAAGGTCCAGGTCAGCGTCTACTCGTGGAACGACGTCGACCGCAAGGTCAAGCAGATGGTCGACAAGGGCGACGCCCCGGACATGGCCCAGATCGGCGCGTACGCCGACTACGCCGCCGCGCACAAGCTGTACAGCGCGGACGACGTGCTCTCCATACCCGTGCAAGCCGACTTCCTGCCCTCGCTGAGCGACGCGGGCCTGGTGAACCGCGTCCAGTACGGCATGCCGTTCGCCGCCTCCACCCGCCTGCTCTTCTACAACAAGAAGCTGTTCCGGGACGCCCGCCTCACCCCGCCGCAGAGCTGGAGCCAGCTGCAGGCCGACGCCAAGGTCCTCAAGGCGCGCGGCGTGAAGATCCCGTACGCGCTGCCGCTCGGCCCGGAGGAGGCACAGGCCGAGACCATGATGTGGCTGCTCAGCGGCGGCGACGGCTACACCGACAACGTCGGCACCTACAGCCTCGACTCCAAGCCGAACGTCGCCACGTTCAGCTGGCTGAAGAACGAGCTCGTCGGCAAGGGCCTCACCGGCCCGACCCTGCCCGGCAAGCTCAACCGCGCCGACGCCTTCGCCGCCTTCACGCGCGGCGAGGTCGGCATGCTCAACGGCCACCCCACGCTGATGCAGATGGCGGCCCGCAAGGGCGTGAAGTTCGGCATGGTCCCGATGCCCGGCGTCAACGGCAAGGCCAGGGCCACGATGGGCGTCGCCGACTGGATGATGGCCTTCAAGCAGCACGGCCACCGCAAGGAGATCGGCAAGTTCCTCGACTTCGTGTACGACGAGCAGAACGTCCTCGCCTTCTCGCGCGAGTACGACCTGCTGCCGGTCACCACGTCGGCGTCCGAGACGATGGCCTCCGACGGCAAGGACAGCCAGCTCGCCGCGTTCCTCAAGGAACTCCCGAACGCCCAGCTCTATCCCGTCGGCAAGACGTCCTGGGCGCAGGTCAGCGCCAACGTCAAGCAGCAGATAGGCAAGGCGGTGGCCCCCAACGGCAACCCGGCCTCCATCCTGGGCCAGCTCCAGCGGGAGGCCGCGACGATGGACAACGCGGAGTAGTCCCCGGCTGCGCCGAACCGGAGGGGCGGCCGTGCGCACGCCGCCCCGCCCTGTCCCGGTACCGGCCCCCCCCGGATCCCGCACCGGCCCGGTCCGCCTCGTCACCGGACGCCGGGCGGGCCGGATGCCACGGTGCCGGCCGGCGGCCCGGACGGCGTCCGCTACGGTTCCGGTGTGGACGAGGGAGACCTGTCGGAGCGCGACCGCGAGGTGCTGGCGCTGGAGCGGCGCGGCTGGCCGACCGCCGGCGCCAAGGAACGTGCCATCCGCGAGGAGCTCGGCATGGCCCCCGTCCGCTACTACCAGCTCCTCAACGCCCTTCTGGACGATCCCAGGGCCCTGGCCCACGACCCGGTCACCGTCAATCGGCTGCGCCGTGTCCGGGAGGCTCGCCGCGCGGAGCGCTGACCCCGGATAGGGTCGGCACATGGGCAGCCTTCCGGACTCCTTGCCGACGCCGGTGACTCCTGCCGGCCGTGACGGCCTCGACGCTCTCCTGACCCGGCCCGACCGGGCCTTGATCGCCCTCGACTTCGACGGCACCCTCGCCCCCATCGTGGACGACCCGGAACAGGCCCGCGCCCACGCGGACGCCGTCCCGGCACTGGCCGCGCTGTCGCCGAAGGTGCGCTCCGTCGCGGTGATCACGGGACGCCCCGCGGGCGTCGCCGTCCGCCACGGCGGCTTCGCCGACGTGCCTGGCCTGGAGCACCTGGTGGTTCTCGGCCACTACGGTGCCGAACGCTGGGACGCCCGCACCGGCACCGTGCACGCCCCGCCCCCGCACCCCGGCGTCGCCGCCGTCCGCGCCGAACTGCCGGGTCTCCTGGACCGGATCGGCGCCTGGCACGGCGTCTGGATCGAGGAGAAGGGCCGCGCGGTCGCCGTCCACACCCGCCGCGCCGAGGACCCGCAGGCCGCGTTCGACGCGCTGCGTGACCCGCTGGCCGACCTCGCGGCCCGGCACGGACTCGTCGTCGAGCCGGGCCGGATGGTCCTGGAGCTGCGCCCGCCCGGCGTGGACAAGGGCGTCGCGCTCTCCGAGTTCGCGCGCGAGATCGACGCCGGTGCCGTCGTGTACGCGGGCGACGACCTCGGCGACCTGCCCGCGTTCGCCGCCGTCGACAAGCTCCGCTCGGACGGGGTGCCCGGCCTGCTGGTGTGCAGCGGCAGCGCCGAGGTGACGGAGCTCGCCGAGCGCGCCGACCTGGTGGTGGACGGCCCGCCCGGCGTCGTACGCCTCCTCGCGGCCCTGGCGGACCGGCTCTCCCGGGACGTCCCCTAGGCCTGTCGGCGACGGGAATTCGACGACAGGCCCTGGCGTCCCCGGCTCTGATCCGCGCCGATGTTCGACGGCACCAGGATCGGGTTCCCGAAGTAGTCGTGCGCCGTCCCGTCCCCGCTCACCGTTCCGGCTCCCCGCGCCGGGGAGCCGGCCCGCAGCCGGACGTCGTCGGGGACCCGGGGCGTCGGCGAGGCCGGCAGGGGGTCGGCGTTCACGGCGGAGGTGTCCCGGGGTCGCGCGGTGTGCCAGTACAGGTTGTTCGTGTACGTACTGAGCGTGTCGTACGTCGCACGGACATGGCCCGGACGCCGGCGGCGCCCCCGGCGGGTCCCCCATGGACAAACGGACCCCGCTGTCGGACAACCCGTCACGGACAACGCCCCGTCGGTCAGCCCCCGAGCGCCCGCAGCTGCTCCAGGAACCACTGTGCCGGGGGCAGCGCGGTCGCCGCCGCGGCGAGCCGCTTCGTACGGTCGGCCCGCTCGTGCTCCGGGAGCGACAACGCCGTGTGCAGCGCGGCCGCGGTACCCGACACGTCGTACGGATTGACCGTGACCGCCTCGTCGCCCAGCTCCTCGTACGCCCCCGCCTCCCGGGACAGCACCAGCACGCACCCCCCGTCGGAGACGACCGGCACCTCCTTGGCCACCAGGTTCATCCCGTCGCGCACCGGATTCACCAACGCCACGTCGGCGAGCCGGTACGCGCCGAGCGAGCGCGCGAAGTCGTCCTTGACGTGCAGCTCGACCGGCGTCCAGCCCTCGGTCCCGTACTCGTCGTTGATCTCCGACGCGATCCGCGCCACCTCCGCCGTGTACTGCCGGTAGACGGCCAGGTCCTGCCGTGACGGATAGGCGAAGGCGACGTGCACGACCCGCTCGCGCCACTCCGGGTGGTCCGCGAGGAGCTGCCGGTACGCGAGCAGCCCGCGGACGATGTTCTTCGACAGCTCGGTCCGGTCGACCCGGACGACCGTCTTGCGGGGACTTCCGTCCGGCGCCGTCCCGATCTGCTCGCGCAGCGCCGCCATGCGCTCCTCGACGTCCGCCCGCCGTGACCGCTCCCGCAGGAAGTCGGCGTCCGCGCCGAGCCCGTGCACGGCGATCTCGGTGTCCCCGGTCCCGCCCGGCAGGGCGGTGCAGCACGCGGTGAACGCGTCCGCCCAGCGCCGGGTCAGGAACCCGGCGTGATCCGCGCCGAGGATGCCCCGCAGCAGCTGTTCCGCGATGTCGTCCGGCAGGATGCGGAAGTAGTCCGGCGGCGCCCACGGCGTGTGCGAGAAGTGCCCGATCCGCAGATCGGGGCGGAGCTCGCGCAGCATCCCGGGCACCAGCGCGAGGTGGTAGTCCTGCACCAGCACCGCCGCTCCCTCGGCGGCCTCCTCGGCGAGCGCATCGGCGAAGGCGCGGTTGTACGTCTCGTAGGAGCGCCACTGGCTCCGGAAGTTCTCGTCGAAGACGGGCTCGAACGGGGTCTGGTACAGCATGTGGTGCACGAACCAGAGCACCGAGTTGGCGATGCCGTTGTACGCGTCGGCGTAAACGTCGGGCGCGATCCCCAGCATCCGTACCCGCTGTCCGCCGGTGTCGGCCGGGTCGAGTATCCCGCCGGTGCGCCGCACCGCTTCACGGTCGCCGTCGCCGAGGGCGGCACACACCCAGACGGCCCCCGCGTCCGGTCCGATGGCGGAGAGTCCCGAGACGAGTCCGCCGCCGCCACGGCGGGCACGCAGCGTTCCGTCGTCGGCGAGGTCGTACGAGACGGGGCCGCGGTTCGAGGCTACGAGAATGCGGGCGTTCTGTGCGTCCTGCGTGGAAGCCATACCGCGAAACCTAGCCCTCCGGGAAAACGCTCAAACGTACGGCCGGGCGCATGGGTGCACACCTGTATACGGTCGGCTCACCCGGGTCACGCGACCCGGCGCGCGATGTACTCCGTGATGTCCACCATCGGCGGACGTTCCTCCGTGTCCACGTCGTGGGTGCGGGGTTCGAACCCGTTCTCGCCCCGTACGAACTGGGTGAGCCGGGGGCGCACGAGGTGTCCGCGTGCGAGCCGCAGCTGTGCGGTCCGGTAGATCGCCGCGGCCATCCGGCCGAGCGCCTGTCCGTCCTGGTGCCGGTGCCGGCGCTCGCCGACGTCGACCTGGGCCAGCGCGTTCAGGCCCACGGTGTGCAGCGAGTCGACGAGCAGGCCGAGCTCGACGCCGTATCCGACGGGGAACGGCAGTCGCTCCAGGAGCGACCTGCGGGCCGCGTACTCGCCGCCCAGCGGCTGCACGAACCCGGCCAGCTGCGGCCAGTGCATGTTCAACAGCGGGCGCGCCATCAGCTCGGTCACCCGTCCGCCCTGCCCGGCGGCGGTCGTGGCGGACGCCGTCCCGTCGGACACGGTGAGCGGCCGGTCGTACATCGCCTTGACGAGGGCGACGTCCGGCTCGGTGAGCAGCGGTCCCACGATCCCGGAGACGAAGTCGGCGGAGAACTCCCTCAGGTCCGCGTCGATGAAACAGACGATGTCGCCCTCGGTGACCAGCAGTGACCGCCACAGCACCTCGCCCTTGCCGGGCAGCGCGGGAATGCGCGGCAGGATGGCGTCCCGGTGCACCACACGGGCGCCGGCGGCGGCCGCGACCTCCGCCGTGCCGTCCGTGGAGCCGGAGTCGACGACGACGAGTTCGTCGACCAGCGGCACCTTCTCGATCAGCTCACGGCGGATGACGGTGACGATGTCGCCGACCGTCTCCTCCTCGTCGAGTGCGGGCAGCACCACGCTCACCGTCAGACCGGTGGCGCGTTTCGCGGCGAGCAGCTGGTGGAGCGGGCGATCGGTCACGGACCAGGAGCGCGTGTCCAGCCAGCGCTCGACCTCTTCCAGCATGGTGCGCGCCCCCTCACTGTGATCGGATGGGATCGTCCGGCGTGATCCATCTCGCGGTTCGGACGACTATCTCAACTGTCCGGGCCTTCGGTTACAGTCTTGAACAACGCGGATGACCATCGCATGTCGGGGGTCGTCCACGACAAATGCACCGGCCCCGTCCCCTCAGGGGGTGCGCCCGGCGCCATACCGCTCATCCAGAGGGGCAGAGGGATACGGCCCGTTGAAGCCCCGGCAACCCTCCAGTCGGTTCTCGTCGTACGCACAGTCGCGAGGCTCCCGGCTAGGGAAGGTGCCAAATCCGTCTCATGACGAGATGCGTCATGAGGAAGATGAGGAGAAAGGGCCTCGCCATCCATGGCTGTACAGACCGTTGCACCCGCCACCGACTCCGTCGATCTGGGCCCGGCATCCGGCCTCTCCTGCCGCGAGTGCGGTGAGCTGTTCCCGCTCGGTCCGATCTTCGCCTGCGAGCTGTGTTTCGGGCCGCTCGAAGTCGCCTACGACCTGCCGAGCGGCGATCCGGAAGCCCTGCGCAAGCAGATCGAGAACGGCCCGGACAGCATCTGGCGCTACGCGCCCCTGCTGCCCGTCCCCGCCGACGTGGCCGACAAGCCGAATCTGAACCCGGGCTGGACCAAGCTCGTCAAGGCCGACAACCTCGCCCGTGAGCTGGGCGTCACCGGCGGCCTGTACGTCAAGGACGACTCCGGCAACCCGACGCACTCCTTCAAGGACCGGGTCGTCGCGCAGGCGCTGGAGGCCGCCCGCGCCTTCGGGTACACCACGCTCTCCTGCTCCTCCACCGGCAACCTCGCGGGTGCCGTCGGCGCCGCCGCCGCCCGCGCCGGCTTCCGCTCCTGCGTGTTCATCCCGCACGACCTGGAGCAGGGCAAGGTCGTCATGGCCGCGGTGTACGGCGGCGAGCTCGTCGGCATCGAGGGCAACTACGACGACGTCAACCGCTTCTGCTCCGAGCTCATCGGCGACCCGGCGGGCGAGGGCTGGGGCTTCGTCAACGTCAATCTGCGTCCGTACTACGGCGAGGGCTCGAAGACGCTCGCGTACGAGATCTGCGAGCAGCTCGGCTGGCGGCTCCCCGACCAGATCGTCATCCCCATCGCCTCCGGCTCCCAGCTCACCAAGATCGACAAGGGTCTCCAGGAGCTGATCAAGCTGGGTCTGGTCGAGGACCGGCCCTACAGGATCTTCGGTGCCCAGGCGGAGGGCTGCTCCCCGGTGTCGGTGGCCTTCAAGGCAGGCCATGACGTCGTGCGCCCGCAGAAGCCGGACACGATCGCCAAGTCGCTCGCCATCGGCAACCCGGCCGACGGCCCGTACGTCCTGGACATCTGCCGCCGCACCGGCGGCGCCGTCGAGGACGTGACGGACGAGCAGATCGTGGACGCGATCAAGCTGCTGGCCCGTACGGAGGGCATCTTCACGGAGACCGCCGGCGGTACGACGCTCGGCGTGGCGAAGAAGCTGATCGAGGCCGGTGTCATCGACCCGTCCCTCACCACGGTCGTCGTCAACACGGGTGACGGCCTGAAGACCCTGGACGCGGTGGCCCCGACGACGGGTATGACCGCAGTCATCCGCCCCAACCTGGACTCTTTCCGAGAGGCTGGCCTCGCATGAGCGTCAACGTCCGCATCCCCACCATCCTCCGCACGTACACCGGCGGCCGGTCCGAGGTGCCGGCCGAGGGCGCGACCCTCGCGGAGGTCATCGCCGACCTGGAGAAGAACCACGCCGGGATCGCCGCGCGCGTCCTGGACGACCAGGGCAAGCTGCGCCGGTTCGTCAACGTCTATGTGAACGACGACGACGTGCGGTTCGAGCAGGGTCTGGAGACCGCGACGCCGGACGGCGCTGGCGTCTCGATCATCCCGGCGGTGGCCGGCGGGTGCTGAGCCGCTGAGCGCCCCCGTGGTGGCCGCCGAGCGTCCCGGCTGCACAGAGTCACTGGAATTGCCCCCTCCGCGAGAGAAACGGAGGGGGCAATTCTGCATGGTTGTGCACGGTAGAGTTGGGGAAGCAGCAGCACCGCACCTTGCCGGGTGCATATGAGTTCTTGGCCCGCACCATCGAGATGCAGCCAAACTGGTGCGCCCTTTTGCGCCATTGATTCCTTTTGCGGGGCCCGACTTGCCCTGAATTCAGTCACATTCTGTGCATATTTCGGATCGGTCGTGCCCAGATTTCTCGTCCGATTGACCTGTTGCAGACGGCAGTTGGACAGATACATTCAGCCGCGGTCGACGCGTTCCGGCGCACACCCCGAACCATTCGGAGGGGTGAGGTCTGACCCGGGTCCGCGAAGTGCGGTCCTGTGCAAGGGCCAGTAATAGGGGAGTTAGGCATGGCTCAGGGCACCGTCAAGTGGTTCAACGCGGAGAAGGGGTACGGCTTCATCGCGGTCGACGGTGGTGCGGATGTTTTCGTCCACTACAGTGCGATCCAGATGGACGGCTACCGCACCCTTGAAGAGGGCCAGCGGGTCGAATTCGAGATCTCGCAGGGTCAGAAGGGGCCGCAGGCCGACATGGTCCGCGTGACCGCCTGAAACGCGCGACCGGCACAACACGTCACGGAGGGCCCGCATCCCCGGGGATGCGGGCCCTCCGGCGTGTCCGGCGCCGCCCGGCGGGCCCGCCGCGGCCGCGGCACGGGCGGGCGAAGGCACGGAAGCGTCTTGCACTCGGCAGGGGTGAGTGCTAATCATTGGCGTTAGCACTCTCCGAGTGAGAGTGACAGATCGAGGATCGGGTCGGTGAGGTCCGCAGGCCGGTGGGGCAAGGAACCACAAGGCATGCAGGCCGTCCGTCGCGGGCGCAGGCGCGATCCGGAGCAATCCACCCCTGTCCGGGAGGACCACTTCACATGGCCAAGATCATCGCGTTCGACGAGGAGGCGCGGCGCGGCCTCGAGCGCGGCATGAACCAGCTCGCGGACGCCGTCAAGGTGACCCTCGGCCCCAAGGGCCGCAACGTCGTCCTCGAGAAGAAGTGGGGCGCCCCCACGATCACCAACGACGGTGTCTCCATCGCCAAGGAGATCGAGCTCGAGGACCCGTACGAGAAGATCGGCGCCGAGCTGGTCAAGGAGGTCGCCAAGAAGACGGACGACGTCGCCGGTGACGGTACGACCACCGCGACCGTCCTCGCCCAGGCACTGGTCCGCGAGGGCCTGCGCAACGTCGCCGCCGGCGCCAACCCGATGGCCCTGAAGCGCGGCATCGAGAAGGCCGTCGAGTCCGTCTCGGCCGCCCTGCTCGAGCAGGCCAAGGACGTGGAGACCAAGGAGCAGATCGCCTCCACCGCCTCCATCTCCGCCGCCGACACCCAGATCGGCGAGCTCATCGCCGAGGCGATGGACAAGGTCGGCAAGGAAGGCGTCATCACCGTCGAGGAGTCCCAGACCTTCGGTCTGGAGCTGGAGCTCACCGAGGGTATGCGCTTCGACAAGGGCTACATCTCGGCGTACTTCGCCACCGACATGGAGCGGATGGAGGCGTCGCTCGACGACCCGTACATCCTCATCGCCAACTCCAAGATCTCCTCGGTCAAGGACCTGCTCCCGCTGCTGGAGAAGGTCATGCAGTCGGGCAAGCCGCTGCTGATCATCGCCGAGGACGTCGAGGGCGAGGCCCTGTCGACCCTGGTCGTCAACAAGATCCGTGGCACCTTCAAGTCCGTCGCCGTCAAGGCCCCGGGCTTCGGTGACCGCCGCAAGGCCATGCTCGGCGACATCGCCATCCTCACGGGCGGCGAGGTCATCTCCGAGGAGGTCGGCCTCAAGCTGGAGAACGCGTCGCTGGACCTCCTGGGCCGCGCCCGCAAGGTCGTCGTCACCAAGGACGAGACCACGATCGTCGACGGCGCCGGCTCCTCGGAGCAGGTCCAGGGCCGCGTGAACCAGATCCGCGCCGAGATCGAGAACAGCGACTCCGACTACGACCGCGAGAAGCTGCAGGAGCGCCTGGCGAAGCTGGCCGGCGGCGTGGCCGTCATCAAGGCCGGTGCCGCCACCGAGGTGGAGCTCAAGGAGCGCAAGCACCGCATCGAGGACGCCGTTCGCAACGCGAAGGCTGCCGTCGAGGAGGGCATCGTCGCCGGTGGTGGCGTGGCCCTGCTCCAGGCCTCCCAGGTCTTCGAGAAGCTGGAGCTCGAGGGCGACGAGGCCACCGGTGCCGCCGCGGTCAAGCTGGCGCTCGAGGCCCCGCTGAAGCAGATCGCCGTCAACGCCGGCCTCGAGGGCGGCGTCGTGGTGGAGAAGGTCCGCAACCTCACCCCGGGTCACGGCCTCAACGCCGCGACCGGTGAGTACGTCGACCTGATCGCCGAAGGCATCATCGACCCGGCGAAGGTGACGCGTTCCGCCCTGCAGAACGCCGCCTCCATCGCCGCGCTGTTCCTCACCACCGAGGCCGTCATCGCCGACAAGCCGGAGAAGGCCGCCGCGGCCGCTCCGGGCGGCATGCCGGGCGGTGACATGGACTTCTGATCCGTCCCGGCGGATCGGAGCGTCCGGCCCCTCCGCGGACCGGACACGTCCTTCACGTTCCGAGGGCGGCACCCTTCTCCCAGGGGTGCCGCCCTCGGGCGTTTCCGCACGCGGGAGCGAAGGGCACCGCGTCCGCATCAACGGGTGACGGGGCGGTCAAGCACCGCGGGCCATGTCTCTCGACCAGTGACCATCGGCACAAACGCAACCCCTCTGTGCGGCCCCTGAGCCCGCCCGCCTAGGGTCAAGAGCGACCAAAGAACCTGTTCGCAGGGGGGATTGCATGCGCTCCACGACCAAGAGGCGCAGGTCGGCCGCCATGGCCACCCCGGCGCCGCCGGCCGTGGCCGTGCCGGCCCCCGTCGTTGAAGCCGAAGCCGAAGCCGTCGCCGAAGCCTTCGCCGGAGAGACCGGCGGCGGCCGTCCGTCCTTCTCCGCCGCCGCGTGAACACCCAGAGCTGATCAGGAACATCGTGTCCTTGCGCGACAACACCGCCGCGGCCGGCGCCGCCCCGTTGGCGGTGGTCACGGGTGTGACGGTCCGCTACGGGGCCCTGACCGCCCTCGACGACGTTTCGCTGGACTTCCCCTCCGGGGTCACCGGCCTGCTCGGTCCGCACGGGGCGGGGAAGAGCACCCTGCTGTCCCTGCTGAGCACGGCCCGCAGACCCCGGTCGGGGGCGGTGACGCTGCTGGGGGAGTCGGCGCAGGGCCGTTCGCAGGTGCGGCGCCTGCGGCGGCGGATCGGCGTACTGCCGCAGACGTTCGGCTTCCATCCCCGTTTCACGGTGCTGGAGTTCACCGAATACGCGGCCTGGCTGCGCGAAGTGCCGTCGGGGGTGCGCCGGGAGCGGGCGCGGGAGGCGCTCGGGCTTGTCGGGATGGAGCGGTATGCCGACCGGAGGATGGGGGCACTGTCCGGCGGGATGCTGCGCCGTGTCGGCATCGCGCAGGCCGTGGTCAACGCGCCGTCCCTCGTGCTGCTCGACGAGCCCACGGCCGGGCTCGACCCCGCGCAGCGGGTGGGGTTCCGCACGCTGATCCGGGAACTCGGGGAGCGGTGCGCCGTGGTGATGAGCATGCGCCTCGCCGGGGATGCGGCCCGTGTCTGCGACCGCATCGCGGTGCTTGTGGAGGGCGAGGTCCGCTTCACGGGCACCGTCGCCGAACTCTGCCGGCTGCCCCGGACGGACACCGGGGACGAGGGCGCGGACGTCGACGGCGCGGCGGTCGAGGCCGGATATCTGCATCTGGCCGGCGCCGAGGCGGCCGTCGGGTGATCCGCGTCCTGCTGATCGAGATGCGCCGCGCCGAAGCGAAATGGGCCGCCTGTCTCGTGGGGTTCGTCGGCTGGGTGTACTTCGCCTCCGAGAGCCCGGACGACAGCGACTGGATCGGCTGGTGGACCCAGACGAGCCTGGAGACACAGCTCTTCGGTGTGATCGTGCTGGGCCCGGTGATGAGCAGCGCCGCGGCCTGGGGAGCGGGGCGCTCCTTCCGCCACCGGACCGGGGACTGGGTGGACACCGCGCCCCGCAGCGGATGGACCCGGGCATTCGTGCAGTGGCTCGCCGCCTGGCTGTGGGCGCTGCTGGCCTACGCCGTCCTCGCCGCCGTCGCGGTCACGCGCACCGTGCCCGTCGGTGACGCCGACGGGCCCGTGTGGAGCCCGTTGCTGCTCGGCGCCGGGATGCTGGGCCTGCAGACCGGCGCGGGGGTGGCATTCGGCGCGGCGCTTCCGTCCCGTGTCTGCGCACCTTTCGCCGGTCTCCTCTGGTACGCCCTCTTCGCGGCCCTGGCCTGCGTGCCCGACAGCCCCTTGAACAGGCTCTTCCCCGCGATCGACGAACACTGGGACACGGTCTTCGAGCCGAACGTCCCCCGGATGCTCATCGCGACCACCTGGTGTCTGGCGCTGGCGCTGGTTCTGCTCGCCGTGCCGGTGCTGTGCCGCCGCGGGACCGGTGCGATCGGGCCGCAGCCCGTAGCCCTGGCGACGGTCGCGCTCGTCGCGTGCGGCACGGGCGCCGCGCTCGTCATGTTCCGTACGCCGGCCCCCGACCCGTACTGGGCCGTGCGCAAGCCACAGCCCGCACACGCGGCCTGCGTCGGCAGCGGCCGGACCACGGCATGCCTCTGGCCGGAGGACCGGCACCTGCTGCCGGCGGTCCGCACCGCCGTGCAGCGGGTCGACCTCGGCCTGGGCTCCCTGTCGGGCCTCAACCGCAGGTTCTACGCGACCGGGCTCACGCCGCCGCCGGGCCATGCGGCCGAACTCCGGCTGAGCGGGCCGTCGGAGGGCGAGGCCCAGCTGACCGACGCCTTGTTCGCGGCCGCCCTCCCGCAGCCGCCGCCCCACTGCGCGACGCATCCGATGGAGGCGACGGGCGGCTACCCCGACACCTTCCTCTTCGAGGCCGTGGTCCGTAACCGGATCGGTTCGCCGGCCGACTACTACGGCAGGCGGTTCGGTGCGGCGCTCGACCGGATCACCTCCGCGCCGCGCGGCGCACAGGACACCTGGATCGAGCAGGCGGCCGAGCACATCAGGTCCTGCCGCCCCGTCCCCACGCTGCCCCGGTGAACGCCGCCCTCGCCCATGTGCCCGGGCCCGCCACGCGCGCTCGTAGTCGCCGCGGTCGTCGCGCGGTTCGCGTGGACGGTGCCCGGGCGGGCGTTCCGGCCCGTGGGTCCGGTGGACACCGCTTGCGGGCGGCGCGAAGCTGAACATGATGCGGACCGATGTGCACGCCCACCTGTGGAGTGAGGGGTATCTCCGCCTCCTGGAGTCCTACGGGCGCGAGGACACGGCGACTCAGCGGGGGCTGGGAGCGGGAGACACGCCGGCGGAGCTCGACGCCCGGTTCGAGGCGAACGACGCCGCCGGCATCGAGCACCAGATCCTGAGCGTCTCGCCGCAGACCCCGTACTTCCCGGGCGAGGCCGAGGCGGTACGGGCCGCGCGCTACGCCAACGACCTCTACGCCGATGTCGTACGCGACTGGCCGACCCGGTTCTCCGCCTTCGCCGCGCTGCCCCTGCCGCACCTCGACGCCTCCCTGGCGGAGCTGGCACGGGCGCTCGACGAACTGGGGATGGCCGGGGCGGCGGTGACGACGTCGGTCCTCGGACGCAGCATCGGCGCCCCGGTCTTCGTTCCGGTGTTCGAGGAGCTGGACCGCAGGGGCTCGGTGCTGAGTCTGCATCCGGCCGGCCGGGACGCCGGGTCGCCGCTCGTCGCCGAGAACCGGATGCGCTGGATGGTCGGCGCGCCCATGGAGGACACCATCTGCGCGATGCACCTGATGATCGAGGGCATTCCGAGCCGCTTCCCGCGGGTGCGGATCGTGCATGCGCACCTGGGGGGCGCGCTGCCGATGCTGCTGCCCCGCGCGGACGACCACGTGCCGTGGGAGGCGCCGGACATCGCCGAGATGCCGGGCGTCGCGGCCCGCCGCATGTACTACGACACCGTCGCCCACGGTCACGAGCCCGCGCTGCGGGCCGCCGCCGACACGTACGGGGTGGACCGGCTGATGCTCGGTACGGACTTCCCGTACCAGTCGGGGGACGCGCTGCGCCGGGCCGTCACCTTCATCGAGGAGACGCTGATGCCGGAGGCCGCCGAGGAGGTGCTGACGGCGGGCGCGGAGCTGCTCCCGGCGGGGGCCGTCGCGGGCCGCCGTATGCAGCACTAGGGGGTGTCCTGCCGATCGGGCCGGGCATGCCCGAGGGGGGCGGCGCCCTCGGGTGCCGCCCCCTCGTCGGGTGCGGGTGCGGGTCAGGCGACCCAGCCTTCGGTGAGGCCGAGGACCGCGGAGCCTTCCAGGTCGGTGAGCTTGGTGCCCACGAAGCCGCGGGCCCAGTCGGAGGTCTGGAGGCGGAAGACGGGCTCGTCCGCGGTCAGCGCCTCGATCACCGACAAGGCGGCGCCCTCGGCGGTCTGCGCGCCGTCGAGGAACTGCGCGACGGTGCGGTTCAGATAGGCGCTCAACTGGGGCGCGTAGACCCCGGCCTCGGCGACGGCAGCTTCCAGGTCGACGCCGACGTTGGCGACGAACTCGGTGGCCACGGCGCCGGGCTCGATCACGGAGACGGCCACGCCGTGCGCCGCCGCCACGGGCGCCAGGCTCTCCATGTACCCCTCGACGGCGAACTTGGCGGCGCAGTAGGCCTCGTTGAAGGGCTGGCCGATGACGCCGCCGACGCTGGTGACGGTGATCAGACGGCCGCCGGAGGCGCGCAGGTGGGGCATGGCGGCCTTCGAGACGTTCAGCACGCCGAAGAAGTTGACCTCCATGACCTTGCGGACCTCGGCCACGGACTCGTTCTCCAGGGTGCCGAGGTGTCCGGCGCCCGCGTTGTTGACGACGGCGTCGAGGTGGCCGTAGTCGGCGAGCACGCCGTCGATCGCGGACGTGATCGAGGCCTCGTCCGTGACGTCGAGCCGGCGGATGTCGAGCTCCACGCCCGCCTCGGCGGCGGCCTTGCGCAGGGCGTCGGAACGGCTGGGGTCACGCAGCGTGGCGACCGTCGTCCAGCCGAGGCGTGCGGCGGAGACGGCGGCGGCGAGGCCGATGCCGGAGGAGGTGCCGGTGATGAGGACGACCTTGGGGGACTGGGAAGACATGGGGAGGCCTTTCGTGGCACGGGGATGCCGAGGAGGTCGGCACATTTGAGTGCGTGTACACACACCGTAATGCTTACGTGCGTGTACACGCAACCGCTAAGCTGATGACATGCCGAAGAAGAAGCTCGCGCAGGCGGAGATGCCCGTGGCCGACCACGCCTTCTACGGGCTGGTCTGGGCCGGAACCGTTCTGACGGACCGCGTGGACCGCGCCCTGAGCAAGGCGCACGACCTTCCGGTCTCCTGGTTCGAGGTCCTGCTCTGGCTGGCCTCCAGCCCCGACCCCGTCCCGGCCTCGGTCCTGGGCAACAGCACCATGCTCAGTCGCAGCCAGGTCTCGCGCGTCGTCGACGCCCTGCAGAGCCGCGGCCTCGTCACCCGCACCCCCTCGCCCCGCGACGCGCGCTCCGTCGAGGTCTCGCTGACTCCCGAGGGCCATCGGCTCTTCGAGGCGGCCGACACCACCCGCCGCGAGTGCCTCGCCCCCGTCTTCACGGACCTCCTCGACGAGGACGACCTGGAGGCGCTCAGCGCGGTGTGGCGGAAGCTCAAGGCCAACAAGGACGCCGCCTAGGGTGTGACGACAGGCCCTAGAAGCCCCCGCACGCGCCGTCGGTGACCGTGGCCCTCAGCATCACCTCGTCGCCGTGCGGTATTTCGGCGATGCGCATGCAGAACGCGGCGTCGGTTCCGGATCCGGTGACGGTGTAGTCGTCGTAGTCGCGGGTCTCGTGGGTGTCCTCGCGCTCGACCCGGGCGCCGAAGGACGGGCCCTCGCCGGTCCTGTCGATGGCGTCCTCGATGAGCATGTCGTAGCCGAGCGAGTCGTCGCTGACGTGGGGCTCCTTCTCCAGTGCGGCCGCCGCCTCCGTCGTTGCGTCGTGCAACTCGTCCCGGCTCCACTCGGAGCTGTCGTGCAGGTAGTACAGCCCGCCGATCAGCACCAGGACCGCGAGGACGATCAACGCCATGCCCACGGGGTTGTCGGGGTTGTACTCGTAGCGGTTCGTGCCCCAGCGGCTCTTGCGGAAGACCGGCTCGTAGCCGTCGTCGCCGCTCAACCGGCCACCCCGACGGCGGGCCGGGATGCCGGGGCGAGCGCGGCGCGGGTGTCCCTACTGCCGTCTCCGCGGCGGAACTTGTGGCGCGGCGCGGTGCTCGGGGGGTGGTCGGAGCCGGTCCTCATGCGCGTCATCCTCCGCCACCGGTGCGACCGGGGCCAGCGGATTCCCGCGGCGCCCGGAGGGCCGTTCGCCGTCACCGTTCGGGTCAGTCACGCATGGCCACGCTGAGTGAGGGAACGAAAACACTCGGTATGGAGGGATGTGGGTGAATCGCATGGCGTTGAGTGCGGAGGACAGGGTGCGGGCGGCCGAGGAGGTCGTGGAACAGCTGCGGCAGGGGCTGCGACGGGCCGGGGTCGTGCTGCCCTCGCTGTGTGTGGACCCGTTGACGGTCGCGGCGGCGGAGCCGTTGCCCCTGGTCGAGCTGGGGCGGTGCAACCTGGACACGGCGTTGCGACTGGCGGCGGTACTGCACGGGCTCGGTGACACCGAATGAGCGGGCACGGAGCGGGCGCCGGAGTGAGCGGGCGCGAGGAGAGCGCTCACGGCGGGACCGGCCGCGCAACCAGCGGCTGGGGAGCGATCGGTGAGCAGCCGTCGCCCGGGGCTCCGGACCCGGGGACGTATGCCGTCGACACCCGCGACGGGCGGATCGGTCAGGTCATGGGCCACGTGGGCGGGTACGTACAGCTGCGCCCGCCGGGCGGCGGACGGGAGTGGGACTGTCCGCCGGAGGCGCTGGGGCCGGCGCCCCCGGCGGGCGAGGTGCTGCGGGCCCGCGTGCGCGAGCTGAACCGGCGCGGACGGCTGCCGTGACGAGCCCGGGTCGGTGCGCCGTTCACGCGATCGTGGGACGCTGGTGGGCATCGCACGCAGTCGCAAGCACGCCGAGGTACGTTCGCCCTCCGCAGGCCACGCGAAGGGACCCGCGATGACCGCCGCAATGGTCGCGAAGGACCAGGCCCCGGACACGTCCGCCTTCCCGGTCGACTAGGCGGCGCCTTGCCGGTCACGCAGACCGGGGTGCGTGCCAGGCCCCCTCTCGGCCCGGCGTGATCCGGAGGGACACCCCCTAGCCCGTCGCGTTCGACGTGCGGGTCCGGGGGGACGCGGCATCGGTCTGCGGTGTGGGCTCGGGGGCGTCGGGGTCGAGGTCCCGGAGCATCTGCTTGCTGAAGCCGAAGAGGTACGTCGCCGCGAAGCCGACCGTGTAGCCGGTGAGGAGGCCGCCGGCGTAGATCGCCGCCGTGAGGGAGAGGCTCCTGTTGCCGGCCAGGAGCGGGAACAGCGCCCAGCCGGACGGGCCGATGGCGGTGGAGCCGACCTTGTCGCCGAGCATCGAGAAGAGGCCGATGAAGGCGCCGCCGGCCGCGCCGCCGGCGCACGCGGTGAGGAAGGGGCGGCCGAGAGGGAGCGAGACGCCGTAGATCAGGGGTTCGCCGACGCCGAGTACTCCCGCGGGGAGCGCGGACCTGATCGTCGTACGGATGGAGTGGTTGCGGCGCAGCCGGAGGTAGACCGCGACGGCCGCGCCGACCTGGCCCGCGCCCGCCATCGCCAGCACGGGGAGGAGCACCGTGTAGCCCTGCTGCTGGATGAGCGTGGCGTGGATGGGGATCAGGGCCTGGTGCAGGCCCAGCATGACGAGTGGGAGGAACAGACCCCCGAGGACGAGCCCCGCGAACGCCCCCGTGTTGTCCAGCAGCCAGTTCGCCGCGGTGCCGATGGCCGCCGAGACCTCTCCGGCCGCGTACATCAGTCCGTAGAGCGTGGCCAGTCCGGAGAGGAGGACGGTGAGGGTGGGGGTCACCAGCACGTCCAGCGCCACCGGGACCCAGCCGCGGCACCACTTCTCCACGTATGTCGCGAGCACCGCCGCGGCCAGCGCGCCGAGCACCCCGCCCTGACCCGGAGACAGCTTCTGGCCGAACGCGGTGATGTGCGCGACGCCCGGAAAGACGGTGACGGCGGCCACCGCCCCGCCCAGAACGGGCGTACCGCCGAACTCCTTAGCGGTGTTGAAGCCCACGAACACCGCGATCAGCGCCATGAAACCGGAGGCCGTGGCCGTCAGCGCCGGGGTGAGGGACGGCAGCCGGCCCAGGTTGACCAGGACGCCGCCCAGTCCGGCGATGATGCCGCAGCCGATCAGGGCCGGGATCAGCGGGACGAAGATGTTCGCGATGCGGCGCAGGAGTTGCTTCACCGGAGTGGCGTTCCTCGCCTTGTGCGCGGCACGCAGGGCCTCGCCCTGTGCGGCGAGGGCCTCGGCGGTCACGGCCTTCGCGGGGGGCGCGGACATCGCGGGTGCCGGAGTCGTCAGCAGTCTCTCGAACTCCGGGGCGACCCGGGCGACCGTGCCCGGGCCGAGGACGATCTGGTACGTGTCGTCCTCCACGACGCCCAGCACGGCCGGAAGCGCCGCCAGGGCCTCGCCCCGGACGAGCGAGCGGTCCGCCAGACCCAGGCGGAGGCGGGTCATGCAGTGGGCGACGGACGTGACGTTCCCGGCGCCGCCGACCAGAGGCAGGATCGCGGCGGCGATGGCGTGGGAGCGGTCGCCTGGTGAATCGATTTGTCCCATGGTCATGCAGCTTGGCATGCGATGGGGGGAATTGCCGGGAAGGGTGGCCGTGGCCGCCGTAGTCGCTGCGCCCGCGCCCCGGGGTCGTCGCCGCCACCCCGCCCCGGTCGCGTCAGGCGTGGAGCGCTCTGCGCAGGTGGCCGTCCGCCTCGTCGAGCAGCCGTGCCGCGGTGGGGCCGTCCACCTCGGCCAGGATGATCAGGATCGCGTTCTTCACCTCGCCGTCGGCCGCGGTCAGGGCCGCCTCGATCGCGGCGTCGGAGGCCCCGGTGGCGAGGGAAACGATCCGGCGGGAGCGGGCGCGGAGTTTGTCGTTGGACGCACGCACGTCGACCATCAGGTTCCCGTAGGTCTTGCCCAGGCGGATCATCGTGATCGTCGACAGCATGTTCAGGACGAGCTTCTGGGCCGTGCCCGCCTTCAGCCGGGTGGAGCCGGTCAGCAGTTCGGGGCCGACGACGACCTCGATGCCGTGGTCCGCGGCGGCGGCGAGCGGGCTGTCCGCGTTGCAGGAGAGGCCGATGGTCAGGGCTCCGTGTGCGGCGCGGGCGTGTTCGACGGCGCCGACGGCGTAGGGGGTGCGGCCCGAGGCCGAGATACCGACGACCACGTCGTCCGCGGTGAGGGCGAGGCCGTCCAGGTCCTTCGCTGCCAGCTCCCGGGAGTCCTCCGCGCCCTCGACCGCGGTGACCATCGCGGTGGGGCCGCCCGCGATGAGGCCCACGACCTGGGAGGGGTCCGTGTTGAACGTGGGCGGGCACTCGGACGCGTCCAGCACGCCGAGGCGGCCCGCGGTGCCCGCGCCCGCGTAGACGAGCCGGCCGCCGCGGGCCATCCGGGCCGCCGTGGCGTCGATGGCGGCGGCGATGTGCGGGAGCTGGGCGGAGACGGCGGCGGGGACCGAGGCGTCCTCGCCGTTCATGAGCTTGGCGATGTCCAGGGTGGGGAGTTGGTCGATCTCGGAGAGCTCGGGGCGGAAGGCCTCGGTGGTGAGGGCGTCCAGCTCTGCGCGGAGGGCGCCGTAGGCGCCGGGGGCGGTGTTCATGGGGACGGCTCTTTCGCGGTTCGGGTCGACGTGGTGCCACGGCTGGGGACGGTCGTCCTCCGGGGCGGCGGAGGCGCCCCGCCCGGGCGTGTGCGGGGAGCTTCGTCCGCAGCGGCGGCGATGCGGCTGCGGCGGCGTCAGGTCCGCCGGATGCTGCGGGGGCTGTGACGGTGGGCCAGGGCCTCGTAGGAGGCGGAGAGTGCGGGGGCGGCGGTTTCGTAGGTGCGTTGGGCCACGCCCACGAACAGGCAGTCCACGACGAGCAGTTGGCTCGTACGGGAGGACATGGCCGCCGGCCGCAGCTCGCTCTCGCGGGCCGTCGAGGTCGTCAGGACGTGGTCGGCGTACTGGGACACCGGGCCGTCCGGACGCCCGGTTATCGCGACGGTCGTCGCGCCGCGCTCGAAGGCGACGCGGAGGGGTTCGATGACGTCGCCCGTGGAGCCGGAGTGCGTGATGGCGATCGCGACGTCCTTGGCGCGCAGTTGCACCGCATTGGTGATCGCCAGGTGCGGGTCGCCGTGGGCGTGTGCGATCAGGCCGATGCGGAGCAGCTTCTGCGCGAGGTCCTGGCCGACCAGGCTGGAGGCGCCTATGCCGTAGATGTCGACGCGGCGGGCGCTCGCGAGCGCGGCGACGGCCGCGCCGAGCTGGACGGTGTCGAGCCCCGCGGCGGTGTCGGCGAGGGTCTGCTGCTCGTCGTAGGCGAGTTTCGCCACCACGTCCGCGATCGGGTCGTCGACGGCGATGTCCGCCGTGACGGCGGGCGCCCTGCCCGACTGCTGCTGGGCGGCCAGGCCGGCGAGCGCGAGCCGGAGGTCGCGGTAGCCGGGGTAGCCGAGGAGGCGGGCGGTGCGCACGACCGTGGCCTCGCTGGTGCCGGTGAGCTCGGCGAGGCCGGTGACGGTGAGAGCCGCGCAGCCGGCGGGGTCGCCGGCGACGGCTTCGGCGACCCGCTGCATGGAGCGGGTCATCGACGGCGCGAGCGTGCGCACCTTGGCGGCGAGCGCGGCGGGCGCGGGCGGGGCGTCGCCCGCGAAAATTTCCTTCACGTCATGGGTCACAGTTGAAAGATATTTTCGGTGCGGTGCGGGGTCAAGGGTGCCGCAGGGCCCCGGTTCGCCGGGTTCGCGCTCCGGGGAAGGGGAACAGAGCGCACAATGAGTCCATGGAGCACATCACCCCCCTGGAGCAGGCGCTGCACGCGGCCCGTGCCCTCGTGCTCGCCGACCTCGTCGCGGGCGATGTCGCCCAGGCGGACGTGGTGTCGATGGTCGAGGAGTCCGTGGCACAGCGGCGCTGGTGGGTCGAGCAGTGGCCGGAGGGCGCGGAGTACGTCGCGGGGCTCGTCGCGCAGGACGTGCAGGACGCGCTGCTGGAGCGGCACGGACGGTGGCCGCTGTGCCCCGTGTGCGGTTCCGGCGATCCGCATGCCCTCGACGTGGAACCGGAGTTGGGGCCCGACCCGCACTGGGTGTGCGGCAAGGCGGGCGTGAAGGTCGCCGCGGTCGGTTCGCTCGGCGGCATCACCGACCTCGGGATCCCGCCCTCGTGACGGTCTACATCGACCCGCCGACCTGGCCGGGGCACGGCCGTCTGTGGTCGCATCTGATCAGCGACGTGTCGTACGACGAGCTGCACCGTTTCGCCGGGAGGATCGGCGTGCCGTCGCGCGCCTTCGAACGCGACCACTACGACCTGCCCTCGCACCGGTACGAGACGGCCGTGGCCGCCGGTGCGGTGCAGGTCAGCACCCGTGAAGTGGTGCGGCTGCTGACGGAGTCGGGGCTGCGCAGGCCCAAGGGCCGCCCGGCGTAGTCGGCTTGCGGCGGCGGGTTCCGGTGACCGTCGGCCGGGTTCCGCGATGCGGGACTCCGCCGCCGCCCGCGGGTTCCCGGCCTCGGCCGGGGGGAGGACGCGGGCTCAGTGGGCCCGTTCGCGGGCCTCGGCGCCGCTCGGCACGGCGGTCGCCGGCCCGGACCCCGTGACCACCCGGGACGCCGTACGACGGTGCAGACGCAGGGACACCGCCGTCGCCGCGATCGCGGTGAGGGTCATGGCCGCGCCCGCCCAGGCCGGGGAGGAGAAGCCGAAGCCGGCGTCGATGACGGCGCCGCCGAGCCAGGGGCCCCCGGTGTTGCCGAGGTTGAAGGCCGCCGTGGTGGTGGCACCGGCGAGGGTCGGCGCGGCGCCCGCGACGTTGAACATCCGGGCGTTGAGCGCCGGGGCCGTGTAGAAGGCGGAGACGCCGAGGAGGAAGGAGAGGGCGATCGCGGCGGCGGCGTGGTGGCCGAGCAGTGCCAGGACCGAGAGCAGCACCGTGGACGCCGCCGTACCGGAGAGCAGGACGCCGAAGAGATGGGCGTCGGCGACACGGCCGCCGATCGTCGTACCGATCAGCGCGCCCAGCCCGAAGAGCGCCAGGACCGTCGGCACCCAGCTGTCGTCGAGGCCCGCGACGTCCGTCAGCAGCGGCGCGAGATAGCTGAACGCGCAGAACACGCCGCCCGCGGCGAGCGCGATGACGACGACGGACAGCCACACCTGACGGTCGCGGTAGATGCGCAGTTCCCGCCGCAGCCGCGGCTTCTCGGCCGGCAGGGGGATCGGTGGGATCTTCGCCAGGACGCCGGTCAGGGCCAGGCCCGAGGCCGCGGCGACCGCCCAGAAGGCCGACCGCCAGCCCAGATGCTCGCCGAGGAAGGCGCCTGCGGGGACACCGAGGACATTGGCGATGGACAGGCCGCCGATCATGACCGCCATCGCGCGGGCCCGCGCGTTCACCGGCACCATCGCGACGGCGACCGCCGCGCCCACCGCCCAGAATCCGGCGCAGGCGAGTGCGCTCAGTACGCGGGACGCGAACAGCACCCCGTACGACGGGGCGACCGCGCCCGCGATCTGCCCCAGGCCGAACGCGGTGAGCAGCGCGACCAGCGTCGTACGCCGGGGCAGGCGCAGCGTCGCCACCGCGAGCAGCGGCGCGCCCACCACCATGCCGATCGCGAACGCCGAGATCAGCAGGCCCGCCTGCGGAATCGTCACGCCCATGTCCGCGGCGATCGGCGGCAGCAGCCCCGACAGCATGAACTCGCTCGTACCGAGCGCGAAGACCGAGAGGCCGAGGATGTAGACGGCGAGGGGCATACGGGAGCGGTCGGCGCCGTCGGCGCGCCGGGTCGGAGCAGGCATATCACGTGACAACACGATGATCACCGACGTCATTCCCGGGGCCGCGCCGCCGCGCCGGACGCATGGTGGCGCTTCCGTGACCCCGGCCGGCGGCGCGCCGCGGAAGCAGCACGCGCCCGCTGCGTCACCGGGTGAGCTCGTACGCCATCACGTCCTCCCCGGCACCGCCCTTCGCCGTTCCGGCCGGGGCGAAGCCGGCGCGGGTGATCACCGCGTGGGACGGTGCGTTGTCGGGGTCTATGCGGGCGCGCAGCGTACGCAGCTGCGGATGCGTGAAGGCCCAGGCGGTCAGGGCGCGCAGCGCCTCGGTCGCGTAGCCGCGCCCGCGGGCCGCCTCGGCGAGGTCGTATCCGACCTCGGCGCGGCCCTCCTCGTCGGGGGCGCCGTGGAAGCCCATGGCGCCGAGCGCGCGGCCGTCCTCGGCGCGGATGATCACGTAGACCCCCCAGCCGGTGCGGTGCCGCCCGGCCTCATGGGCCTCCACGACCTTGCCGGACGCGACCCGCGTCCCCTCGTACGGGCCGCCGTCGATCCAGTCGAAGCCGCCGGTGCCGCCGGCGGAGAGCTCGGCCGCGGCGTCCCGGGACAGCTCGACCAGGCGGACCCGGTGCGCGGGAATCGTCAGAAGAGTCATGGGGCGAGCATGCAGGGCCCGGGCCCGGGGATCAACGGGGTCGTCGGGTCAGGGGGCGAGCAGTGCCAGTTCGTCGGCCAGATTGCGGCGCGCCGCGGCCTCCCAGTGCTCCGCGCCGTACGGGGTGCGGAACAGGCGTGGCAGGGACAGGAGTTGGCCGAGTACCGCGGCCCGGCCCGCGCGGAACGCGTCGTCCGGCA
This sequence comes from Streptomyces sp. NPDC002004, assembly GCF_053593975.1. Taxonomy (NCBI): domain Bacteria; kingdom Bacillati; phylum Actinomycetota; class Actinomycetes; order Kitasatosporales; family Streptomycetaceae; genus Streptomyces; species Streptomyces sp. NPDC002004. The sequence goes on from NZ_JBSFDP010000003.1 coordinate 134,088, forward strand.
CGAACCCGTACTCCTCGCGGACGGCGGCCGTGTACGCGGCGTAGTCCTCCGCGCCGCCCGCCAGGACCGCGAGGTCGGCGTCGCACAGGACCGCGCCGTTGCCGTCGCCGTCCTCGGGGGCGTGGGTGACGGTGAGGCGGACGAGACGGGCCACCTCGCGGGTGCGGGCCTCGTCGACGCCGAGCTCCGGCAGGGCGCGCTCGGCGAGCCGAGCGGAGCGCTCCTCGTTGGTGGACCGCTCCGGCAGATAGACCGCGTCGTGGAACCAGGCGGCCAGCCGCACCAGCGCCGGGTCGTCCGCGTACCGCTCCAGCACGTCGACCCGGTCGAGGACCGCGAGCAGGTGATCGGTCGTGTGGTAGCGGCGCTGCGGCTCCGCCCAGCGCGTGAGCAGTGCGTCGGCGTAGCGGTACGGCGAGGGCATGCACTCGTCCGTGTCGCGCGCCTGGATGACGGCGGTCGCCCACCGCTCGCGCAGGTCGTCGTGGGCGGGGTGCTCGGGGAGTGCGGGCATGTCCGCCATTGTGCCGCGGTCAGCCTGCGGGTGTGCCGAGGACGCCGTTGACGAGGACCCGCAGTGCCCAGGTCGCACGGTCGCCTCCGGACAGCAGCGGCTCGCGCAGGGACGTGATCATCGGGTAGCGGTCGGCGGGCAACGACGCGTAGTGCCGGTCGACTTCGGCGATGTAGTCCTCCTCGGCCGTCTCCTTGACGTCGTACGCGCTCTGTTCGGCGCCGGCGGCGACGATGTGGAGATGGAGGAGGTCGACGGCCCAGGCGGCCGTCGCGTCGTCCAGACCGCCCTGTTTCAGCAGGGCGAGCATGCGGTCGAGGACGAGGAGGGCGTTGGCCCCGGTGGGGATGCCGCCGAGTGCGACGTTGGCGAGCCCTTCGTGCCGGCCCATCGCCTCGATCGTCGCGGCGGCGAGCGCCAGGAGCTGCTCCTGCCAGGTGCCTTCGGCGGTGAGGGGCACCTGCCCCAGGGCCTCGTCGAGCATCGCGGCCATGAGGTCGTCGCGGTTCTTGACGTAGACGTAGAGCGAGGCCGGCCCCGTGTCCAGCTCCTGGGCGACCCGGCGCATGGTCAGGGCGTCCAGGCCGTCGCGGTCCAGGACCTGCAGTCCGGTGCGCACGATCACGTCGCGGCTCAGCGGCGCCTTGGCGGGGCGCGCCCGGCGGCTCGTCGGCTGGGTGCTCATGGGGAGAGCCTAAGCCCCGACGAACACCGTTTGACACGAACGCTGTTCGTTGCCTAGGGTCGGTGATCAACGGAACGAACAATGTTCGCCACGATCCTTGTTCGTCCTCCCGCTCCGCTCCACCGCGCGGCGTCCCGGGAGGGCCGCGGTCTTCCGCGGCCCCGTCCGGCACTCCCCGGTGGCCCCGCTCCCGGCGCACCTCGTCGGTCTTCGGTCCGCGTGCTCCTGGTGCGTCCATGTCCGGCACCGCACCCGTCGGCTTCGTCCCGGCCCGCCCGTCGGGCCGCCGTCCGGTGCCACCCATCCCACGCCGCCGTCGTCCGGTGCAGCCGCTGCCCGCACGTCATGCGCCGACGGCACCGGCACAGCCCGCTCCTCGCGAACAACCAAGAAAGGAAAGCGACATGATCCTCGTCACCGGAGGCCGCGGTGCGGTCGCCGCCCATGTGCTCACCCTGCTCCACGAGCAGGGCCTGCCCGTGCGCGTCGGCTCCTCGGCACCGTCCGAACTCGACCTGCCCGACGGTGTTCCCTCGGTCGCGCTCGACCTCACCGACCCGGCGACCTTCCCCGCCGCCCTGACCGGCGTCACCTCCGTCTTCCTCTACGCCTCGGCGGAGCGCATCGACGACTTCGCCGACCACGCGGTCGCCGCCGGAGTCGCCCATGTCGTGCTGCTCTCCTCGTCGGCGGTGTTCAGCCCCGACCCGGAGTCCAGCCCGGTCGCCAAGTCCCACCTCGACGTGGAGAGGGCGCTCCTGGCCTCGTCCGTCCCCACGACGATCCTGCGGCCGGGCTCCTTCGCGGCCAACGCCCGCGGCTGGGCCTGGGCGATCAGGTCCGGCAGCCCGGTGAGCCTTCCGTTCCCCGGCTCGCACAGCGACCCCGTCCACGAGAAGGACGTCGCCGAGGCCGCCTTCGCCGCGCTCACCGACCCGCGCCACCGGGGTGGACGGTTCACCCTGACCGGGCCCGAGAGTCTGACCTTCGCCGAACAGGTGGAGCAGATCGCCGCGGTGACCGGTCTGCCCGTCACGAGCGCGCACGTCACTCCGGACGCGTGGAAGCGGGAGGTGGCCGGATACCTCCCCGGTTCCTACGCCGACGCCCTGCTCGACTGGTGGGAACTCCACGACGGCAGGCCCGTGGAGGTGACCCGGACCGTCGACGACCTCACCGGCCACCCCGCCCGCACCTTCGCCGCGTGGGTCGCCGACCATGCCGACGCGTTCGCGGGCGACCCGCAGTCGGCCGGATCCGCCGGCTGACGCTCCCGGTTCGCGCACCCTGGCGGGAACCCTCCGCGACACGGCCGTGCGGGAACCGGGCCGCCTGCGGACGTCAGCCCCTACCGTGACCGCATGACTGCTGACGTACGAGGCACAGGAGAGAACCGGGACCCGGAGCTGCCGGGGCTGCTGCTCGGGATCGAGCGGGATGCGCTGATACCGCTGCTGCGGGACCGGCCCGAAGGGGACTTCGCGGCGCGGACGGCCTGCCCGGGGTGGACCGTGCGGCATGTACTGGCGCACTGCTCGGCCGCGTTGCTGCGCGTCGTCGAAGGCCGCTTCGAGCCCGGTGTGTTCAGCCCCGAGTCGAACGACCGCGACATCGCCGAGCGCGCCGACTGGCCGCTCGCCCGGATCGTCGACGAGCTGGAGCGGGGCATGACCGAGGCGGGCCCGGCCATCGCCAGGGCCGGAGGCGCCCTCGACGCCGTCGCGCTGGGCGAGTGGGTGCACGCCGGTGACGTCCGGGAGGCGTTCGGGGAGCCCGGCGCGTACGGGGGCGAGGGGCTGGAGCACGCACTGACGCTGCTCGCCCGCACCAGCCGGGTCAAGGAGCACCTGTCCGTCCATGCGGACCTCGACGACGTCGACGAGCCGCTGCTCCTGGGGGTCCCGTCCGGCGAGCGCCCGCCCGCGCGCTACCTCGGCCCGGCCTCGACGCTGGTGCGGCTGTACGCGGGGCGGCCCCTGGTCGGCACGCGGTACGAGCTCGCGGGTGCGGCGGAGAAGGAGCTGGTCATCTTCACGTGAGGCGTGACGGGTGACGCGTGACGGGTGACGGCTGACGCGGTCCGTGGCGCGGGGCCCGGCCGGTGCCCGACCAGCGCGTGGGCCGGGACCCGCGCGCCCCGGCCCGAGGGCCCGGGAACCCCGTCCGCGCCGCGCCGTGGCCCCGTTCGGGGATCTTCGGTGCGGCGCGGACGCGTATCGGCGTACGCTGGAGATTGGACTAGACCTCTAGTCGCTCCCGATGAGCCGCCGTCGTTCCCGGATGAAGAGGAGCCCCATGAGCAAGCGTGCAGTGCTGGAGGTGATCGCCCTCGACGCACAGGACGCGATCGCCGCCCAGGCCGGAGGCGCGGACCGCCTCGAGCTGGTCACCGACATGGCCGCGGACGGCCTCACGCCATCGCGCGAGACCTTCGCGGAGATCCGCTCCGCGGTCGACATCTCCCTGCGCGTGATGCTGCGGCTCGCGGACGGGTTCGCGGCGGGCGGCCCGGGAGACCTCGACGAGCTGGTCCGGGTGGCGGGGGCGCTGCGCGCCGAGGGCGCCGACGAATTCGTCCTGGGCTTCCTGACCGGGGACGGTGCTGCGGACGTCGCGGCCATCGGTGCCGTGCTGGACGCGCTGGACGGGTGCCGGTGGACCTTCCACCGGGCGCTCGACCACGCCGCCGACCGTGACGCGCTGCGCAGGCGGCTCGACGGCCTCCCGGGGCTGGACACCTATCTCACCGCGGGCTCGGCCGACGGCGTCGACGCCGGGCTCCCGACGCTCATCGCGGAGGCGGCACGCGCCGGGGAGCCCGGGTACGGCCAGCGGCTGCTGGTCGGCGGCGGGCTCCGCCTGGACCATGTGCCGCGGCTCCGGGCCGCCGGGGTCGACGCCTTCCACATCGGTGGCGCGGCCCGTCCCGGCGGCTGGGAGAAGCCTGTGTCGCCGGATGCGGTACGGGAGTGGCGGGCCGCGCTCGACACCTGAGTGGCGCCCCCCGGGTGCGGCGGCGGAACCGGCCGTGAGCATCAGGGGTATGACGCGATGTCACGGATTCATCTCCGGTGCGTGCTTGTTGTGTGCTGGCTGTGCCCCCGCCGACGGTTGCCCGTCCGCCTGCGTGCATAGTGAAGGGCGCCCCAGGTAAGCGGGGGCATGACAAAAGCACAGCAACAGGGGGACTTGGCTCCATGGCATCCATACGTCGCCGCACGGTGGCGGCAGCAGCGACCGTGATCGCGGCGATCATGGTCACCACAACGGCTTGTGAGGGCAAGAAGGACGACGGGGCTGCGTCGAAGCCCTCCGCGACGGCCGGGGCGGACCAGGCCGGCGAGTCCGGCGGCGACGGCGGGGCCGGGGGCATCAAGCTCCCGAAGGGGGTTCCCACCAGCCTGAACATCAAGGACCTCCAGAAGTGGAAGAACGGGGGCTGGAAGGACTACGGCCACTGGGCCTCCAAGGCCGAGGACTTCGCCAACCCGTACATCAAGGACTTCTGGACGCCCGAGCGGATCGCCCAGGCCAAGGAGAGCCTGCCCGGGATCACCGTCGCGGGCAACAGGTCCAGCGGCTCCAGCGGGCGGGTCGGCGCGTACACGCCCGACGGCCAGGTGAAGCGCTACCGGGCCAAGCGGGTCGCGGCGACGTACCACCACTACGCGCCGCCGGTGGGCAAGCTGTTCTTCACCACCCCGCAGGGTGCCTCGGTCTGCTCCGCCGCGGTCGTCAACGACCCGGCGCACCCCGGCAAGTCCAACATGGTCTGGACGGCCGGCCACTGCGTGCACGCGGGCGCCGAGGGCGGCTGGTACCGCAACATCGCCTTCATCCCGTCGTTCAACAACAGCGGCCGGCTGAACAGCCGGCAGGCGGCACAGAACTACCGGTCCCCGAGTGTCTCGCCGTACGGCCTGTTCTGGGTCGACTGGGCCACCACGTCCGCGCAGTGGATCCGCGGCGGCGCCGGGCACAAGGGCACCTGGGCGTCCACGTACGACTACGCCGTGCTGCACGTGAAGCCCGAGAGCGGCCAGAAGTCGCTCCAGGAGCGGGTCGGTTCGGCCCTGCCCGTGTGGTTCGGCGCGCCCGCCGCCAACAAGGTCAAGAACATGAAGGTCCGCGGGTACCCTGCCGAGGCGCCCTACGAGGGCTCGAAGATGTACGACTGCCACGGTGCGACCAAGCGGTTCGTGCTCGGGACGAGCTACCCGAGCCAGTACCCGTCCGAGTACATGGTGGGCTGCACCATGACCGGCGGAGCCTCCGGCGGCCCCTGGTTCATGGACCACAACGGGCGCAACTACCTGGTGTCCAACACGTCGTTGGGTGACCGGGACCGGTACCTGACCGGGCCCCGGCTGGGTTCCAACGCCCACGCGGTCTACATGGCGACCAGCAACAAGTTCAAGCACAGCCGCTGAACCGGTGCCGCTCGGCACGGACGAGCGACTGTCACGGCCCCCGGCGCCCCGCGCCGGGGGCCGTGGCCGTTTCCGGGGCGCTGCGGGAGGACGGACCGGCCATGGCGGTGGGGGCGTCGGCCCGTGGTTCCCGGGTCGTCAGCGCCGCCACCACGAGCGCAGCCAGCGTCAGCCCCGTCGCCGCCCACGGGAAGTGGTGGTCCCCCAGAACCGCGATCGCCGCGCTGCCCGTCGCTCCCGCCGCCGCCACCCCGAGGTACAGGGCGCTGCTGTTCAGGGACATCAGCAGCGGGGCGCTGGGCGGGTCGACGGCGGCCAGACGGGCCGGCAGGGCCACGGCGACCGACCAGGCGGCGAGCGGGCTGAGCGCCGACGAGACCAGGGCGGTCGTCATGGACTGCATGGTCCAGGGGACGAGGGCCGAGACGACCGCGTAGCCGGCTCCGCCCGCCAGCAGCACGGCTCGCGGCCCCCAGCGGTCCACGAACCGGCCGCCGAGCTGGCTGCCGGCCACGGAGGCGACGCCGGAGGCCAGCAGAAGCAGCGTGAGGCGGTCCTGGTCGCCGCCGGTCGCGGGCCGTGCGGCGACCGTGAAGTAGATGAACACGGTCTGGAAGGCCAGGAAGAACAGGAACGTCGTGGCCGTGGCGCCCAGGACCCGGCGGTCGCCCAGCGGTGTCAGCCGGTCGCGCAGGCAGAGGGCCGTCGTGGGCGCCGGAAGCCCCCGCAGCAGGGCCGCGAGCCCCGTGAAGGCCGCCGCCCCGAGACCCGTCACCAGCCACATCGTCAGCCGCCAGTCGGTGCGGCCCAGCCAGGTGCCGAGCGGTACGCCGAGTGCGGTGGCGACCGTCAGGCCGCCCATCACCGTGGCGAGGGCCCTGCCGCGGCGCTCCGGTGGTACGAGGGCGGTGGCGACGGCGTTGGCCGTCGGGGTGTAGAGCGCGGCGCCGGCCGCGGCCAGCACCCGGGTCGCGAGCAGTGCCCCGAACGACGGGGCCAGGGCCGTCAGCACATTGGCGGCCGTGAACACGGTCAGCGCGGTGAGCAGCGTACGGCGGCGCGGCCAGCGGGCCGTGGCCGTGGCGAGCACCGGGGCCAGGACGGCGTACGACAGGGCGAAGACGGTCACCGTCTGGCCCGCCGCCGAGATCGAGATGCCCAGGTCGCGGGCGATGAGCGGCAGGATGCCGGCCATCACCATGCCGTCGGTTCCGACGGCGAAGGTGCCGAGAGCGAGCAGTAACAGACGTAGACGCACGGGTCCCCCAGTGTCCGGCTGCGCACCAGAAATGTTTGATGCTAGTCAAACGATATGGGTTGTTGGATGCTTGTCAAACGGTTTGGTGGCGAGAAAGAGTGCGGACATGGGCGCAGGGCAAGGCAGCGGCACGGAGGGTGAGTTGGCGCCCCGGCCGCAAGGAGGCGAGTCGCACGACGAGTTGCTGTCGCATGCGCAACGAACCGCTGCAGAAGGGCAGTTGACAGCCCAAACGCAACCAGGCGACGAGAGCGGCGAGTTGTCGTCGCGCTCCCAAGAGGCGGCCGTGGACAGCAAGTTGTCCGCTGCGTCGAAAGGGGCGGACGTGGAAGGCGAGTTGTCCGCATCTCCGCAGGAGGTAGCAACGGAGGGTGAGTTGCTGCCGCAGCCCGACGTCGCCGACATCGAGCTGGTCAAGGTGCTGCACGCGCTCGGCGACCCCGTGCGGCTGTGGCTGCTCAAGGTGTACTCCGGTGCCGAGCAGTTCAGTTGCAAGCCCGAGGCCCTCGGGCTCGGGCACCTCCACAAGTCGACTGTGTCGCACCATATGCGGATCATGCGCGAGGCCGGGATCACCTCGACGCGGGCCGTCGGGCGCAACCGCTACGTCCAGCTGCGCCGCGCCGACCTCGACGCCCGGTTCCCCGGTCTCGTGGACTCGCTGCTCGTCTCCATGCCCTGGTGACGCCCGTGAACGAAGAAGGAATCCTCGGCCCTGTTCATCTGCGTCCCATGGCGCAGTTGAACTCGTTGACCCGAATACCGGCTCCCGGCGAAGATTTCATCAGTCGCCGGGAACGGCCCGGGGAAAAGGCGAAAGGAAGTGAATCGCGATGGAGAACGTCGAGTTCGACGACATCGAGTTCATCGAGACGGCCGAGGAGCTGCTCGCCACCTCCTACTACAAGAACATCCAGTAATTGTTCTTGAGGTAGCGCAGTGGTGAAGGGCGGCGCCTCGTGCGCCGCCCCTCGCCGCCGCACCGTACCCATCACATCGCAAAAAGAGTGCTGAGCGCGCAGTTCGCAGAGCGCGCAGAGCTGGAAGGTTTCGCCGTGACGGCATCAGAGACGTCCTGGGAAGACCGCATCGCCTCCCTGTGGGCCCGCATCGACGACCACGAGGAGGACGACTTCCGCGCGAGGATCGACGAACTCGCTGCGGAGCTTCCCGCGGACGATCCGAGAGCTTCCTTCGAGCGCGCCTGCGCCTTCGACTCCACCGGCCACTCCGACAGGGCCGTGCCCCTCTACCGACAGGCGATCGACGCCGGTCTCACCGGCGAGCGCCGCCGCCGCGCGGTCATCCAGATGGCCAGCTCGCTGCGGAACGTCGGCCGCGTCGACGAGAGCGTCGCCCTGCTGGAGGCCGAGCGCAAGGCCGGCTCCGACAACCTCGACGACGCCGTCGCCGGCTTCCTCGCCCTCGCCCTCGCGGACACCGGACGGGAGCGGGAAGCCCTGTCGTACGCGCTCGTCGCGCTCGCCAAGCACCTGCCGCGGTACAACCGCTCGCTCGCCAACTACGCGCAGGATCTGACCGCGTAGGCATTTTCACCCCTGCACAGCCCGGGTGTCATCGTGCGATGACGCCCGGGCTTTTTCTTTTCCCTTTCCGGCCCCCTGTTCCACGGAAAGTTTCGTGTTCATCTGCGTCCCGCGACGCAGTTGAACTCGTTGACCCGAATACCGGCTCCGGGTGAAGATTTCATCAGTCGCCGGGAACGCCCCGGGGAAAAGATGAAGGGAAGTGAATCGCGATGGAGAACGTCGAGTTCGACGACATCGAGTTCATCGAGACGGCCGAGGAGCTGCTCGCCACCTCCTACTACAAGAACATCCAGTAATTGTTCTTGCAGTAGCCCTGTGGTGAAGGGCGGCGCCCTGTGCGCCGCCCCTCGCCGCCACGGGGCCGCAGGCCACCCCGGCTTCCCACGCCCCATACGCAATCGAATTCACTGAGAGGCAGGCATGGCGGACTACGCATTCGCGGACCTGGTGGGGGACGAAGACGTCTTCTTCGCCGAGTACTTCAACAAGAAGCCCATGCTGCGGAAGAACGCCGTGCCGGGGGACCCGCGCGACATACTCTCGCTGCGCAAGCTGGACCAGCTGGTCAACCTCGAGGTCGTCCGGCCGCCGTACATCAAGGTCAACCTCAAGGGCAACGGTGTGCCCGAGCAGGGCTACACCCGCAACGTCGTCGTCCAGGGCCAGACCATCACCGATGTGGTCGACCCCGGGAAGATCTACGAGCTGTTCCGGGCCGGCGCCACGGTCACCTGGTGCTCGCTCAACCAGATCGTCCCCGAACTGCGTGACTTCACGCGGATCATCAGCGACAGGATGGCGGTGCGGACCGACTCGGTCGCCTTCCTCACGCCCACCGGGAAGAAGGGCTACCCGCCCCACCACGACCCGGTCGACCTGTTCATCGTCCAGCTCGAGGGCACCAAGCACTGGAAGCTGTGGAACCCGCCGGCCGCGCGTCTGGGAGACAACGCGCAGTACACCCTGGAGGGCCTCGGGGAGCCGGAGATCGAGGTGTCCCTGCAGCCCGGTGACGTGCTCTACCTGCCCTACGGCACGCCGCACGCGGCCGTCGCCGAGGGCAAGGCCTCGCTGCACCTGTCCATCATGATGCGGCCGCGCATGTGGCGGGACCTGCTGCGGGAGACCGTCGAAGAGCTGGTCGCCGACGAGGTGTTCACCGAGTACCCGCACATCGGCGAGGCACGCGACGTCGAGGTGGGGGCTGCCTTCAAGGAGAAGATCCGCGAACTGACCGCCCGCCTGGAGTCGGTGGACTCGGCCACCGAGCTCGACCGGCTCGCCGACCTGGGCCGGCGCCTGGAGGGCAGCTCGTCGGGCACCACCTTCCAGAGCGTCGCCGACCTGGACGACATCGGCCCCGAGGCGCGGCTGCGGCTCGGCAGGGCGCCGCTGACGTTCGGTGATGACGACGGCGGCCGCACCCAGATGACCGTCAACGGTCACAAGATCGCGGTACCCACACCGATCGCCGAAACCCTGGCCGCGCTCGGCCCGGACGCGTCGATCGCGGCGTCCCACGTGTTCCCCGGTGTGGACGAGCTCCGCTCGACCAAGGCCGCTCAGGGACTCACCCGGCTGGGTGTGTTCGAGCTGGTCGCGGCCGGCTGACGGGCTGCCGGTACCCGTTGCGAACCGCCGCGGCCCCCTGGCCGCGGCGGGTTCGCCGGATGTCCGGCGGCATCCCGCCCCGATCGCCGGCACGAGGCAACAGCACGCGGACGACACCGCGACGACCCCGCGACGACACCGCGGAAGAGAAGGCGGAACAGACGGTGGACACCTACTCCTTCGAGGACTTCGTCGGGGACACCGACGTTTTCTTCACCGAGCACTTCAACACGAAGCCGCTGCTGCGCAAGGGAGCGCTCGCGGGCCGTCTCGACGGCCTGCCCTCGGTGCGCACGCTCGACGACATCCTCGCCCTGGAAACGACCCCGCCGTCCTATCTGCGGGTCACCAAGGGCGGCAAAGGCGTGCCCTCCGGCGCCTACACGCGCACGGTCGCGCGCGGCTCGGCCCTCGCCGAGGCCGTCAACGCCGAGAAGGTGTACGAACTGTTCCGCTCCGGCGGCACCGTCACCTGGAACTCGCTCAACCACGTCCTGCCGTCGGCCCGCCGCCTGATGGAGCCCTTCACCGACGCGCTCGCCTGCGAGGCCGAGGTGGTCCTCTTCGTCACCCCGGCCCGCAACGACGGCTTCGCCCCGCACCGCGACTCCATCGACGTCTACGTCGTCCAGGTCGACGGCACCAAGACCTGGCGGGTGTGGGCGACCCCCGAGCACCGCCCGGGCGACGAGGGCTCCTACACGCCCGAGGAACTGGGTGACCCCGTCATCGAGGTGACGCTGGAGCCGGGCGACGTGCTGTACGTACCGCACGGCACCCCGCACGCGGCCGCGGCGAAGAGCGAGCTTTCGCTGCACCTGTCCGTCGGGGTCGAGCCGCGCCGGTGGCGCCATCTGCTCGGGGACACCGTGGCCGCCCTCGTCGAGGAGGACGGCTTCCACGGTGTTCCCCACCTGGCGGACGGGGACGACGCAACAGCCGTCGCCGCCCTCGCCGACCGCCTGGAGCTGCTGCGCGACCGGCTCGCCCGGCTGGACGTCGCCACCGAGGCCAAGCGGCTGGTCGCGGCGGGCCGTGCCCGCGGCGGAGCCGGCCGGAGCAGGGAATTCGCGCGCCTCGCCTCCGTCGACGGCCTCGGCCCCGGCTCGCTGCTGCGCCGCGGCACGGCCCCCGTCGAGATCGGGTCCAGCGACGGCGGCAGGACCGGGCTCCAGGTGGGCGGGCACCGGCTGGCCGTGCCGGACGCGGTCGCCGACGCCCTGCGCGCCCTCGGCACCGACCGGACCGTCACCGCCGGCACGTTCTTCCCGGGGGTCCCCGAGGCCCGCTCCCTGAGCGCCGCCCGTGGCCTCGCCCGCCTCGGCGTCCTCGACGTCGCCCCGGCCGGCGCTGCCCCCATCGCCGTACGCACCGCCCACGAGAGCGCCGTACCGCCCGCGGACGGGACCGCCGTCCCGCCCGCCGACGAGAAGAGGAAGTGAGCCACGAGATGGCCACCGACACCACACCCCCGATCACCGCCGCCGAAACCCCGCCCCCGTCCCGCGCCGCCTGGCGCGACGTCTACTTCCTCGCCGGCATGCGCGGCCTGTCCTTCGCAGGTGACATCGCCGCCGAGACCGCCATCGCGCTCCAGCTCCAGGCGCAGGGCGCCGGTTCGTACGCGGTCATGGCGCTGCTGCTGGCCGCGACCGTCCCGCCGGTCCTGCTGTCCCCGCTCACCGGCAGGGTCGCGGACCGCTTCGACAGCCGGACCCTGATCGTCACCGTCGGCGCGCTGCAGGCACTGATCTGCGTGGCCATGACGATCTGGACCTCGCCCGCCGTCCTCATCGGCCTGTCCGTGCTGCTCTCCGCCGGACTCGCCTTCACGCACCCGGTGTTCGGGGCGCTGCCGAGCGCGATCGTCGGCAAGGACAACGTGCCGCGGGCGTCGTCGATCTCCCAGACCTGGGCGATGGCCGGCATGGTCGCCGCACCCGGTATCGCGGGCTTCCTCATCGGCCGCTTCGGCGTGACCGTGCCGCTGCTGATCGACGCCCTCAGCTTCGCCGCCGTCGTCGCGGGCGGCCTGCTCATCCGCACCCGGCTGCACAAGGGCCGCGGCGACGGCGCCCCGGCCAAGGGCGACGGCGAGCCCGCCGGCACCCCCTACAAGGTCGGCTCCGACCGGTTCCTCACCGCCGTGCTCGTCCTCAGCGGTGCGGTCATGGCGGCGGCCAGCATCATCAACGTCCTGATCGTGTTCTACGTCCGCGAGACGTTCGGCGCGTCCGAGGAGACGTACGGCCTGATCATGTCCGCGTGGATGCTCGGTCTGATCCCCGGCGGGATGCTGGTGCGCCGGCTGAAGCGGGTCAGCCACGAGGCCATCCTCGTCGGCACGTTCCTGTGCATCGGCGTGGCCATCCTCGGCACCGGACTCGCCCCGGGCGTCTGGTGGATCCTGCCCTTCTACGTCCTCGGCGGCATCGGCAACGGCGCCCAGGCCACCGTCACGCACATCCTGCTCAACGTGCGGGTGCCCGACACCCACCGCGGCCGTGCCTTCGCCGCACTCGGGGCCGTCTCCAACACCGGCCCGGCCGTCGGCTACCTGGTGGGCGGCGCGATCCTGAGCTTCACCACACCCCGCTACGGCTTCCTCGCCGCCGGCGTCTTCGCCCTGGCCGCGCTGGCCGTCTTCGCGAACGGCGTGCTGAAGAACTCCGGTGCCGACGCGCCCTCCGGACAGCTGAGCGAGGCCCTGCGATGACCCTGGCCCCGGACCCGGCGGTCGTGCGGACGGACCTGCCGGACGATGTGGAACTCGACCTCTCCGTCAGGCCGCAGGACGACTTCTACCGTCATGTGAACGGACGCTGGACGCACGCCCACGTCCTGCCGGCCCACGGGGCCGAGGCCACCACTCTGACGCTCCTCGCGGACAAGGTGCAGGACGACGTCGAGCAGGTCGTCCACCGGGCCGCCCAGCGGCCCGACGAGAGCGCCACCAGCCGCCGGATCGCGGATCTGTACGCGAGCTTCATGGACGAGGACCGGATCGAACGGCGGGGCGCCGCAGGGGCCTTCGCCGCCGATCTGGCCGCCGTCCACTCGGCTCCCGACCGCGAGGCGCTGGCCCGGGTCATGGGCCGGCTCCAGGCGCAGGGCGTCGGCGGCGCGATGGACGTCTCCGTCGCCGTCGACACCGCCCGCGCCGACGGGTACGTCCTCACCCTGTCCCAGGCAGGACTCGGACTGCCCTCCGCCGCGTTCTACCGGCGCGAGGGCGGCGAGGAGCTGCTGGCGCAGTACACCGGGCACATCCGCACGATGCTCACCCACGCCGGACTGCCGGGCGCGGACCGGGCCGCCGGGGACGTGCTCCGCCTGGAGACCGGGCTGGCCGGCCGGCACGCCGTCCCGCGGCCCGGGACACGGACCCCGGTCCGGGCACTGGCCTGCACGGTGGCCGAACTCGCCGCGCGGGACGGCGGGTTCCCGTGGGCGGCGTGGCTGCGCGGCCTGGGCGACGTACCGGACGGGGCGGCCGTGCGGCTGCGCCAGGCGGACTTCGCCGAGGCGCTCGACGACTGGTGGCAGCGCCTCGGCCTGGACGAGCTGAAGCTCTGGCTGTCCTGGCGGTACGTCCACGAGATGGTGCCGTTCGGGCCGCGTCGCGTCTTCGCGGACAACTTCGCCTTCTACGGGCGGACCCTCAATGGCTTCACCGAACCGCGGCCCCGCCGGATGCGGGTGATCTCCTTCGTCGAGACCTTCCTCGGCGACGCCGTCGCCGAGCGCTATCTCGCCGGGCACCTGGCCCCCGGCACCGTCGAGGCGGCCCGCGAACTGGTCGACGCGCTCGTGGCGGCCTACCGGGAACGCCTGGAACGGGCCGACTGGATGGCGCCGAGCACCCGGGACGCGGCGCTGCGCAAGCTCGACGACATGGTCTTCGAGATCGGCCACCCCGCGGACCCGACGGGCGGGGACGAGGACCTGCGCGTCGACCCGGCCGACCTGCTCGGCAACGTCAAGCGCGGCCGGGCCCGGCACACAGCGCGCGAACTCGCCCGCCTCGGCACGCCCGTCGACCGCTCCGAGTGGAAGATCCACCCCCACCAGGTCACCGCGTACTACCGGCACGGACTCAACCAGGTCGTCATCCCCGCCGGACTGCTCCAGCCCCCCGTCTTCGACCCCGCGGGCGACCCCGCGCGGAACTTCGCGGTGCTGGGTGCGATCGTCGGCCACGAGATGGCGCACGCCTTCGACAGCCGCGGTTCCCGCTATGACGGCCGCGGCCGGCTGCGGGACTGGTGGGCGCCGGAGGACCGCGCCGAGTTCACCCGGCGTACGCGGCTGCTCGTCACGCAGTACGACGGCTACGAACCCGAGGGCTGCCCCGGCCGGCGCGTGAGCGGGGCCCGCACGGTCGGCGAGAACATGGCCGACATCGCCGGAGTCACCGTCGCGCACGCGGCGTTCGCCGCCCGTACGGGCGCGGCGGACCCGGCGCGGACCCGGCGGTTCTTCGTGCACTGGGCGACCATGTGGCGCGCGAAGACCACCCCGGCCCGGATGGCGGAGCGGCTCGCGTCCGACCGGCACGCGCCCGCCGAATTCCGGTGCAACGGGGTGCTCGGACACGTCGGGGCGTTCCACGACGCCTTCGACGTCCGGCCCGGCGACGGCCTGTTCCTCGATCCCGCGGCGCGCTTCGCCCTGCTCTGACACCGGCGCCGAGCCCGACCCCGCGGGCCCTGCCCCACGACGCGCGCCGAGCCCGGCCGGGTGACCGGCACCGGGACCCCGCGCGACCACGATTTCCCGGCTTTCCGCTTCCTGTGACTCTGTGAGGCCACGACATGCTTCCCACCGACATCGATCTGCTCCCCGTCCTCGGGCGCCCCACCCTGTCGCCGGACGGCCGGCACGCCGTCGTGGAGGTCACCCGCGCCGACATGCCGGGCGACGACTACACCACCGAGCTGCTGATCGCGGACACCACCGGGGCGACCCCGCCGCGCCGCATCACCCAGGGCCCGTACGACGGCGCGCCCGCGTTCTCGCCCGACGGACGCTTCCTCGCCTTCCTGCGGCCCGGCGCACACGGCCGCGCGCAGATCCATCTGCTGCCGATGGACGGCGGCGGCGAGGCCTACCCCGTCACCGACCACCCGATGGGAGCCGGGCAGCCGGTGTGGAGCCCGGACTCGGCCCGGATCGCCTACACCAGCCGGGTGCCCGCGCCGGGCCGCTACCAGGGGCCGCCCGAGCAGGAGGCGCCGCGCCGCATCACCACGCTCGTGCACCAGCTGGACGGCTTCGGCTACACCTTCGACCGGCCCCGCCAGGTCTTCGTCACCGACCCGTTCGACGCCGAGGCCCCGGCGCTCCAGCTCACCGACGGCGACTACGACCACGGCGACCTGACCTGGCGCCCGGACAGCGGTCTGCTGGCGTTCGCGGTGGCCCGGCACGAGGAGCGCGGCGACGACTCCCGCGTCGACATCTGGGCCGTCGCCCCCGACGGAACCGGGCTGCGGCCGCTCACGCACGGCGGGATGTACCTGTTCACCCCGCGCTTCACCGCCGACGGCGGCTCGGTCGCGTTCTGCGGCGCCGAGCTCGACAAGAACAACCACTCGTGCGCCACGGCCAGTTACGGCCTCTGGTCGGTCCCCGTGGAGCCCGGCTCCCCGGCCGACGGGCCGGTCGCCCCGCGCCGCCTCACCGGGGACGCGCACCACCTCAGCTTCGCCAGCCAGATGATCTGGCCCGCCGCCGACGGCGTGTACTTCGCGAGCGACCACCGCGGCGAGGTCAACCTCGTCCTCGTGCCGTACGACGGCGGTGAGCCGACGCCCGTCCTCACCGGCCGCCGCCAGGTGGGCGGCTTCGCGGTCGCCGAGACCCCGGACGGCCCGACCGTCGCGGCCGTCGTCGCCAGCGACCGCAGCGCGGGCGACCTGCTGGTGCTGCGCGACGGCACCGAGCGCGTCCTCACGCCGTACGGCGCGGAACTCGCCGCACGCGGCGGGCTCCTGCCGATGGAGGAGTTCACCGCCCACGCCCCCGACGGATACCCCCTGCACGCCTGGGTCGTCCGGCCGCAGGGACCGGGCCCGCATCCGGTGATCTTCCAGGTCAAGGGCGGCCCGTACACGCAGTGGGGCTACACCCTCAACGGGCCGGCCGCCTTCGACGAGGCCCAGGTGTACGCGAGCGCCGGGTACGCGGTCGTCCTCGGCAACCCGCGCGGCTGCTCCGGCTACGGGCAGGCCCACGGCGCGTACGTCCGCGACGACCTGCCGAAGAAGTCCGCCGTCGACCTGCTCGCCATCCTCGACAAGGCCCTGGAGGCCCCCGACCTGGACGGCGGCCGGGTCGGCGTGATGGGCGGCTCCTTCGGCGGCTACATGGCGGCCTGGTTCAACGCGCACCACGGCGACCGCTTCCGCGCCCTGATCGGCGAGCGCGGTCTGTACGCCGTCGACAGCTACGCCGCCACCAGCGACGACGGCGTGGACCTCGCGATCGCCCTGTACGGCGCCGACCGGGACCGCTGGGCCGAGCAGAGCCCGCTGACGTACGTGGACCGGATGGCCACCCCGATGATGATCATCCAGTCCGAGGAGGACCGGCACTGCCCGCCGGAGCAGGCGCAGCGCCTGTTCACGGAGCTGAAGCTGCGCGGTGTGCCGGTCGAGCTGCTGATGTTCCCGGGCGAGTGCCACGACATGTCCCGCAGCGGGCTGCCGAGCCACCGCCTGGCGCGCTTCGCGGCGGTCCTGGAGTGGTGGGAGCGGCACCTGTGAGCGGCCTCGCGGACGTGGTGGGCCTCGCGGACCTTCGACCGGAGCGGGAGGACATGGGAATGAGCGACACCCTGGTGCAGGGCGCCGGCGGACGGCTGAGCCTGGACATCGACGCCGACCGGCTGCTGCGGCGGATCGCCGAACTGGGCCGGATCGGCCTGGACGAGCGGACCGGCGGTATCACCCGGGAGGGGTTCGGTGCCGCCGACCGGGAGGCCCGCGGCTATCTGATGGACGAGGCGCGGGCCGCCGGCCTGGTCCCCACGGTCGACGCCGCCGGGAACGTGATCGTCCGGGCCGGCGCCGCCCGGCCCCGCGACCGGCAGGCCCTGATGATGGGCTCGCACCTGGACACCGTCGTCAACGGCGGCCGGCTGGACGGCGCCTACGGTGTGCTCGCCGCCCTCGAAGTGCTCCAGACCTTCGAGGAACGCGGCGTGGACTCCCCGTACGAGCCGGTCGTGGTGGCCTTCGCCAACGAGGAGGGCGCGCTCTTCCCCCAGCCCTTCTGGGGGTCGATGGCGATCGCCGGACGGCTCGCGGGGCTGCCCCGGGAGCCGCGCGACCACGACGGACGCCCGCTGCGCGAGGCCCTGCGCCTCGCGGGCGGCGACCTGGACGCGCTCGGCAGCGCCGGCTGGCCGCACGGTTCGGTGGCCGCCTACCTCGAACTGCACGTGGAGCAGGGGCCGGTGCTGGAGCGCAGCGGCAACCGGATCGGCGTCGTCGACGCGATCACCGGCCGGACCGTGCTCACCGTCGAGGTGCGCGGCGCGGCCGGGCACTCCGGCACCAGTCCGATGGAGGGGCGCCGCGACGCGCTCGCGGCCGCCGCCCGGGTGGTGCTGGCGGCGGAGCACATCTCGCGGGACCGCGGCCTGTGCCGGGTCGCCACGGTGGGCCGGCTCGACGCCCATCCCAACACCCCGAACACCATCGCCGGTTCGGTGCGGCTCACCGTGGACCTGCGGGACACGGACGTCTGGCGGGCCGCCGCGGCCGAGGAGGCGCTGCGCCGGGCGCTGCGCGCCGTCGCCGAATCCACCGGCACCGAGATCGAGGTGGTCGCCGAGACCCGCTCCGACCCGGTCTCCACGGACTCCGTGCTGCGCGCGGCCATCGAGTGCAGCGCCGACGAACTCGGCCTGGCGCACGAGACCTTGCCGAGCGGCGCCGGGCACGACGCGCAGATGGTGGCCGACATCGCGCCCATCGGGATGATCTTCGTGCCGAGCCTCGGCGGCATCAGCCATGTCCCGGAGGAGGACACGGCGCCGGAGGACCTGGTCGCGGGGGCGCGGGTCCTGTTCCGTACCGCATTGCGCATCACCGGCCTGAGCGGGCAGCCGGCTCGCCAGGAATGACTCCAAGGAGCGGAAAGCCATGCAGACGAAGATCGACAAGAGTCGGCGCATCGCGGTGTTCTGCGGTGCCCGGCCGGGCGTACGGGACGATCACATCGACTTCGCCCGGCGGTTCGGCCGGTCGGTGGCCCGCCGCGGGCTCGACCTGGTGTACGGCGCGGGCGGGGTCGGGGTCATGGGGGCGGTCGCCGACGGGGTGCTGGACGGCGGCGGGGCCGTCACCGGTGTGATCCCGCGCAGCCTGCACGAGCGGGAGCGCGCCGACAACGCGCGCGGGGCGGTCTTCGTGGTCCGCTCCATGCACGAGCGCAAGGCGCTCATGTACCGGCTGTCGGCGGGCTTCGCGGTGCTGCCCGGCGGCATCGGCACCCTGGACGAGCTGATGGAGGTGGCGACCTGGAACCAGCTGTCGCTGATGGAGAAGCCGATCGTCGTGGTCAACCACGGCGGTTTCTTCACCCCCATGCTCGCCATGCTCGACCACCTGGTCGCCGAGGGCTTCCTCAGCGCCAAGGAGCGACGGCTGGTGCAGGCCGCCGAGACGGCCGAAGAGGCGCTGGACCTGCTCGGCTTCCCCGAACCGGCGGCGGCGGGCGCGGCGGTGCCGGCCTGACGGCCCGGTGCGGTACGGGCCGGCGGGCGGCGCGCCGGCTACTCGGAGGTCGCCGGCAGATATCCCTTCTGCACGGCGAGCACCCCGGCCTGGAAGCGGCTGCGGGCGTCCAGGTAGGTCATCAGGCCGTGTGCGATCCGCCGGGCGGTGCGGGGCGACACCCCGAGCCGCTTGGCGATGGTCTCGTCCGTGCAGCCTTGCGCCAGCAGCTTCAGCGCCTCAGACTGCTGACGCGTGAGCGCGCCGGGATCCGGCTGCTGTACACGGGCCTCCAGCGGGTCGGCCGACTGCCACACACTCTCGAACAGGGCGTGCAGGGAGGCGATCATCCCCTGGGAGGTCACCTGGACGGCGCCCGCCGCGGTGTTGTCGGTGTCCGCGGCGAGTATCGCCGCTTTCCGGTCGTAAATGATCATCCGGTTGGGCAGGGAGGGGGCCGTCCGCACCTGGCAGCCCTGTTCGGTGAGCCAGTGCGCGTATTCCATGGTCTCCGGGGAACTGCGGATCGACTCCAGATACACCGTGCGCATCTGCACACCGCGCTCCAGGAGTTGCTCGTTCAGCGGACGTGAGGCCCGCATATTCGCGGGCGTTTGCGGCCCGCCGGGAGCGAAGGTCAGGAGTTCCTCGGTGACCCGATTGTGCAGAGCGGAGAGATGGTCGCGTATGGCGTCGAGCCCCTCGAGATACTGCACACCGGAAGCGGACGGGCCGGGCCGTCGGTGGCCGTCGAATTCGAGAATCAGTTGTGCGGCGGCCGCGCGACTGGCCTCCAGGCGCTGCTGTTGTACGGCGAGCCGGGCCTGCTGCTGGGCCAGCAGGAGTTCCATGCCGACCTGCGGACTGACCGCGTGCAGCTGGCCGGGGTTCTCGGTCGAGGCGCGTACCAACGCCATGGAGCTCAGCCGGTCGAGGGCCCCTCGTACGTCCTGCTCCGGCAGGTCCAGCAGCGCACACAGATCGGCGACCCCGCCCTGGGGATGCGCGAGCAGTGCTCTGTAGACGGACTCCGCGACGGCATCAAGTCCCAGGAGATCAAGCATCGGTTCGGCGGCTCCGGTGTGGTGTCCAGAAAAAGACTGTCGGACCAATACGGCCGATGAACAGCGTGCGAGGGTGATGTGACGGTACGTTGCCGGGCTGTTATCGGCAAGCAGGTGTCCGGAATAGGGCGTTCTGAAGTGGCGTTCTCCACAGCCGTAAGGCGCACTCCTTGTGAATGCGCCTGCGCAGACCCGAGGTAGGCATGTATCTCGTCCATGTACATCTGGCGTCCCATCCACGTGGGGATATCCTGCCGGGCCGCCCGACCGTCGCCGCCATTGCCGGTTGCGGGGCCGGTGTCGACGGTTTCGAGCATGTGAGCGTGCACACGGAAGCCGGTCCGGCTCCGGTTATCGGGATGTATCTGCGGGCTTCTTCTCTCGAAGCCGCCGAGGCGGCCGCCGAGACCCTGTGGTGGCGCTCCTGTACAGCGCATCCCTGGTTGTACGCCTGGGAGTTCAGGCGAGCCGAGGTGCCCCTGCTGCTCTCCGAGTCCAGTCGGCGGAACACGGAATGAATTGTTCCAACGCGTGTTTCAGGCCCTCTTGACTTCTTCGTCGGTCAGTCATGGGTTGCATGCCCGGCACCGGACGCGTTGGACACAGTAGGCCAGGGCCGGTTTGACCCACCCGAAACCTCTGTTCCCGCACCTCGGGCTGGAGCAAGACTTCTGTCCGTCAGCGCACGACAGGACCGCCGACGGAAAGGCAGAAGCAATGTCGCGCAAGATCTCCCGCAAGATGTCCCGCGGCTTCATTCGCGGTGTTCTCGTGGCCGGAGCGTTCGCCATGACCACCGGGGCCGGCGCCACCGCCGCGTCCGCCGCGACCTCCTCCACCGCCCACATCTCCATCGCCCCCGCCGCGCAGGCGAGCACCGAGGACGACCTGGGCTGGCAGTGAGCCGTCACGCACGGCCATGACCCGGTGTGCACTCAGGGGGACTTCCCAGGGGGGAGCTGTTGTGGACCGAGACATACGACATCACGGACAGCAGGAAGAGCGGCGACAACCGCAGCAGGAGCAGAGGCAACGGCACGGAGAACAAGGACAGTCGGGACCGCCCCGGCGGCGCGTCGGACGCGACCGGCAGGGCGAAGGCGGCCGGTACGCGGCCGTGGGGGAGCGGGACGCGGGCTCGACGGACCGGTACCGGGCCTCGGAGGAGCGGTACGGCACCGCGGACGGCCGGTACGGATCCCGGGAGGGCCGGGCCGAAGGCCCGGAGGGGCGGGTCATCGCGGAGAGCGCGGACCGGCCGGAGGCGCAGGAGCGCCCTGTCCCGGCCGACGACCGCATCGCCGCCGCACGGAGCATCTTCGCCTCCCATCCGCTGTGGTCGGACCGCGCGGTCGCGGCGCTGACCGGGCTCTCCGCGAAGAAGGTCGCCCAACTGCGCAGCGGCGCCGCCGCGGAGCGCGGGGCGCGGCGGATCGGCCGCGACGGCCGGGCCCGCCCCGTCGACGCCACGCGGGGCCGGGAGCTGGCCGGAGAGCTCATCAGGAGCGACCCCGGTGCCTCGCTGCGGCAGATCGCGGCGAAGACCGGCCTCGCGCCGGCCACCGTGGCCGACGTCCGGGCGCGGATCCTGCGCGGGGAGAGTCCCGTGCCGGCCAGGCGCGGCCGTGCGGCGCCGCAGCCCTCGGCCGACGTGCCCGTTCCGCTGGCCGAGCGGCGGATGACCCCGCCCGGGCCCCGGTCCCGGCGGGTCGTGCCGCCGCCCGACGAACTCCTGCGCATCTTCGACGCGTTGCGCCGCGATCCGTCGCTGCGGTTCAGCGAGTCCGGCCGCAGCGTGCTGCGGTTGCTCGACGCCTGCGCCCTCGTCGCCCGCGACCGAGGGCGTATCGCCGCCACGGTCCCGGCGCACTGCAAGGAGTCGCTGGCCCAGCTCGCCCATGCGTACGCCGGGATCTGGAACATGCTCGCCGACGACCTGGAGAGCGGGCGCACCGATCTGCCGGGCCCGGCCGGAAAGGGGCGGGTGGCGTCGGTGGGGGTCTGAGGGCCCCGGCGCGAGCCGACGACGGCCGGCGGGCAGGAGCTGTGTTCGAAGGCGCGTGATTCAGGGGCGCCGGACGGGTGGAGGGACGGGGGAGTGAGGGGAAGGCACGGTGCGGTGGCCCGGTCGCGGCCACGGGAGGGTGCGCCGTCGCGTCAGGGGGAGGCACCGGCCGCACCCCGGGAGGCGGCACCTCCGCCACGGCCGGGGCCGTCGTCCCGGAGGACGGCCGCCGCACCCCGGCCCACCGGGAGTGCGGAGGCCGGGGGCGTGGATGTCATCGATCTGGTGTCGCCCGCTTCGCCCCCACCCGAGCCGTGGTTCTCGCGGGCGGTCCGCGCGGCCGGCGCGGAGCTGGCGGAGCACGG
Source organism: Streptomyces sp. NPDC002004 (assembly GCF_053593975.1). Lineage (NCBI taxonomy): Bacteria > Bacillati > Actinomycetota > Actinomycetes > Kitasatosporales > Streptomycetaceae > Streptomyces > Streptomyces sp. NPDC002004. Next base: position 156,293 of record NZ_JBSFDP010000003.1, read on the forward strand.
ACGGCGTACCCGGGAGTGCAGCCCCGCAGGGGTGTGGGAGCTGCGGGCCGCGGTGGCCGAGCGGTACGCCCGGCGCGGTGTGCCGACGGAGCCCGAGCAGATCCTCGTCACGGCCGGCGCGGGCGACGCCTACGCGCTGCTGGCGCGGGAGTTGTGCGCGGCGGGCGACCGGGTGGTGGTCGAGTGGCCGGGGGACCCGCGCCCGGTGCGGGCGGTGCGCGCCGCCGGGGCCGAGGTGGTGCCGGCCGGGATGCTCGACCACGGGTGGGATCTCGCGGTCTGGGCGCGCTCGTTGCGTGTGGCCGCCCCCCGGCTCGCCTGCGTGGCACCCGACTTCCAGCAGCCGACCGGTCTGCTGATGCCGGAGGACCAGCGCCGCGCCCTGGTCGCCCTGGCGGCGGCCACGGGGGTGACGCTGGTCGTCGACGAGACGTCGGCCGGGCCGGGTCCCGCGCCCACGGGCGCCCGCCCCCCGGCGCCGCTCGCCATGCACGACCCCGGCGGCACCGTCGTCGGCGTCGGGTCCGCCGACGGGGCGCTGTGGGCGGGGCTGCGGATCGGGTGGGTCCGCGGGACGCCTCCGCTGGTGCGGCGGCTGGCCGCGCGCCGGGCCGGGGGCGAGCCCGTGCCGGGTGTGCCCGGTCAGCTGGTGGTGCGGCGGCTGTTGTGCGGCGAGGGGGCCCCGGGAGCGGACGAGTGCGCGTTCGCCCGTCAGCGGGCCCGGACGCGGGAGGGACGGGACGTGCTCGTGGCCGCGCTGCGGCGCCGGATGCCCGCGTGGAGCTTCCGGGTGCCGGAGGGCGGTCCGGCGCTCTGGGTGCGCACGGGCGGCCGGTCGGCGGAGGCGTACGCCGCCCGTGCCGAGCGGCAGGGGGTGCGGCTCGCGCCGGGCACCCGCTTCGGGGCCGGCGTCCGTGACGTGGGCGATGTACCCGGCCTGCGCGAGGTGCATCCGCCGGTGCGTGGTGTGCCGTCGGCGCCCGGTGCACGTCACGGACGCCTCGAAGGGTTCCTCCGTATCGCCTTCACCCAGCCTCCCGAGGTCCTGGAGGAGGCGGTACGCCGCATCGCCGCCGTGCCACCGCCGTGAAACCGCGTGCGGCGCCGCCGCGACCGCACGTCCGCGCAGCAACCGTCACGATCACTGGAGGTACGTCATGAAGGTGCAGTACGACACCGTGGCCCACACCCCGGCCCCGCACGAGATCTCCGGCGTCGTCGACGCCCTGGTCACCACGCACCGGGGAGCCGACGGGAGTCTGGCGTTCCATCTCGTCGTCGGGCCGGCGGACCGGCCCGAGGAGTGCGACCGGATCGAGTTCGCCCTCGACCCCGAGCACGCGCGGGCCCTCCTCGGCGCGCACGCCGGTCACCGGATTCCCGGCGACGGCGCCCGGTCGCCGGTGCCGTGCCGCGTCGGCGTCGAGTTCCACGCCGTCGGCCCGGCCCACCGCTAGCCGTCGGCCGGGCCCCGCCCGGCCGACGGCCCCGCGTCGGGGCGCGGCCGGGCCCGTGTCATCGCAGCGCGGCCGGAAGCTCCGTCGTGTGGAGCACCGTCAGACCCGACACCGCGCGGGTCAGGGCCACGTACAGCCTGCGCAGGCCGGTGCGTTCGTCCGGCTCGCCGTCCACGACGGCCGCCGGCTCGTCGAGGACCACGTAGTCGTACTCCAGGCCCTTCGCGAGGGACGCCGGGACGAGGGTGAGGCGGGTGTCGGGGGTCGTCTCCTCGCCGGGCGCCAGAAAGCCGAGTCCCGCGGCCGCCAGCGCATCGGCGAGCGCGGGGATCCGGGCGTCCGCGGCGATCAGGCCGATCGACCCCTCGTGGGCCAGGGACTCGACGCAGGCGTCGACCACGGCCGCGTCGAGAAGGCCGTCCGGTCCGTCGCCGGGACCGCTCTCCACCCGGCGTACCACCAGCGAACCCGGTGTCTCGCGCACCGAATCGACCTGGGCCAGCCCAGGTGCGATCGACGGGAGCAGACGGGAGGCGTAGGCGATCACCTCGCGCGGCACACGGAAGCCCGCCGTCAGCTCCTCGACGATCGCGTCGTCCTTGCCGAGGTGCCGCAGGGCGTCGTCCCAACTCCGTGTGGCCCAGGGGGTGGTGCCCTGCGCCAGGTCGCCGAGCACGGTGGCCGAGCCGGTGGTGCAGCGGCGCCCGACCGCCCGGTACTGCATCGGCGACAGGTCCTGCGCCTCGTCGAGCACCACATGCCCGAGCGAGTGCGTGCGCCGGACGAGGTCGGCCGCCTCGTCGACGAGGACCGCGTCCGCAGGCGACCACTTCGCCGACTTCACGCTCCGGGCGGGCTTCGCCCACAGCAGCGCCTTCTGCTCGTCGTCGTCGAGGATCCCGTCCGCGTGCGCGGCGAGGAAGTCCGCGTCGGACAGCAGGCGCAGCACGAGCTTCGCCGGGTCGACGGCCGGCCAGAGCGCCTTGACCGCCGCCTTCACCGCGCTGTTGCGGGCCACCGCGTCCTGCACCCGGTCGTCGGGCGCCTCGCCCGCGCGCTCCATCTGGACGAGGACGGCGTGCGCGATCCGCTGCGGCAGCGCCTCGCGCGCGGCGCCGTAGCGGATGTCCCGGTCCAGCAACTCGCGGACGATGTCCTCCAGTTCGTACGCCGGAACCCGCCAGCGGCGCGATCCGCGCACCACCACGACGGGTTCGGACGGCATCGTGACGTGCGAGCGGACGGCCCGGCGCAGGACCTCCGCCATCCGTACGTCGCCCTTCACCAGGGCGGTGGCCGGCTCGTCCGTGCCGCGCACCTCCACATGTGCCACCAGGTCGTCGACGGTGGCCTGTTGCACCTCCAGCTCGCCGAGGGCGGGCAGCACCTGCTCGATGTAGTGCAGGAACGACGCGTTCGGCCCGATGACGAGGGTGCCGGTGCGGGCGAGCCGCTCGCGGTGGGCGTAGAGGAGGTACGCGACGCGGTGCAGGCCGACGGCGGTCTTCCCGGTGCCGGGGCCGCCCTGCACGCACACCGTGCCGGACAGCCCCGACCTGACGATCTCGTCCTGCTCGGGCTGGATGGTCGCCACGATGTCGCGCATCGGGCCCACGCGCGGGCGTTCGATCTCCTGCTGGAGCAGCCTGCTCGCGCGGGCCGACTCGGCGGGGTCCGAGAGGTGCTCGTCCTCGTACGCGGTGAGGTCGCCGCCGGTGTAGCCGAAGCGACGGCGCAGCGCGATGTCCATCGGGTCCTTCGTGGACGCCCGGTAGAAGGGCTGGGACACCGGGGCGCGCCAGTCGATGACCATCGGGTCGCCGTCCGCGTCGTGCACGTGCCGCCGTCCGATGTAGAACTGCTCGCCGTCCGCGCCCTCCGCCCGGTCGGCGCCGGGGGCGTGCAGATAGTCGAGGCGGCCGAAGAAGAGCGGGGTGTGGGAGAGGTCGGCGAGGGCCTTGATGCGGTCGTCGATCTGGCGCTGCAGCACCGCCGCGTTCACCCAGTTCGCGGTGACGTCTCTGATGTCGAGGTTCTCGACGTCCTCGCGCATCGCGCGCAGCGCGGACCTCGACGCGGCGAGGTGGGAGCGCTCACGGGACAGCGGGTCGTCGGACGGGCGGGACATGGTGGGGTGCCTCCGGCAGCGTGTGCGTGTGCGACATGGTCGGACGCCGCCCGGTTTCCGTCCGGGCGGTGGCTCTCCGGCTGAGGGAGGCGGGCAGGAGCGGAGATTCTAGGCGACGGGCTCGGGGCGCGACGAATGATTTTTCGCGGGGGCGCCGCGGGAAACCCATCATGGAGACATGAGCATCTATGCCTTCTCCCCCCACCCCGTGCACCGCGGCCCGCCGGGCGCGACCGCCGTCACCGGAACCCGCCACCTCCACCTCGTCGGCGATGCGCTGCACGCCGTCAAGGTCTATGTGAGCGCCGCCTTCCGGGTCGCCGTCCTGGGGGAGTACGCCGAGGACGCGGGGGTCCACCGGCGCTGAACGCCGGTTACCGGCGCGACCGCGGGGCCGCGCCGGCCGAGTGGGGGTTTTCGTGCGCCGTCCCGGTCACGCATCGGGGTCGGCCGGGGGCGGACCGTCAGGGACCGCCCGCCCGGGGGCGCGGTCCTGTCGCCGACGGTCCGGCCGCGGACGGGGGTCAGGAGCGGTCCGCCGAGAACGTCGTGCAGTTGGGGCCGTAGACCAGGCCGTCCAGGTGGTCCGGGGCCGAGGTGTCGTAGGTGGCCTGGAGGTCGACCGTCAGATAGTTCGGCGGTTCGTTGATCCAGTGCGTGGCCCGCAGGGTCAGCACGCCGTTCTGCATCGTCCCCGCCATGGCGAACGAGCCGCGCGGCACCTGGGGGTTCGAGGGGGCCGGATAGAACGAGAACACGGCGTCGGCGGTGCCGTCGTCGTGCTGCTCGACGGTGAGCACCAGCCCCGTGATGCCCTGGTTGCAGACGTAGCTGCCGTTCCACCGGCCGGACAGGTCCGTCACGTCGGCGGCCGGTGTGGAGGGCGTCTCGGAGGGCGTGTCCGACGGCGTCTCGGACGGGGTCTCGGAGGGCGTGTACGACGGGGTGTCGGACGGCGTCTCGGACGGGGTGTACGACGGCGTGTCCGAGGGGGTGTCCGACGGGGTCGATGTGTCCGAGTACGACGGCGACACGTAGGGCGAGGCGCCTCCGCCGAGCACGGCGTCCGCCTGCCAGGCCGCCAGACCGATCGCCAGCACCGCCGCGAGCGCGGAGGCGATCACGATCCCGCGCCGTCTGCGCGGGGAGCCGTCGCGAGCGCCGCCCGGCACCGGCGTCGGCAGCGTCCCCGGCGGCGGGGTCGCGGGCGGCAGGTTCCCCGAGGGCACGGTTCCGGGCGGCGGCGTCGCCCCGCCGAATCCCTGCCCGGCCGGCGTCGGCGGCCCGAACCCCTGGCCCACGGGCGTCGGCGGCCCGAACCCCTGGCCCGCGGGTGTCGCGCCGCCCGCAGCGTCCGACGCGAGCGCGGTGGGCGTGTACGCGGGCGGCGGCGTCCCCGGGACCGGTCCGGTGACGGTGGGCGCCTGGTGGGACGGCGGGTGCGCGCCGCCGGGCGGGGTGGCGGAGCCGGGCGGCGGGGGAGTGCCGGCCGGTACCCCGGGGCCGGCGTCCGGTGCGCCGGGCCCCGGCGTCCCGGGCCCCGCGTCGTCTCCGGCCCCGCCGTCGGCGCCGGACGCCACCCCGTCCCGTACCTCCCGTACCGTCGAGGCCACCTGCGGCGGAAGCCAGGACGCGCTCGTGAACAGCAGGGTCGTACGGGCGGCGCCCGCCGCGTCCGTCAGCTCGGAGAGCAGGCCGTCGACGCCGGGCCGGTCCTCGGGCCGCTTCGCCAGGCACCGTCCGACCAGCCCGCGCACCTCCTCCGGCACCGCGTCCAGGTCGGGTTCGCCGTGCACGATCCGGTACATCAGGCCCTGGGCCGACCCGGTGCCGAAGGGGCCCGTGCCCGAGGCGGTGAACGCGAGGACGGCGCCCAGAGCGAACACATCACTGGCCGGTCCGACCGGCTCGCCGGTCAGCTGCTCCGGGGACATGAACCCGGGCGTCCCGATCACCACGCCGGTCCGGGTGATCGCGCTCGCCTCGGTCGCCGTCGAGATGCCGAAGTCGATGACGCGGGGGCCGTCGGCTGCCAGCAGGACGTTCGACGGCTTCAGGTCCCGGTGCACGAGCCCCGCCGCGTGGATCGCCTCCAGCGCCTCGGCCAGCCCGGCCGCCAGCGTCGTCACGGGGCCCGCCTGCCACGCCCCGTGCCGGGCGACGGCGGTGTCCAGCGAGACGCCCGGCACATAGGCGGTGGCCAGCCACGGCGGGTCCGCCTCGGGGTCCGCGTCCACCACGCCCGCCGTGAACACGCCGTTCACCCGGCGGGCGGCGGCGACCTCGCGGGCGAACCGCTGGCGGAACTCGCGGTCCTCGGCGAGCTCCGGCCGTACGACCTTCACGGCGACGGCGCGGCCCCCCTTGGACCGCGCCAGATACACCCGCCCCATACCGCCGGCCCCCAGCCGGCCGACCACCCGATAGGGCCCGACCCGGTCGGGATCCCCCGCCCCCAGCGCACGCACAGCTTCCATCGGACCCCCCAAGGTCTCCCCCACGGTCTCCCCACGCAGGGCTCACATCATGACGTCAGCAAGCGCTTGTGGGGTTTCCGTTTTCAACAGACTCGGGGTGACTCGCGCGGACTCGGGGTGACTCGCGGAGGATCAGGACGACTCGCGGGAGCTCACCCCGCCTCGCGCCGGCTCAGGCCGAGTCGAGCAGTTCGTCCGCGTCCATGATCCGGTACGCATAGCCCTGCTCCGCCAGGAAGCGCTGCCGGTGGGCGGCGAAGTCCTGGTCGATGGTGTCGCGCGCGACGACCGAGTAGAAGTGGGCCTGGTGGCCGTCGGCCTTCGGGCGCAGCACCCGCCCCAGGCGCTGGGCCTCCTCCTGCCGTGAGCCGAAGGTGCCGGACACCTGGATGGCGACGGTCGCCTCCGGCAGGTCGATCGAGAAGTTCGCGACCTTGGACACGACCAGCACGTTGATCTCGCCCTGCCGGAAGGCCTCGAAGAGCTTCTCGCGCTGCGCGTTCGTCGTCTCGCCCTTGATCACGGGTGCGCTCAGGTGCTCGCCCAGCTCGTCGAGCTGGTCGATGTACTGGCCGATGACGAGGATCTGCTGCCCCGCGAAGCGGCGCACGATGGCCTCGGTGACCTTCCGTTTGGTGTCGGTGGTCGCGCAGAAGCGGTACTTCTCCTCCGCCTCGGCGGTGGCGTACGCGAGGCGCTCCGACTCCGTGAGGTTGACCCGGACCTCCACGCAGTCCGCGGGGGCGATGTAGCCCTGGGCCTCGATCTCCTTCCAGGGCGCGTCGAAGCGCTTGGGCCCGATGAGCGAGAACACGTCCGACTCGCGTCCGTCCTCGCGCACCAGGGTGGCCGTCAGGCCGAGCCGCCGCCGGGCCTGGAGGTCGGCGGTGAACTTGAAGACCGGTGCGGGCAGCAGATGCACCTCGTCGTAGACGATCAGCCCCCAGTCGCGGGAGTCGAACAGCTCCAGGTGCGGGTAGATGCCCTTCCGCTTCGTCGTGAGCACCTGGTACGTCGCGATGGTGACCGGCCGGATCTCCTTCTTCGTGCCGCTGTACTCGCCGATCTCGTCCTCGGTGAGCGAGGTGCGGCGCACCAGCTCGTGCTTCCACTGGCGGGCCGAGACGGTGTTGGTGACGAGGATCAGGGTGGTGGCCTTCGCCTCCGCCATGGCACCCGCCCCGACGAGGGTCTTGCCGGCGCCGCAGGGCAGGACGACGACGCCGGAGCCGCCGTGCCAGAACCCCTCGACGGCCTGCCGCTGGTAGGGCCGCAGCGCCCAGCCGTCCTCGGCGAGCTCGATCGGGTGGGCCTCCCCGTCGACGTATCCCGCGTGGTCCTCGGCGGGCCAGCCCAGCTTCAGCAGGGTCTGCTTGATCTGCCCGCGCTCCGAGGGGTGCACGGCGACGGTGTCCGCGTCGATGCGGGTGCCGACGAGCGGGATGATCCGCTTGGAGCGCAGGATCTCCTCGAGCACCGGCCGGTCGGTCGTCGTCAGCACGAGGCCGTGGGCCGGGTGCTTCAGGAGCGTCAGCCGGCCGTACCGGCCCATGGTCTCGGCGATGTCGACAAGGAGGGCGTGCGGGACGGGATACCGGCTGTACTGCACCAGCGCGTCCACGACCTGCTCGGCGTCGTGCCCGGCCGCCCGCGCGTTCCACAGCCCGAGCGGTGTCACACGGTAGGTGTGGATGTGCTCGGGCGCCCGCTCCAGCTCGGCGAACGGCGCGATGACCCGCCGGCACTCGTCGGCCTGCTCGTGGTCGACCTCCAGGAGCAGTGTTTTGTCGGACTGGACGATGAGCGGACCGTTCACGCGCGTCCCTTTCCTGCACTCGCCGTCCGCGCGAATGCGCGGCCAAACGTCCAGTGTGCACGACCGGCCGCCGATCACGGCCTGGACGGCGGCCGCGTACGGCCGACGACGGGCGTGCCGACCGTCGGGACGAGGACCGGGCCCTGTCGTTCCGTCGTCGGCCCGGGACGTGTCGTCCCGCCGTCGCTCAGGACGCGTCGTCGGCGAGTTCGGCGACCCCCGTGATCCGGTGCAGCGGGTAGGTGCGGACCTCGTCCGCCGTGTGGTCGTACGCCGTGACGAAGCCTCCCTCGACGCGGATCGGGGCGATGACGCGCTGGCTGGCGGAGCCCTCGGCGTTGACGTAGCCGATCCACAGGGCCTCGCCGGTGAGGACGGCGGCCTGCACGGTGGCGAGGGTGTCGGCGGAGGAGGTACGGGGCAGCGCCTCGGGGCGGTCGGCGTCCGCAGGGGTCTTCCGCGGGGCCGTGGACGCCATGTCGCCGGCCCGGATGGCCCGGACGGCGGCGGCGAGGAGGGTGGCGTCCGGGACGGGCGGGCCGTCGGGGACGGGCTCGGGGGGCGTGCGCGGCGGGGTGCGGTGGGCGTGCGCGCGCGTGATCAGCACATCGCCCTCGGGCGACTCGGCGGCGGGCGCGAAACCCATCGCGCGCAGGCCTTCGAGGAGCGCCGCGGGGTCGGCCTGCGCGGCCAGCACCGTCGGGGCCAGCCGGCGCAGCCGCAGCGGCTGGGCGCGCCGGTCGGCGAGGATCTCGTTCAGCAGGGCGTCGTCGTCGCAGCGCACGTACGCCGATGCCGCGCCGATGCGCAGATGCCCGTGCTTGCGGGCCACGTCGTCGATCAGATAGGCGAGCGGCTGCGGGACCGGCGTGCGGGAGTGCGCGGTGAGGAACGCGTGCAGGTCGGACGCGGACTTGCCCGCGTCCAGCGCCCGGCGCACCGAACCGGGCGTGAACCGGTACACCGTCGCGCCACCCTTCGACTCCACGTCCGCGAGCACGCTCAGCACGTCCGCGAGCGGGCGCCGCAGCGGGCCGGGGGCGACCGCCGTGAGGTCGGCCTGGAGGAGCACGTGGTCCAGAGGCTCGGGCAGCAGCGGGGCCAGCAGGGCGGCGGCTCCGGCGGCGGCCGCGGCCGTGTCGGCGGGGCCGCGGACGGCGGTGCCCGCCGGGCCGGGCCCGTCCGGTGCGCCGGCCGGGGCGGTCTCGGTGGCCCGGAGGCCGATGAGGGCCCGGCCGTGGGCCGACAGCGCGCCGCGGCCCGTGATGCCGAGCAGTTCCGCCTCCGACAGGGTCCAGCGCGCGAGGCGGGTACGCAGGTCCTCCTGGTCCCTGTCCGCGGCCGCGCCGCGCACCGGGCGCTCCCAGCGCAGGCGGAGGAGGAGCGTCGACGGGTCGGCCGCCGCGCCCTCGGGGAGGGCGGCCAGCAGCGCGAGGACACGGTGGCGGACCTCGGGGGCCGATGAGCGGTCCAGGCCGGGCCCGAGGGCCGAGAGCGAACGGTCCTTGGCGTCGCGGCCGCCGACCAGGCCGGGGGTGCGGGTCGCGGCCAGCCATGCGGAGACCAGCTGTGCCCAGCGCTCGTGCGCCGGCAGCTCCACCCACTCGTCGTACCCCGGCGTCGCCGCGTACCGCTCGTCGGCCTCGCCGTCGGAGGCCAGCAGCCCGGCGGCGTAGGCGAGTTCGACCCAGAAGGCGGCGAGGGGCTCCGGGGCGTCCAGCGCCACCGCCGTGCGCTTGAGGTCGCGGACGCTGAGGCCGCCGGCGCGCAGCACGGCGGGACCGCCCTCGTCCCAGTCCCTGAGCAGTTCCTCCACGGTCGCGAGCGCGGTGTACGCCTGGCCGGCGGCCGTCGCGTCCACAACCTGTGGACGGTGGTCCGCCGCGGCCTCCACCGTCGGCGGCAGCGGCTCCAGCGTCCGGTGCGCGCGGCCCCCGCGCAGATGCAGGGCGGCCTCGCGCGGCAGGACGACCGTGCCGGGCGCCGTCGGCAGCAGCAGACCCCGGTCCAGCAGCCAGCGCAGATGCGCGGCGGGCGTGGCGGTGACCTGGCCGTAGGGCGGCCCCCACACCAGTCGTGACAGCACGTCGAGGGAGTCCGGCGGCGCGCCGTCGAGCAGCGCCGACATCCGGGTGCGGTCCGTGAACAGGGCGCTGAGCCCGGCGACCGCGGACACCGTGTCGTGCGTCGACGGCAGTCCGGCGGTCGTGACGATCTCCTGGACGCGGCCCGGCGACATGCCCGCCGTGGCCTCGGCGACGGTTGGCCCGAGGCCGGTCGGGGACGGGTGCTGCGGGGACGGGGCGAGCAGCTCGCGGGCCGTGCGGACCAGGCGCAGCCGGTCGTCGGTGCCCCATACCAGGGCCTGTTCGCGGAGGGTGGTCAGGGCTCGGGGCAGCGCGCCGACGGTGTCCGCGACGTGCGGGTCCTCCGGATCCGGGGCCGCGCCGGTGAGCAGCGTGCGCAGCGTGTCGAACGTCGCCGGTTCCGGGGCCACCGCCAGGGCCTCCGCGGCCTGCAGGGCGAAACGGTCCAGCCGCTCCAGCGCGCGCACCACGGAGGCGCGGGTCCCGGCGCGGGTCGCGAGCTGGGTGAGGTCGGTGGGGACCGGGGTGAGCAGGTCGGGGCGGGTGCGCAGGAGCGTGGCGAGCGAGGTGTCGTCGCGGGTGCGGAGCGCCTCCGCGAGGGAGCGCGGGGCCGACGGGGGCGTTGGATCGCTGCTCATCTCGTTTACGTTACCCGCCGGGGTCGGGAACCCGGGGGTTGTCGGGGACGCCCTCGTAATTCGCCCCCGCCCGGCCCCCGCAGCCGTCGGCCGCCGCTGCCGGACCGTTGGGGGAAGCGGCCGCCACGCTCGCCGCGGTGGCGGCGAGCCAACTGTCCTGGCGGTACCGTCGGTTCGTGGGGATTGAGAGTGATCAGCTCGTCTTCGACTATCTGAGCCGGGTCGGGGATCTGGCCCAGCAGCGGCAGTTGGCGTCCGGGGTGCGGATGCGGCTGGTCGCGGAGTTGCGGAGCGAGATCGAGCAGCGGCGGGCGACGGCCGGCGGCGACAGCGCGGCTGCGGTCCGCCGGATCCTGTCGCGGCTGGGCAGCCCCGACGAGGTGGTCGACGCGGCCGGCACCGGGGACGGCACGCCCGGGGACCGGGCCGGGAGCGGCGAACGCGGCGACGTACCGCCGTCCGGGCGGGGCGGCGCGCCGCGGGGCAGGCGGGCCGTGCCGTCGCAGCGGGTCGCCGGACCCGATGTGCGCAGCCGGCCCTCGCCTCCCCACCTCGCGGGCATGGACGAGTTGGGCCCGGGCGGCGGGCGGGAGCCCGACTGGTGGCGGGCGGAGGGCGGCCCGCCGGGCGCGACGGACCAGGTCCCCGGGTTCGTGGGGGGCGTGGAGATCCCGGAGATACTCAAACCGCCGCCCGCCGCGAAGGACGAGGAGGAGGCGGACGGTACGGGCGAGCCCGTCGAGGCCGCCGTCCCGGACGAGGAGCCGGTGGTGGCCCCGGCCGTGCGCCGGCGGTGGTTCCCCGGGCGCGCCGTCGTCGGCGGAACCCGGTGGACCAACCCGCTGTTGCTGCTCGCCGCCGCGCTGCTCGTGGCCGGGGCGCTGCTCGGGAACCTCGTCGCCCTGGGCGCCGGCTGGCTCATCGCATGGGCATCGCGGCGGCTGACCGTCGCGGAGTCCAAATGGGCGGTGATGGGCGTGCCGGGGCTGGCGGCCGCCACGGGCATCGGGTGGCTGTGGGGGCGGATGAACGGCAAGTGGGGCGAGCCGATCCGGCAGGGGCACATGGCCGACGCGATCGCCGGGACCTGGCCGTGGGTGCTGCGGGGCGCGGCCGTCGGCTCCGCGCTGTTCCTGGTCTGGCGCTCGCAGCGGGGACGGTATCCGCGCGGCTGAACCGATTGTCCCCTTTTCCCCGTCCTCCTTTCCGGCAGAGCAGCCCAACCGACCGGAAAGCAGGAGCACTTGACGACCCCGACTTCTTCCCTCGTCCGCCGTGGCGCGGCCGTGGCCACGGCGCTCGGGCTGTTCGCCCTCGCCGTGCCGCAGGCGGCGGAGGCGGCGCCCGCCGCCACCGGGCCCGCCGCGCTCCACTGGTCCACCTGTCCGGCGGGTTCCGAGGCGCCGCACGGCACGTACTGCAGCACGCTGAAGGTGCCCCTCGACCCCACCGCGCCGGGCGGCCGGCAGATCAAGCTCACCCTGTCGGTCGCGGGCGACGTGAACGCGCCGCGCACCCTCGTGGTCAACCCGGGCGGGCCCGGCGAGTCGGGCATCGGCGCCGCCAAGCTGGTGTGGAGCTCGCTGCCCCAGGACGTCGCCGCGCAGTACAACGTGGTCGGCTTCGACCCGCGCGGCGTCGGCGCCAGCACCCCGGTCTCCTGCGGGGACACGAGCGGGCTGATCAAGCACCCGGCCGGACCGTACACGCCCGCGAACGACCGGCAGGAGCGGGCGCGGGTGACCGTGGCCCGCAAGGTCGCCGAGCAGTGCGCGGCGCACTCCGCGGACCTGCTGCCGTACATCACGACGGAGAACGCGGCCCGCGACATGGACCGCATCCGTGCCGCCATGCACCGGGAGAAGCTGGACTACCTCGGCTACTCGTACGGGACGAAGCTCGGTGCCACCTACGCGACGCTGTTCCCGTCGCACGCAGGGCGCATGATCCTGGACAGCGTGGTCGACCCGACCGTCACCGCCTACGCCTCGCAGTTCGACCAGAACCCCGCGCTCCAGCACCGGGCCGGCCAGTTCTTCGCGTGGGCGGCGAGGAAGAACGGCACCTACCACCTGGGCACCACGCAGGCGAAGGTCTCGGCCGCCTGGGACGCCGCCCGCAGGAAGCTCGCGGCCCGGCCCGCCGGGGGCCGGGCGGGCAGCGCCGAGCTCGACGATCTGCTCGCCTCCGCCATGTACACGGATCTGTTCTGGGGCGATGCGGCGCAGGCGGTCGCCGACTACCGGGCGGGCGACCCGAGCCATCTGCTCGGCGCCACCGACCAGCTCGCCCTCGGCATGGTGGACCCCGCCCGGCTCGCGTACAACTGCGTGGACGACGCCTGGCCCCGTGACTGGACGACCTGGCACCGGGACACCGCGGCCGCGGCCCGCAAGGCGCCGCTGTTCGCCTGGCTGAACAGCTGGTACAGCGCGCCGTGCGCGTTCTGGAAGGCGCCGACGGCCCGCCCGGTGAAGATCGGCTCGGCGGCGGTGCCGCCGGTCCTGCTGCTCCAGGCGAAGGACGACCCCGCGACCCCGGTCGTGGGCGCGCGCCGGATGCACCGGGCGCTGTCCGGATCCCGTCTCGTCGTCGCGGGCGGCGGCAACCACGGCCAGTACCTGTTCGACGGGAACGCCTGCATGGACCGGTACGGCAGCCGCTATCTGCTCACCGGGAGGGTCCCCTCCGCCGACGCCACCTGCCCGGCGGCCCCGGCGCCGTGAGCGAACCCCGGGGCCCCGGGGCGTGCGACCCCCGGGGCCCGGAGGCGGGCGTCCGCCGGGAGACCCCGCGGGCGGCGGAGCACTCCGGGACCCGGGAGGCCGTGGCACCCCCCGGACCCCGCAGGTCACCCGCCGCGCACAATGGCTCCATGACCTCGCGCACTCTGACGGTCGGCTTCGACCTCGACATGACCCTGATCGACTCGCGGCCCGGGATCCGCGAGGTGTACCAGGAGCTCTCGGCGAGCACCGGGGTCTGGATCGACGCCGACCTCGCCGTGTCGCGGCTCGGGCCGCCCCTGGAGATCGAGATCGCGAACTGGTTCCCCGCCGAGCGGGTCGCCGAGATGGCCGACCTCTACCGCGAGATGTACGCGGTGCGGGCGATCGCCGCGACGCCCGCGCTGCCCGGTGCCCTTGACGCGATCGACGCCGTGCACGCGGCGGGCGGCCGCGCCATCGTGGTCACGGCCAAGTACGAGCCGAGCGCCAGGCTCCACGCCCAGCACCTCGACCTCGGGGCGGACGCCGTGATCGGCGATCTGTGGGCGGAGCAGAAGGCGCTCGCGCTGCGCGAGCACGGGGCGAGCGTGTACGTCGGCGACCACACCGGCGACATACGCGGCGCGCGTACGGCGGGTGCGCTGTCCGTGGCGGTGGCCACCGGGCCGTGCGGCGTGGAGGAACTGTGCGCGGCGGGCGCCGACGTGGTGCTCCGCGACCTCACGGAGTTCCGCGGCTGGCTGGACGAGTACCGGGCGGCCTCCGACGGGCAGGCCTGAGGAAGCAGTTGGCCCCGGGCGGGCCGGACGGCACCGGATGCGACCGGTGACCGGCCCCCTCCCGGGCGCCGGACGGCCGGACGGCGGGGACGGCTAACCGGCCGCCGCGCGGGCCCGGCGGCGCTGCTCGGCGATGGAGCGCAGCACCCCCGCCCCGGCGACCAGGAAGCCCACGCCCATGAGCATGCTCAGTCCGAACATGTAGGTCGGGAACGGTTTCGCGCCGAGCAGCAGCGGGGCGACCGTGACCAGAGTGGCCGCGGCACCGAGGAAGAAGATGATCGCACCGGCACGGATCAGGCCATCCCCGGGTCCGGCCGCGTCGTCAGTGGTTTTGTCACGCACTCGACCAGGGTAGTTCCCAGCGGGTGGAGCAAACCGGGGGAGGTGCACCGGGGGCGTCTTGTCAGCGGCCCTGGGACCATTAGCCTTGGTGCCGGCGGGTCGGTCGACCCGCTGTAGTGCTATCCAGAGCCGTTTTTCTTCGTCGCTGGGACGGAGCGGCGTGACGAGTACGAGGACGAGGACTTCACGTGCCTACCGGCAAGGTCAAGTGGTTCAACAGCGAGAAGGGCTTCGGCTTTCTCTCCCGCGACGACGGCGGGGACGTCTTCGTGCATTCCTCCGTCCTGCCCGATGGTGTCGATGCCCTGAAGCCGGGCCAGCGCGTCGAGTTCGGTGTCGTCGCCGGCCAGCGCGGTGACCAGGCACTGTCCGTCACGGTGCTGGATCCGGCCCCCTCGGTGGCGGCGGCGCAGCGCCGCAAGCCGGACGAACTGGCCTCGATCGTCCAGGACCTGACGACGCTGCTCGAGAACATCACGCCGATGCTGGAGAAGGGCCGTTACCCCGAAAAGGCCTCCGGAAAGAAGATCGCGGGCCTGCTGCGCGCGGTCGCCGACCAGCTGGACGTCTGACCCACCGCCCGACCCCGACGCCCCGCCCCATCCGGAGCGGTACGGCACCCCGACGCACGGCCGGACACGCACAGCGGTCCGGCCGTACTGCTGCCCCGCGGCGACCGCGTACGCGTGCGGCCGCGGGCACGGGCCTCACGGGAAGGCGAGCGCATCCGGGCCGAGGGGTGGGACGAGTCCCTCGGCCGCGGCGCGGGTCAGCAGCCCGCGGACGGCCGCGTACCCCTCGTCGCCGAGGTCGGCCGTGAACTCGTTGACGTACAGGCCGATGTGCTGGTCCGCGACCTTCGGGTCCATCTCCTGGGCGTGCTCCAGGACGTAGCCGCGGGACGCCTCCGGGTCGTCCCAGGCCATGCGGACCGAGGTGCGCGCCGACTCGGCGAGCAGATGCAGGGTTTCCGCGCCGAGGGAGCGGCGGGCGATGATCGCGCCGAGCGGGATGGGGAGCCCCGTCGTGCGCTCCCAGTGCTCGCCCATGTCGGCGAGGCGGTGCAGCCCGTAGTTCCGGTAGGTGAAGCGCGCCTCGTGGATGACGAGTCCGGCGTCCACACGACCGTCCCGCACCGCGGGCATGATCTGGTCGAACGGCATGACGACGATCTCGCCGACCCCGCCGGGGACCGTGTCCGCGGCCCACAGCCGGAACAGCAGGTACGCCGTCGACTTCTCGCTCGGCACGGCGACGGTCGCGCCCGTCAGCACCCCGGGCAGAGGGACGGCGCCCCCGTCGCCCGGCTCCCGGGTCAGCACCAGGGGCCCGCAGCCGCGGCCCAGCGCACCGCCGCACGGCAGCAGCGCGTACTCGTCGAGCACGTAGGGCAGGACGGCGTACGACACCTTGAGCACATCGAGTTCCGGCGCGCCGCGCTCGGCCATGCCGTTGGTGATGTCGATGTCGGCGAAGGTGACGTCGAGGGCGGGAGCGCCCGGGACGCGGCCGTGGGCCCAGGCGTCGAAGACGAAGGTGTCGTTGGGGCAGGGCGAGTAGGCGATGCGCAGGGCGATGTCCTGCGGCCGCCGGGGCCTGCCGGTAGCGGGGTCAGTCGTCGTCATGCGGTTTCCAACTCTCCAGTACGGGCGCCAGCTTCCCGAACGCGTCGGTGAGCGCCGTCAGGGCCTCGCCGATCCGCCAGGCGGCGCGGTCGCGCGGGCCGACGGGGTTGGAGATCGCGCGGACCTCCAGCACGGCACAGCCGTACGCGGCGGCGGCCTCGGCGACGCCGAAGCCCTCCATCGCCTCGGCGAGGGCGCGTGGATGACGGGCCCGCAGGGCGGCGGCGCGAGCGGCGGTGCCGGTCACCGTGGAGACGGTGAGCACCTCTCCGGTGGCGCAGTCCGCCGCGGCGGCGGCCGCTCGTACGAGTGAAACGGGCGGACGGTGGGTGACGGTCCCGAAGCCCAGCTCGGTCACCGGGACGAAGCCGTCGGCGGTCTCGGCGCCCAGGTCCGCCGCGGTGATCGCGTCGGCGACGACGACCGATCCGACGGGGGCCGCGGCGCCTCCCGGGGCCGAGGGACCTCCAGGGGCACCGGGGGGCGCGGCGGCGAAGCCGCCGGCGATACCGGCCGAGACGACCAGGTGGTAGGGCTCACCGGCGAGGGCGGCGGCGGTCAGCGCGGCGGCGGTGGACGCGGCGGCTCGGGCCGGGCCGACACCGGCGGCGAGCAGATCCCACCGGCCGGCGGCCGGTACACGGTGCAGGGTCGCCCCGGGGAGCGTCACCTCCCGTGCCGGGTGGACGAACGCGAGGGCCACCGCGTCCCGTTCCGGCGGGACCGCGGTGGCTACCAGGACGCGCACGATCGGTTCTAGCCGCTGATCAGGCGTTCTTCTTGAGCTTGAACGACCACAGGCCGTACGCCTTGCCGGCACTGCCCTCGACGATGCTCACGGTGGAGGTGCTGCCGCTGGCGCCGTACTGCTGGTTGAAGAACACGCTGCCCGGGATGGTGCGGTACGTCTTGTTGCTGGACTCGGTGAGCGCCTGGCCGTTGAGCAGGATCGTCCAGCCCTTGTCCGCGACGGCCGGGTCCACGCCGAACCGCACGGTCGCGTCGGGGTCGACCTTGAGGGACTTGAGGTCGGTGTCCTTCAGGCACGTGGCGAGATCGGTCGGCTTGACCGGGTTGCCGTTGTTGTAGCAGGAGGCTTCCGAGCTCACCGAGCCGTCGCCGACCGTGACGGTGGCCATCGGCGACGGCTTCTCGCAGGCCGACAGGAGCATGAGCCCGGCGGAGACGACGCCGACGACGGCGACGGCGCGACGGCCGGAGGCGGAACGCAGGGAGGTCATGGCCGAAGGCTATCGGGCACCCTGTGCGGACATGCCACGTGGGGGTACGGCGTGCCGTACGGTGCCGTCGTCGGCGTGGCTCAGTCAGGCCACGTGGGGGCGTGGGGCGCCGCGCCGCCGGGCGGCGGACAACAGCCCCCGTACGGTCGTCAGCCAGCCGGCGGCGACGATGACGGCGGCGACCGTCAGGCCCAGCGGGCCGTTGAGCGGCAGCGAGATGCCGATGGCGCCGCCGACCACCCACGCCATCTGCAGCAGCGTCTCCGAACGGGCGAACGCCGACGTCCGCACCAGCTCCGGCACATCGCGCTGGATCAGCGCGTCCAGGGACAGCTTCGCGAGGGCTTGCGCGAAGCCCGCGACGGCGGCCAGAAAGGCCACGAGGACGGTGCCGAAGAAGACGGCCGCCAGGACCGCGACGCCCAGGACGACCGCGACGACCGTCACGATGATCAGCTCGGGCGCCCGTGACTTCAGCGCCGCGCCGACGGCCGTGCCGAGCGCGTTCCCGGCGCCCGCCGAGACGGCCACCATGCCCAGGGACACGGCCGCGCTCTGTCCGGTCAGCGGATGCTCGCGCAGCAGGAAGGCGAGGAAGAAGATCAGGAACCCGGACAGGCAGCGCAGCACGGCGTTCGCGGCGAGCGCGTGGGTCACGGCGGGGCCCACCGTGCGCAGCCCCGGGCGGGGCGCCTTCTCCATGGTCTTCGCCAGGTGCGGGCCGTGCAGGTGCTCCGCGTCGGCGGCGAGCAGCGCCCGGCTCTCGCCCTTGGAGGAGTCGACCTTGGGCGGCAGCGTGAAGGACAGGAAGGTGCCAGCGCAGAAGATGAGGAAGGCGCCGTACAGGGGATAGCGGGTCCCGGCCACGTGCAGTCCGGCGCCGATGGGCGCGGCGATGCCCGTGGCCAGGAGCCCGGCGAGGGTGACCCGGGAATTGGCCCGTACGAGCGAGAAGCCGGGCGGGAGCAGCCGCGGGACGACGGCGCTGCGCACGACGCCGTACGCCTTCGAGGCCACCAGGACCCCGAGCGCCGCCGGATACAGCTCCAGGGTGCCGGTGACGACCGCGCTCGCCAGGATCAGCGCCAGCATCGCGCGGGCCAGCATCGCGCCGGCCATCGCGGCCCGGCGGCCGTGCGGCAGCCGGTCCAGGAGCGGGCCGATGACCGGGGCGAGCAGCGCGAAGGGCGCCAGCGTGATGCCGAGGTAGAGGGCGACGCGGGTGCGTGCCTCGTCGGTCGGTACGGAGAAGAAGACGGTGGAGGCGAGCGCGACGGTGATCATGACGTCCCCGGCGCCGTTCACCGCGTGCAGTTCGATGAGCTTGCCGAGCCCGGACTCGCCCGCGCCGTGCGCGTGCGTCGCCTTCCTGATGCCGCGCGCCGCACCGCTGAACGGCAGGTGCAGGGCGCGCCCGACCGCACGGCCCGCCCGGCGGACCCACCCGGACCCGCTGTCGGTAGAGGACGCCCTCGCGGCTGCCACCTCGTCATAGTGCCCCGTGGAGGGGGCGGCTAGTGCGGTTACCGCGCGTATGGGCGCGGCGGCGCCGGGGGTTCGCCGGCCCCTGCCGTGCCGACGTGCCGCCGGGGCGCGGGCGGGGGACCCGCGGGGGAGTGGCGGTGCGGCGCGCCGGGCGCGGGGCGTGACCGGCCGGGATGTCCCGGACCCGGGAGGGCGCCCATGCCGCGGCGGAGGCGCCGCACAGCGGCCGTGCGCGGCCGTTCCGGTACCGGGGGAGCGGACGGCGGGGACCCGTCGCGGACCCGCGGAGAACGGCCCGTCACCGGTGCCCCGGCAAGAGGGGCGGGCACGGTGCCGTACGTCGGTGTGGGCTCCGGAGCCGGGAGAGGGTAGCGTGCGTAGCGCGCCCGCGGCGGTCGGTCCCGTCCGTGCGCCTCTGAACCATCGCGCACAATGGATGACAGAGGTGCGCCCCGAGGACGATCGATCGGGTGCGGACGTCGACGCGGCCTTCCTCCGGTGCCCCAAGGGCCCGCGAGGATGCCCCAGCCGCTCCGTCCGCGTTCCCGGTCGCTTCCGCCGCTGAACGGCGCACCCGTGAGACGGCGTAGGAGAGAAGCGATACCTGTGAGCGCAGCGACAACGCGAAGCCGTACCCCTGACCGCATGTGCGCCGAGGCGGTCGACCTCGCCCGGGCGGCGGCCGAGGAGACCGCCGCGCCCGGTGTCGTCGGCGAGCATGTCGCGCTCGTCTCCGAGGGGGACCGGGTCGTCACCCATCTCTTCGAGTGCAAGGAACCGGGCTACCGCGGCTGGCGATGGGCCGTGACCGTCGCGCGGGCTTCCCGCTCGAAGGTGGTCACCCTCGACGAGACGGTGCTGCTGCCCGGGCCCGACGCGCTGCTCGCCCCGGAGTGGGTGCCGTGGAGCGAGCGGCTGCGGCCCGGGGACCTGGGCCCCGGGGACCTGCTGCCCACGGACGCCGAGGACCTGCGGCTCGAACCCGGGTACTCCGGCGAGGACGAGCCGGTGCCGAGCTCGGCCGTGTCCCACGAGATGGCCGACCTCGTCGAGGCCGAGGACGCCGAGGTGACCGCCGGGGTCCCGGCGCACCTGCCGGTCGTGCCGACGCGCGGATCGATCGCGGCGGTGGCGGAGGAGCTCGGCATGCGCCGGGCGCGGGTCCTGTCCCGGTACGGGCTGCACACGGCCGCCGACCGCTGGGAGGAGTCGTACGGGCCGAAGACGCAGATGGCGCAGGCCGCGCCGGCGTCCTGCGCGTCGTGCGGCTTCCTGGTGCCCGTCGGGGGCTCGCTGGGCCAGGCGTTCGGTGTGTGCGCGAACGAGTTCGCACCGGCCGACGGACGGCTGGTTTCCCTGTCCTACGGCTGCGGTGCCCACTCCGAGGCCGCGGTCATGCCCAAGCCCCCGCAGCCGCCGGCGCCGGTCATCGACGAACTCCGTGTCGACGCCATGCCGCTCAGGCCGTCCCCCGACTCCGGCTCGGTGGAGCCCGAGGGCCCCGAAGAGGAACTCGGCCACTCCTGACCCTCCCCGGGGCCCGCATCGGCGGGCCCCGGCACTCCGGCCGTCCGCCGTTCCCGGTCCGCCCGGCACCCCGGCCCCTCCGGGGCGACTCGTGCGTGTGGAGCGGTGGGTGGGTGGCCGGGGGGAAGATGGGGGCGCGGTACCTTCGGGCGGCGGTGGTGCCTCGTGGTGGGGTGCCGAGGCCGCGAGAAGGAGTGAGTGGCGTGAGCAAGTTCGTGCGGCCTGCCCCTGAGGGCGCCGACCCGTTCGGGACGGCGCGGTTGCGGCGTGGCGTGCTCGACGCCTGGGGGGCGTCCCCCGCCCGCTTCCGCGAGGACGCCAACGCCGAGGAGGACCTCGCGCTCGGCGGCTACCGCGACCGGCTCGTCGTCGAGCTGGCCCAGAACGCCGCGGACGCCGCATCCCGCGCCGGGGTGCCGGGACGGCTCCGGCTCACCCTCCGCGACGGCGTCCTCGTCGCCGCCAACACCGGCGCCCCCCTGGACGCGGCGGGCGTCGAGTCCCTCTCCACCCTGCGCGCCTCCGCGAAGCGCGGCGACGGCCACCGCGGAGCCGTCGGCCGGTTCGGCGTCGGCTTCGCCGCCGTGCTCGCGGTGAGCGACGAACCCGCCGTCGTCGGCCGCACCGGCGGTGTCCGCTGGTCACTCGCCGAGGCCCGGGAACTCGCCCGGGACACCGCCCGCCACAGCCCCGGCCTGGGCGACGAGATCCGGCGCCGTGACGGCCACGTACCGCTGCTGCGACTGCCGTTCGCCGCCGAGGGCACCGCACCCGAGCCCTACGACACGGTCGTCATCCTGCCGCTGCGCGACGCCGCCGCCGAGGACCTCGTGCAGCGGCTCCTCGACGAGATCGACGACGCGCTGCTCCTCACCCTTCCGGGCCTGGAGGAGCTCGTGGTCGAGGGTGCGGACGGGACGGTCCGCACCATCGGCCGCCGCGCCGGCGCAGCCCCCCACGGCGTCGTCGTCGAGGACAGCCGTGACGGTACGACGCGCTGGCGCGTCCTCGCGCACCACGGCGAGTTGGACCCGGCGCTGCTGGAGGGCCGCCCCGTCGAGGAGCGCCTGCGCCCCCACTGGGCCGTCACCTGGGCGGTCCCCGTGGACGACGAGGACGCCCCGCGCCGCCCCCGTACCGCCCCCGTCGTGCACGCCCCGACACCCAGCGACGAGCCCCTCGGCGTACCGGCGCTGCTGATCGCCTCGCTGCCGCTGGACGCCACCCGCCGGCACGTCGCGCCGGGGCCGCTCACGGACTTCCTGGTGCAGCGCGCGGCCGACGCGTACGCCGAACTCCTCGGTGGCTGGCAGCCCGTGAGCACCGGCCTGATCGACCTGGTCCCCGGTGCGCTCGGCAAGGGCGCCCTGGACGGGCGGCTGCGGCAGGCGATCCTGGACCGGCTGCCGCGCACCGCCTTCCTGCCGCGTGCGCTGGAGGCGGACGCACGGACGGCCGAGGAGACGCAGGCCGACTGGTTCGACGGTGAGGGGGAGCGCCCCGGCGGCTCCTCCGAGGCGCTGCGGCCCCTCGAGGCCGAGGTCGTCGAAGGCGCCGGTGCCGAGACCGTGCGGGTCCTCGCGGAGGTGCTGCCGAGCCTGCTGCCCGCCGGGCTGGAACGCCGGGTGGAGCTGCGCACCCTCGGCGTGGCACGCGTCCCGCTCACGGAGGCGATCGACCGGCTGGCCGGCCTGGAGAAGGAGCCCGGCTGGTGGCACCGCCTCTACGACTCCCTCGCGGGCGTGGACCCGGACCGCCTCACCGGCCTCCCGGTCCCGCTGGCCGACGGCCGCACGACGATCGGCCCGCGCCAGGTGCTGCTCCCGGTGCCCCCGTCGGAGGCCCCGGAGGGCATCCGGGCGGACTACGCCGACGCGGAGTACGCCCGTGCCGCCATCCGCACCGCGCAGGCCGGCCACCCGGTACGCCACGGAGAGGCCCCGGGCGACCCGGCCGGCCCGTACGCACCTGCGGACGGGCCGGACCCGGCAGCCTCCGCGGACGGGCCGGCCCCGTCCGCCCTTGCCCGCATCGGCCTCAAGGTCGCCCACCCCGACGCCGCGCACCCCCTCCTGGAGAAGCTGGGGGCGCTGCCCGCCACTCCCCGGGCCGTGCTGACCACCCCGCAGGTGCGGGCCGCCGTCGCGGGGTCGCTGGACGACATGGCCTGGGACGACGAGGACGGTCTCGACGCGGACGAGCTCGCCGACGTCGTGCTCGCCCTCGTACGGGACGCCGGTCTCGAACCCGGCGAGGAGCCCTGGCTGGGCGCGCTGGCGCTGCCCGACGAGGACGGCGAACTCGCGCCCGCGGGCGAACTGGTCGTGCCCGGCTCCGCCTTCGCCGGCGTCATGCGCGAGGGCGAACTCGCCGCGGTGGACCCCGATCTGGCCGCCCGCTGGGGCGAGCAGCCGCTCGCCGCGTGCGGCGTCCTCGCCTCCTTCGCGCTGGTCCGCGCCGCCGACGTGGTCCTGGACCCGGACGAACTGGAGCCCCGCGAGGGCGACTTCGCGGAGTCCGACGACGCCGGGCTGCTCGACGCGGTCGACGTGTGGTGCGAGGACGTGCTCGACCGGCTGCCCGACTCCCCGGTGCCGCCGGTCGCCACCGAGATCGTCGCCGTACGGGACCTCGACCTCGTCGACGACGACCGCTGGCCGGAGGCGCTCTCCCTGCTGTCCCGGCCGCCGCTGCGGGACGCGCTCACGCAGCCCGTGCGGATCCTGCTGCCGGACGGCACGACGGAGACCGTCCGCCCGTACACGGCGTGGTGGCTGCGCGGGCACCCGGTGCTCGACGGGCGCCGCCCGGCCGGTCTGCGGGCCGCGGGATCGGACCCGCTGCTCGCGGGCCTGTACGACTCCGCCGACGCCACCGGCTTCGACGACGCACAGGTGCTGCGGGCCCTCGGAGTCCGCACATCGGTCGCCGCGCTCCTCGAGGAGCCCGGCGGCGCCGCCGAGCTCCTGGACCGGCTCGCCGACCCCGGTCGGGACGTGACGCCCGCCCAACTGCACGCGCTGTACGGCGCGCTGTCCGAACTCGACCCGGAGCAGGTCACGCTGCCGGACGAGCTGCGGGTGGTCGTGGACGGGCGGGTCGCCGTCGTCGACGCGGCGGACGCGGTCGTCGCCGACGCCCCCGACCTGCTTCCGCTCACCGCCGGGACGCCCCTGCTCCCGGTGCGCCCCTCGCGGGCCGCCGACCTCGCCGAGCTGTTCCAGGTGCAGCGCCTGAGCCGGACGATCGCCGCCGAGATCACCGGCGACGGCGTGGTCCGCCGGGTGCCCGAGTCGGTCCGTACGCTGCTGGGGCCCACGACCCCGGTGACGTACACGGAGCACGACGAGTTGGTCGTCGACGGCGTCGAGCTCGACTGGCGGCGGGCCGAGGACGGCGCCGTGCATGCGGCGACCCTGGAGGGTGTCGCGGCGGGCCTCGCCTGGGCGACGGCCCAGTGGCCGCGCCGCTTCGAGGTCGCGGCACTGCTGGAGGACCCTTCGCGCACGGACGAGCTGGCCCGCGACCGCTGGTTCGACTGACACCCGCCGGACGGGACGCATCGGAGCGGATGTCGCGGACGGGGCACTTCGGTCGGGATACTGCGGAAGGGGTCATTCGGGCCGGGTTCACCCGTCGGCCGGGGTGGGCGGCAGAACGGCCGAAAAAAAGGTTTCATCTGCCGTACAACCCATCACGCGGGTCACAGGTCAGATCTTGCGAGTCAACAGACTCCTAGATCACTTGGGTCCCTCGTGACGGCACTTGCACCGCGGGACCCCTTCTCCACATGGGGAAACACATGCGCATTCGTGCCACCATGGCCGCCGCTACGGTCTCCGGCGCTCTTGCCCTGACGGCTCTCGCCGTGCCGGCCGCGCAGGCCGCCGACTCCCCGGCCGCCGCCGCCGCGAAGACCGCGACGTCCGTGAACGCCCCGGCGGACGAGAGCAACGGCGACACCGCGATTTCGAACCTCGTGGTCAACGGCGGCAAGCCGGTCGTCGTCGGCACCACCAACAAGGTGACCTTCACCGTCTCCTTCACCGTCACCGACGACTCCGGTGTCGCCCGGGCCCAGACCGTGCTGTGGCACGGCACCGACTTCAACAACGACATCGACGGCGGCATCGTCTCCGAGTCGGACTGGGCCAGCTGCACCGCGGTCGACAGCACGACCTCCAACTGCAAGGAGTCCTTTACGGTCGACCCGCAGACCCAGCTGGCCAACTTCCTGGCCGGCGGTGGCTGGAAGGTCTGGGCCATCGGTCAGGGCAACGACGGCGACTACGTCCAGAAGGACAACGCCAAGGGCTTCAGCGTCCAGCGCTACTCGAAGCTCACCGTCAACGCCTCCCCGGAGCCGGTGAAGAAGGGCGGGACCATCACGGTCACCGGTGCCCTGACCCGCGCCAACTGGGACACGCACAAGTACGCCGGCTACACCGTCCAGCCGGTGAAGCTCCAGTTCCGCAAGAAGGACTCCAGCACCTACAGCACCGTCAAGACGGTCACCTCCAGCAGCACGGGCAGCCTGAAGACGACGGTCACCGCCTCCGTCGACGGCTACTGGCGCTACTCGTTCGCCGGTACCTCGACCACCCCGGCGGTCAACGCCACGGGCGACTTCGTCGACGTGCAGTAGGCACCACCCGCGTACGCCGCCGTCAGGCGGGGAAGCGGCGGTCGACCCATCTCCACAGGAGTTCCAGGGCGGCCGCCGCCACCGCGGATATGCCCACCGCGGTCCACGGCATCATCGTGCCGACCAGCTTCAGCGCGAAGAACTGCTGAAGCGACGGCACGACGAGGACCACCACGAAGGCGGCTCCCATCGCGGCGACCAGACAGATCCGCCACCAGGTGTAGGGGCGGGCGACGATCGCCAGCACCCACATCGACACCAGGAACAGCGTGAGCGTCGCGACGCTGGTCTCCGCCTCCAGGGAACCCGGCCCGCTGTAGTGGTGGCGGGCGAGCAGATAGGTCACGAAGGTCGCGATCGCCGCGACGATCCCGCCCGGGACCGCGTACCGCATCACCCGCCGGACGAAGTGCGGCTGCGCGCGCTCCTTGTTGGGCGCGAGCGCCAGGAAGAACGCCGGGACGCCGATGGTGAGCGTCGACAGCAGTGTCAGATGGCGCGGCAGGAACGGATACTCGACCTGCGCGCAGACCACGAGGACCGCGAGCAGCACCGAGTAGACGGTCTTGACCAGGAACAGGGTCGCCACGCGCGTGATGTTGCCGATGACGCGGCGGCCCTCGGCGACCACCGACGGCAGGGTCGCGAAGCTGTTGTTCAGCAGCACGATCTGGGCGACCGCGCGGGTCGCCTCCGAGCCCGAGCCCATGGACACGCCGATGTCGGCGTCCTTGAGGGCCAGCACGTCGTTGACGCCGTCGCCGGTCATCGCGACGGCGTGGCCGCGCGACTGGAGCGCACCGACCATGTCCCGCTTCTGCTGCGGGGTGACCCGGCCGAAGACGGTGCTCCGGTCCAGGGCATCCGCCATGGCGTCCCGCTCGGCGGGCAGCCGCCGCGCGTCCACCGTCCGCGCCGCGCCCTCCAGGCCCAGCTTTCCGGCGACCGCGCCGACGGACACCGCGTTGTCGCCGGAGATGACCTTGGCGCGGACGTTCTGGTCGGCGAAGTAGCGCAGTGTGTCGGCCGCGTCGGGGCGCAGCCGCTGCTCGAGCACGACGAGGGCGGCGGGCCGGACCCCGAGCCGTACGTCGGGGTCGTCCAGGTCGCGTGAGGTGCGGGCCAGCAGCAGTACCCGCAGCCCCTGCTCGTTGAGGTGCTCGACCTCGGTGAGCGAGGTGTTCCTGGGCGGCAGCAGCACGTCGGGCGCGCCGAGCAGCCAGGTGCTGGACTCCCCGTCGCCCTCGCTGAAGCTCGCGCCGCTGTACTTGCGGGCCGAGGAGAAGGGCAGCGACTCGGTGCAG
The DNA here is from genome assembly GCF_053593975.1 of Streptomyces sp. NPDC002004. Lineage (NCBI taxonomy): Bacteria > Bacillati > Actinomycetota > Actinomycetes > Kitasatosporales > Streptomycetaceae > Streptomyces > Streptomyces sp. NPDC002004. Next base: position 182,576 of record NZ_JBSFDP010000003.1, read on the forward strand.
CGCCAGTCGTCGCTGTCCGGATAGGCCTCGATGATCGCCTGCAACGAGGCGTTCGGCCGTGGGTCGGACTCGCCGAGGGCGCCGAGCACCTTCTGCACGTACGTACGGTCGTGGCCGCCGAGCGGGCGCAGCTCGCTGACGTCCATGCCGCCCTCGGTCAGCGTCCCCGTCTTGTCGAGGCAGACCGTGTCGACGCGGGCCAGGCCCTCGATGGCGGGCAGCTCCTGCACGAGGCACTGCCGGCGGCCCAGCCGGATGACGCCCACCGCGAAGGCGACCGAGGTGAGCAGCACCAGGCCTTCGGGGACCATCGGGATGATGCCGCCGACGGTCCGGGCGATCGAGTCCTTGAAGTTGTTGTTCTTGACCACGAGCTGGCTGATGATCAGCCCGATCGCTGTCGGGATCATCATCCACGTCACGTACTTGAGGATCGTGGAGATGCCGGAGCGCAGTTCGGAGTGGACGAGCGTGAACCGGGACGCCTCCTCGGCGAGTTGTGCCGCATACGCCTCGCGGCCCACCTTCGTGGCGGTGAACGCGCCGCCGCCCGCGACCACGAAGCTGCCCGACATCACCGGGTCGCCCGGGTGCTTGACGACGGGGTCCGCCTCGCCGGTGAGCAGGGACTCGTCGATCTCCAGGCTGTCGGTCTCCGCGCAGGTGCCGTCCACCACGACCTTGTCCCCGGGCCCGATCTCGATCAGGTCCCCGAGCACGATCTCCGAGGTGCTCACCTCGACCGCGATCCCCTCGCGGCGCACGGTGGGCCGCGCCTCGCCGACGACGGCGAGCGAGTCGAGGGTCTTCTTGGCCCGCAGTTCCTGGACGATGCCGATGCCGGTGTTGGCGAGGATGACGAAGCCGAACAGGCTGTCCTGGATCGGCGCGACGCACAGCATGATCACCCAGAGCACGCCGATGATCGCGTTGAAGCGCGTGAAGACGTTGCCGCGCACGATGTCGGCGGTGGAGCGGCTGCTGCGCACGGGGACGTCGTTGACCTCGCCGCGCGCGATCCGCTCCGCGACCTCCGCCGCGGTCAGCCCCGTCGACCGGGTGCCCCCGGGCATCGGCACCGGGTGGACGGGGTCGAGTTCGGCGCCCGCGTCGATGTGGGTCATGCCTTCGACGTTACGGGGGGAACGGCGGGTTCACCCGCCGGGCGGACGGGGGCGTCCGGATCCCTGCGCAGGGGTGGGACACGGGTGCGGAGGGGGCGGCACAAGGGTGCGGAGGGCTCGGCGCACCGGCGGGGGAGAGGCCGACGCACCGGTGCCTTCCGCGCACGCCTGACGGGTGCTTTCCGGACGCCGGACGGGTGCGTATCGCCCCAGGACCGACGCGGCGGCCCGGGGATCACGCGCCGAGCGCGTCGCTCTCCTGGGTGTCCGTGGTCCCGCCGGCCCGAGCGCGCTTGATCGCGGCGTCCCGCTTGCGTACGTACCAGATGCCGATGACGCCGAGTCCGGCACCGGCCAGGCAGGTCCACAGCCACCACAGGTGCCCGTGGTCCTCGAACCAGCCGTAGAAGGGGAGCTGGACCAGGAAGAGGACGAACCAGAGGATCGTGCCGCCCGTGATGGTGGCGACGACGGGGCCCTCCAGGGGCTCCGGTGCCTCGTGCTTGGGTGTCCACTTCGCCATGGGCACAGCTTACGAGGCCGCCGATCGGGGGTGCACGGGCCTGCCCGGGAGCCGGGACGAGCCCGGTGCCCCAAGGCTCTACGCGCGGAGATAGCGATCTTTTCCTCATCTGTTCATACTGAAACGGTTTGCGAATGACTGCTTTCTTTCGTAAGAACCCACGAACATCACCCTGAGGATCACCGCATGCCCCCCTCGGCCCCCGCTCCGGTCGACTCTTCCCAGACACCCCAGGCGGGGCCCCCGCACGGGGCGATCGACCGCTACTTCAAGATCTCGGAGCGGGGTTCGAGCATCCCGCGCGAGATCCGCGGCGGGTTCGCCACCTTCTTCGCGATGGCGTACATCATCGTGCTGAACCCGATCATCCTGGGCAGCGCGAAGGACATGTACGGGCACCACCTGAACCACGGCCAGCTGGTCACGGCGACCGTGCTGACCGCGGCCTTCACCACGCTGCTCATGGGTGTCATCGGCAACGTCCCGATCGCGCTGGCCGCCGGCCTCGGTGTGAACACCGTCGTCGCGCTCCAGCTCGCGCCCCGGATGACCTGGCCGGACGCGATGGGCATGGTGGTCCTCGCCGGCCTCATCGTGATGCTGCTGGTGGCCACCGGCCTCCGGGAACGCGTGATGAACGCCGTGCCGCTGGGTCTGCGCAAGGGCATCGCGATCGGCATCGGCCTGTTCATCATGCTCATCGGCCTGGTGGACTCCGGGTTCGTCACGCGCATCCCCGACGTCGCCGGGACGACCGTGCCGCTCCAGCTCGGCACCAACGGCCATCTGCTCGGCTGGCCGGTCCTGGTCTTCGTCCTGGGCACCCTGCTCACCCTGTCGCTGATCGTGCGCAAGGTGCCGGGCGCGATCCTGATCAGCATCGTCACGATGACCGTGCTGGCCATGGTCATCAACCTGGTCACCAAGGTGCCGTCCTGGGGTCTGACCACGCCGAAGTGGCCGGGCAACCCGGTCGCCTCGCCGGACTTCGGGCTCGTCGGCCAGGTCAGCCTGTTCGGCGGCTTCGGGAAGGTCGGTCTGCTGACCGGCATCCTCTTCGTCTTCACCGTGCTGCTGTCGACGTTCTTCGACGCCATGGGCACGATCATGGGTATCAGCGACGAGGCGCATCTGACCGACAAGGACGGCCAGATGCCCGGCATCAACAAGGTGCTCTTCGTCGACGGCATCGCGGTCGCCGCGGGCGGCGCCACCTCCTCGTCCGCCACCACCTGCTTCGTGGAGTCCACGGCGGGCGTCGGTGAGGGGGCGCGCACCGGTTTCGCCAACCTGGTCACCGGCGGTCTGTTCGCCGTCGCGCTCTTCCTGACGCCGCTCGCCACGATGGTGCCCTCGCAGGCGGCGACCCCGGCGCTGATCGCGGTCGGCTTCATGATCATGGCCGGTTCGGTGCGTGAGATCGACTGGAGCGACTACACGGTCGCGATCCCCGCCTTCGTCACGATGACGATGATGCCGTTCACGTACTCGATCACCAACGGCATCGGGATGGGCTTCATCACCTTCACGATCCTGCGCCTGGTGGCGGGCCGCGGCCGCGAGGTGCCGATCCCGATGTACGTCGTCGCGGCGGTGTTCTCCTTCTACTACCTGATGCCGGCGCTGGGCCTCACCTGATCCCGCGCCGGCCCGGGGTGCCGGTCTCACGGGCCCCGGTCCCATCGGCCCCCGTGTCCTCTCCGGTCCGGTGGATCACGTGACCCCGTAGAACCGTTCCGTCTCCTCGACCGCGGTCTTGAACCGCTCGTCGAAGTCATCCCGAATGAGCGTCCGGACGACATAGTCCTGGACGCTCATTCCTCTTTTGGCGGCGTGTCCCCGGAGCCGGTCGAGCAGCTCCCCGTCTATGCGCAGGCTGAGCACCGTCGATCCCATGCGGCCAGGGTCGCCGCCCTGTTGCCGGCGAGGGGGCGCTTTTCGGCATCTGCTCACCCATTTGGGTGATCGAAGGAATCCGGACGGGCGGGGTGATCCGGATCATGGGATACCAGGTGGTCTTTAGACAGAGTAATGAGTTACTCTAAAGAACATGCCGGACCTCACCCATGGCGACGACGCTGCCGCCGTGAACGCTCTCCGCTCCGCGGTGATGCGGCTCTCGCGCCGCCTCAAGCACCAGCGGGTCGACGAGTCGCTGAGCCCCACCGAGATGTCGGTGCTCGGCACCCTCGCCCGCTGCGGTTCCGCCACACCAGGCGAGCTCGCCCGCAAGGAGCACGTCCAGCCGCCGTCGATGACCCGCATCGTCGCGCTGCTCGAAGCCAAGGGGCTGGTCCGGCTGGAGCCGCACCCCGAGGACCGCCGCCAGAAGGTCGTCACGCAGACCGAGCAGGCCGAGGCCATGCTCGAAGAGAGCCGCCGCAAGCGGAACGCGTGGCTGGCCGACCTGGTGGAGGGCCTCGACGAGGACGAGTGGGCGAAACTTCGCGCCGCCGCCCCCGTGCTGGAGAAGCTCGCGCACCTGTAACCGGACGCCGCAAGGAGGCGAACCTTTTTGAGTTCGGGACCCGGAGCAGACTCCGCCCCCGCACCAGCCGCCCCCAACCCCCTGCCCGCCCCCGATCCCACCGCCCGCACGTCGTCGATGTTCAGCTCGCTGAAGATCCGGAACTACCGGCTCTTCTTCACCGGGCAGGTCGTCTCGAACACCGGCACCTGGATGCAGCGCATCGCCCAGGACTGGCTGGTGCTCAGCCTCACCGGCTCCTCCGCCGCCGTCGGTATCACCACGGCGCTGCAGTTCCTGCCGATGCTGCTCTTCGGCCTCTACGGCGGCGTCCTCGTCGACCGCCTGCCCCGGCGCCCGGTCCTGCTGCTCACCCAGTCCGCGATGGGCCTCACCGGCCTTGCGCTCGCCGTTCTGACCCTCACCGGGCACGTCCAGGTCTGGCACGTCTATCTGACCGCCTTCCTCCTCGGCCTCGTCACGGTCGTCGACAACCCGGCGCGCCAGTCGTTCGTGTCCGAAATGGTCGGCCCCGGGCAGCTGCAGAACGCGGTCAGCCTGAACTCGGCCAACTTCCAGTCGGCGCGTCTGGTCGGCCCGGCGGTCGCCGGTCTGCTGATCACCGCCGTCGGCAGCGGCTATGCCTTCCTCTTCAACGGCCTGTCCTTCCTCGCGCCCATCGCGGGACTGCTGCTGATGCGCACGCGCGAGCTGCACGTCGTCGAGCGCGCACCCCGCGGGAAGGGACAGCTGCGGGAGGGGCTGCGCCATGTCGCCGGCCGTCCCGAGCTGATCTGGCCGATCGTCCTCGTCGGGTTCATCGGCACCTTCGGCTTCAACTTCCCGGTGTGGCTCTCCGCCTTCACCGACGACGTGTTCCACGCGGGAGCCGGCACGTACAGCCTGCTCAACACCCTCATGGCGACCGGTTCGCTGGCGGGGGCGCTGCTCGCGGCCCGGCGTGGCACGTCCCGGCTGCGCCTGCTGGTCTCGGCCGCGGTGCTGTTCGGCGTCCTGGAGGTGGTGGCGGCCGTCACCCCGTCCTTCTGGGTGTTCGCCGCGCTCCTGGTCCTGATCGGCGTGTTCGGCCTGACGGTCAACGTCACCGCGAACTCGTCCGTGCAGATGGCCGCGGACCCGGCGATGCGCGGTCGCGTGATGAGCCTGTTCATCATGGTCTTCACGGGCGGTACGCCGCTGGGCGCGCCGCTCGTCGGATGGGTCACCGACGTCTACGGAGCCCGGATCGGCTTCGCGGCCGGCGGCCTGGTCTCGGCGGTTGCGGCCGTCGCGATCGGTCTGATCCTGGCCCGGGTGGGCGGCCTGCGGCTCTCGGTGGGCTGGCGCCGCGGCCACCCGCAGGTGCGGTTCGTGCCGCGCGAGGAGCTGGCCACCGCGGCGTAGCGAGGTCCGGAGGTCCGTGCCCTGCAAGGGGCCGCCGACGGCGGCCCCTCCCGCACGGCACGGACCTTTCCGTGCGCCCGGCCTCCCGCGCGCGGAGGCGACCGGGCGGGCCTTCCTCGCGTCCTTGCACCCCCTAGAGGACGCGGCGGGCCAGCACCTGCCCCGGCCACCGGTCCTCACCGACCGTGAACGCCTCGGTCCGGGTGAATCCATTGCTCTCGTAGTACGCGACGAGCTTGCCGTCGTCGCCCGCGTAGCAGTCGACGCGCAGCAGGTCGATGCCCGCCCGGCGGGTCTCGTCGGCGGCGTACGCGAGCAGCGCGGCGCCGACGCCGTGCCCCTTGTGGCGCCGGTCGGACACGAACAGGTGGATGTAGCGCTCGGGCTCGTCCGCGGGCTCCAGGTAGGGGCCCGGCGCCTCCGAGAGCGTCAGCGTGCCGACCGGGACGCCGTCCGTCTCGGCGATGAGCGGGACACCCTGCGCCACGTACTTCTCGACCATCTCCACGGCCCGCGGCTTCGCCGTCCACGGCTCGGTGCCCCACTGCCGGGTGCGCCCCTGCGCCACGAGCCACTCGACCGCGCCGTCGAGCATGCCGAGTATCGCGGGGATGTCGTCGACCCCGCCCTTCCTGATCGTCACGTCGGTCATGGGCGTGAGCGTAGTCACGGCCCGGGTGCCCCGGGCGGGAATCGGCCACGGGAGCGGGCAGGCGCCGGGCCCGGGGGCTGTCGCCGGGCCCGCGGCCCGGTGAGACTGGACCCATGAGACTCTTCGCCGCGGTCCTGCCGCCGGAGCCGGTGCTCGCGGAGCTGGCACGGGAGGTGGAGGTGCTGCGGGCCATGCCCGACGCCGACCGGCTGCGCTGGACGGGGCGCCCCGGCTGGCACTTCACGCTCGCCTTCTACGGCGAGGTGGACGAGGAGACCGTGCCCGCTCTGTCGGAGCGGCTGGGCCGCGCGGCGCACCGGACACCGCCCTTCGACCTGGCACTGTGGGGCGGCGGCCACTTCGGCGGACGGGCCCTGTGGACGGGCGCCGACGGCGATGTACGCACCCTGGGGCTGCTCGCCGACCGGGCCGAAGCGGCGGGGCGCAGGGCGGGCGCACCGATGGCGGAGCACCGCCGCTACCACCCGCATCTGACGATCGCCCGCAGCCGCGACCACACCAACCTGCGGCAGTTCGCCACGGCCCTGGACGCCTTCGGGAGCAGCCGCTGGCAGGTCGCCGAGCTGGTCCTCGTCCGCAGCAACCTCCCGCGGTCCGGGGCGCCCGGCGAGCAGCCCCGGTACGAGAAGGTCGCCGCCTGGGCCCTCGACGGCGCAGGTTAACCTCGAAGGCGTGGACCCGAAGACCCGTAACCGGATCATGGCCGGTGTGCTCGTGATGATGTTCGCCGTGGTGGCGGTCGCGGCGGCGGTCGGCAGGTAGCCGAGCCCCGCCGCGGGATGCGCCGCGCCCGCCTTCGGGGGATCGGGCGCCCCCGAGCCGGCCTGATCCGCAGGACACCCCCGAGCGCCGGGGCGTGGGCCCTCACGCGGTGAGGACCCACGCACCCGGGAAGCCCGTGCCCCCGGACCGCCGTCGGGGCGGCCGCGTCGCCGGCGCGGCGGTGCCTACCAGGCGAACGCCTCCGGCGCGGGACCGGGGCCGGGGAAGATCTCGTCGAGCCCGTCCAGCAGCTCCTGCGGGAGCTCCAGCTCCACGGCCCGCAGAGCGGACTCCAGCTGCTCGCCCGTGCGGGGGCCGACGATGGGTCCGGTGATGCCGGGCCGGGTGAGCAGCCAGGCCAGGGCGACCTCGCCCGGTTCGAGGCCGTGCTTGTCCAGCAGGTCCTCGTACGCCTGGATCTGCGTCCGCACGGCGGTGTTCGCGAGAGCGTCGGCGGACCGCCCCGATGCGCGCCGGCCGCCCTCGACCTCCTTCTTGATCACACCGCCGAGCAGGCCGCCGTGGAGCGGCGACCAGGGGATGACCCCGAGCCCGTAGTCCTGCGCGGCCGGGATGACCTCCATCTCGGCGCGGCGCTCGGCCAGGTTGTAGAGGCACTGTTCGCTGACGAGCCCGAGCGACCCGCGGCGGAGGGCGGCCTCGTTGGCCTGGGCGATCTTGTACCCGGGGAAGTTCGACGACCCCGCGTAGAGGATCTTGCCCTGCTGCACCAGCACGTCGATCGCCTGCCAGATCTCCTCGAACGGAGTCCGGCGGTCGATGTGGTGGAACTGGTAGATGTCGATGTAGTCCGTCTGGAGCCGCCGCAGGCTGGCCTCGACGGCCCGGCGGATGTTGAGGGCGGACAGCCGGTCGTGGTTCGGCCAGACGGCGCCGCCGTCCGGCGCCATGTTCCCGTACACCTTGGTGGCCAGTACGACCTTGTCGCGCCGCTCGCCGCCCTGGGCGAACCAGTTGCCGATGATCGTCTCGGTGCGGCCCTTGTTCTCGCCCCAGCCGTAGACATTGGCGGTGTCGAAGTAGTTGATCCCCGCGTCCAGGGCCGCGTCCATGAGCGCGTGGCTGTCGGCCTCCCCGGTCTGCGGCCCGAAGTTCATCGTGCCGAGAACGAGCCTGCTGACCTTGAGTCCCGTACGTCCGAGCTGCGTGTACTTCATGGGGCCCTAGCCAACGTCCTGGAGTGCGCTCCAGGCAAGAGGGTAGGGGGTGTGGCGGGGCGTCAGTCGCGGGGGAATTCCTTGGTCTTGAGGGTGAGACCCACCACCGTGTCGACGAGATCCAGGTCCTTGCCGAAGGGGACCTTCGTCTCGATCTCGTAGTCGCCCTCCTTCGGTTGGGTGTAGATGCGGCACCGTCCTTGGTAGGGGTCGGCAATGACGTAGACGGGTACTTCGGCGGTGGCGTATGCGGTCTTCTTGGGGCCGTAGTCGTTGGCGGCGGTGCCCTTCGAGATCACCTCGGCGACGAACTCGACGTCCTCGTGGCGCCAGTGACCGTCTTCTGTCTTCACGGCGTCCTCGGCCATGACCGTCACATCGGTCGCGAATCCGTTGAGGTGACCGGGGTAGTCGATGCGCACGTCGGACTTCACGCGCTTCCGGGGGTACTTGGTCCGCAACTGCTCGACGATGCCCAGGATGATCTCCCAGTGGGTGTCCCGCTGCGGTGATATGTAGACGGTCCCCTCGACGATCTCGACCTTGTATCCCTCGGGGACGGGCATCTTCTCGAGCCGCTCGAACATCTCGTCGAGCGTGCTCGTGTTGTCGCTCTCGGCCATCGCGATCCTGTCTTCAAGGACGGTCATCGTGGCGTTCCTCCCCGGCTGCCGCTCGTCTGCGGGCAGCCGCGCAGTACAACGATACGCACGGTGACCGGGACATCGACCTGCCGAGCGCACGACAGTGATCGGTCGGGTGTTCGGGTTCATCCGGTCGTGGCGGGCGGTGGGCCCGGGCGCTGCCGGAACAGTGCGTTCGCGGCGACCGAGGCCAGGTCGTACTCGGGGTGGTTCTCGGGCAGTTCGCGGAAGAGGTCCTCGGCCTCGGGGGTTCGTCCTGCCATGGCGAGCGCGAGCATGAGCGGGGCCACGCCGGCCGCCGGTGCCTCCCCCAGTGCCCGGGCGAGCACAGGCGCGGCCTCGTCCGGGCGGTCGAGGAGGACGAGCAGAAAGCCGAGGACGGCCGCCGCGCCGGGTGTTCCGTCGTCGGCCGCGGTGCGCAGGAAGGGCTCCGCGCGCGCCGGGTCGTCCGTCATCAGGTAGTGGCCGCCCAAGGCGTACGAGGCCTCGCCGCTGTCCGGTTCGAGAGCAAGTGCGCGGCGGAACATCTGTTCCGCCTCCTCGGCGCGACCGGTTTGGGCAAGCAGCACGCCCAGTTTCAGCGGGGTGTGCGGGTGCCCCTCGTCGAGCGCTCCGCGCAGCACGGCCTCGGCCTCCTCGGTGCGCCCCTGCGCGGTGAGGGCGGCGCCCAGATAGGGCGCGGCGTCCGGATGGCCGCTGTCGAACGCGTCCCGGAGCAGGTGTTCCGCGTCGACCGGTCGTCCGCCGCGGGTGAGGAGGGCGCCGAGCACGATCCCGGCATCGCGGTCGCCGGCGTCGAGGGCGTCGCGCAGGAGCCGTTCCGCCTCGTCGGCGCGGCCGGTCTCGTTCAGCAGGAACGCGAGGCCGACCGCGGCGTACGGGGTGCCCTTGCCGACCGCGTCGAGGAACAGCGCCTCGGCCTCGTCGAGCCGGCCGGTGTTCGCGAGCAGGTATCCGAGGCTGGTCGTGGCGTGCGGATCGCCCCGCGCCGCGAGCGGGCCCAGGGCCCGCTCCGCGATGTCGGGGGCTTCGTCGGCGGCGTTGACCCCCACCCAGAAGCGGTCGCCGTCGTCCGCGGCGTGGGCCAGGGCCGTCTGCCACACCCAGTCCGGGACGGCGGAGTCGGTGTGGTCGACGAGGTAGTCGAAGACGTGCCACGTCCCGCCGCCCGCGGGCAGCAGCAGGCTGGTCACTCCGAAGCGTATGCGCGACGCCCAGTCGAACGCCTCGTCCAGGGACTCCGGACGCAGCACCGTCCCGCCAGCCCCCTCCAGATGGCGTTCGTGCAGCTCGGCCAGCACGGACCGGTCGTAGGGGCCGAACAGCCCCGCGCGTTTGAGGTCCACGGCCGCCGCCACGAGCGCGGCACCCCGCGGATGTCCCGTCGCCGACCGGGCGCGCCTCCACTCGCGCAGCAGTGCGGGTCCCGCGGCCAGGTACTCCGCGACCCCGTGGGGCCCGTGGTGCGTGAGCGCGTCGACGATACGGGTGTCGGAGGACTCCTCGGCGCGGGCCAACTCACCCTCGCTCCAGAGGCGTTCAAGGTCCACCACGTCGGCCCGCCGCAGCAGCCGGGTGCCGCCCTCGGCGCCGCGCTCACCGCCGAAGGGCCCATGGGCGCCGAAGGTCTCGTACGGTCCCTGCCGCATCGTCGCCACGACCGGTGCGCCCACCCGCTGGAGCTCGTCCAGCAGGTCCGGCTCCAGGCCGCCGGGCCCCAGGTACCGCTCCAGGTCGTCCAGCCACACCACGCAGCGCGTGCCGGCACGCTCGACGGCCTCGGGCAGGCGCCCGAAGTCGCTTCCGGCGGGCGGGGCGAGTATCCGCGCGTCCGGGAGTTCCGCGCGTACCGCCTCGAAGGCCGTACGCGTCTTGCCCGCCGTGGAGTCGCCGACCAGCAGCACCAGTCCGCCGTCGGTGATCCGGGCGCGCAGTTCCGCGTCCACGTCGCGCGGCACGTACGGCGGGACCTTGCTGCCGTCCTCGCCCGGGCGGGCCCGGTGGGCTCCGGCTGCCAGGGCCTCCCACTCGGCGGCGAGGGGCCAGCGGGACGGGTCCTGGAGATGGCGGGGGAGCGGCTCCCGGCCCGCCGGGGCCGTGGTGATCGTCAGGTTCTCTATGGCGTCGGCCTGGACCACGTACTCCTGGTGCCCGCCGGAGACGCTGTTCTCCCCCATACACCCACACGCTAGCGGGACTTGCCGCGGCGCGGCGCCCGCGGCGGGCCGCCGCCCGCCCGCCTACGCCGCGGCCCCGCACTCCTCCGGAGCCCGCACGATCCACCGGATGATTTCCCAGTGGGCATCACGCTGTGGCGTCATGAAGACGCTTCCCCCGACGATCTCGACCTTGTATCCCTCGGGGACGGGCATCTTCTCGAGCCGCTCGAACCATGCGTCCAAGGGGTCGGCGGCGTCGTTCTCGGCCATCTCGATCCGGTCCTCCAGGACGGTCATCGTGGCGTTCCTCCCCGACTGCCGCTCGTCTGCGGGCAGCCGCGCAGTACAACGATACGCACGGTGACCGGGCACGCCGGCGGTCGAGCGCCGCGGTGAAGGCCGGTCAGATGTTCGGGTCCGTCCGGAGGGTGCGGCGAGGTCGCACGGTGCCGTGCAGGTGGTCCCACTCGCTGCGAGGGCGGTCGACCGGGCCCGGGATGCGGACCGGTGACGGCGCGCGGATCAGGTGTGTGTCCCCGTGGGGTACCGGTCGGCCACGTCCCATGCCTCGTGCATCGCGTTGGCGAAGGCGGCGGCGAGTGCGTGCTCGCCCTGGGCGTTCGGGTGGGTGCCGTCGTAGGTGTCGTGGTGGATGTTCCACTCGGCGGGGGGCGACGCCAGGAGGAGGGGGGACGAGGGGGAGTCCAGGTCGGCCACCGCCTTGGCGAGGAGCTCGTTGAAGCGGGCGACCTGCGCGGCGAACGGGGCGTCCGTGTCGGCGCGGACGTTCGGGATGACCGGGAGCAGCACCATGCGGATGCCGGGGCGGGCCTCGCGGGCGGCCCGCACGAAGGCGCGGGCGTTCTCGGCCGTCTGCTCCGCGTCCGTGTAGAAGCCCAGGTCGATCAGGCCGAGCGAGACCAGCAGGATGTCGGCCCGCTCCTGCCGCACGGTCTCGCCTATCAGCGGGGCCATGTGCAGCCAGCCCTCGCCCCAGCCGGCGAGGTGCCGGCGCGGGAAGTCCGGATCGGCGTACTCGTACGAGACGGGTGCGTCGGCCGCCTTGTCGTAGAGCGTCTCGCGGGGGCCGACCACGGCGAAGGGCGCGCCGAGGGTCCCACGCAGGTGCTGCCACATGCGATAGCGCCAGGTGTGCTCGCCCGCGCTGCCAATGGTCATCGAGTCACCGACGAACATGAACCTGAGCATCCGCTCATCATTCCGGATGAAGAAGATCGCGGCGTCCGCGCGGGATGTGAGGCTGGACACGGGGGCGGGGTGACAGGGTAGGGACATGCGTTCGTCTTTGTGGGTTCGTCGGTCTTCGTCCTTCGCCGGGGCCTCGTGCCGACGTGCGGCGGTGCTCTCCGCGGGTGCCGTGCTCGCGCTCGGCGGTGCCGCTCCGGCGGTCGCGGACGGCTCCGGCGGCCATGGGTTCACGATCAAGGACCCCCGGATCACCGAGTCCAGCGGCCTGGCCGCCTCCCGTGCGCACCCCGGCGTCTACTGGACCCACAACGACAGCGACGACGGCCCGTACTTGTACGCCGTCGACTCCCGGACGGGACGTACCGTCGCCACGGTGACCCTGACCGGCGTCGGCCGCCCGCGCGACGTCGAGGCCATCTCCATCGGGCCCGACGACCGCATCTACGTGGGCGACATCGGCGACAACCTCGGCGGCCAGTGGGACCACGTGTGGATCTACTCCCTGCCCGAGCCGAAGGAGCTCAGGGACCAGACGGTCCGGGCCACCCAGTACGTCGTGAAGTACGCGGACGGGCCCCGGGACGCGGAGGCGCTGATGGTGCATCCGAAGACCGGCCGGATCTACATCGCCGACAAGGACGAGGACGGCGGGCGGCTGTACGCGGGGCCGAAGCGGCTGTCGGCGTCGGGCACGAACGTCTTCACGCGCGTCGCCGACACCGACCTGTGGGTCACCGACGGCGCCTTCTCGCCGGACGGGAAGAGGCTCGCGCTGCGCGGGTACTTCGGCGGTGTGGAGTTCGCCTGGAAGGACGGCGTGCCCAGGCGGCTGGGCAGGCTGAACGTCCCCATGCAGCCCCAGGGCGAGTCCGTGACGTACAGCACGGACGGCACGACCCTGCTCTACGGCAGCGAGGGCGCCGACAGCAAGGTCGACGCCGTACCCGCGAAGGACGGGGACGGGGGTGCGGCCAAGTCGCCGTCGGAGCGGGGCGCTTCGGCCGATGCGGGGCTGGACGCGAACTACACGATGGGCGCGCTCGCCCTCGGCGTCGCGCTGGCCCTCGTCTTCGGGCTGAAGCGGCTGCTGCGCAGGCGGTAGTCCCGTCCGTCCGTACCGGGGGGCGTACACGTCGTACGTGCCGTACGGCACGGGGGTGTACGTGTCGTACCTGTCGTACGGGACGGGCGTACGCGCGAGGGGTGCGAGGCGCCGGACCGGCACCCCGCACCCCTCGCGGCGCGTGTGGGATCAGAGGTGGTCGATCACGTAGTCCACGCAGTGGGTGAGCGCCTCGACGTCCGCCGGGTCGATCGCCGGGAACATCGCGATGCGCAGCTGGTTGCGGCCGAGCTTGCGGTACGGCTCGGTGTCGACGATGCCGTTGGCGCGCAGGGCCTTGGCCACGGCTGCGGCGTCGATCTCGTCGGCGAAGTCGATCGTGCCGATGACCTGCGACCGCTTCGCCGGGTCGGTGACGAACGGCGTGGCGTACTTGGACTGCTCGGCCCAGGTGTAGAGACGGTCCGAGGAGTCCTTCGTACGGGCCGTCGACCAGGCGAGCCCGCCCTGGCCGTTCATCCAGTCCAGCTGCTCGGCGAGCAGGAACAGCGTCGCGAGCGCGGGCGTGTTGTACGTCTGGTTCTTGCGCGAGTTGTCGATCGCCGTCGGCAGCGAGAAGAACTCCGGGACGTGGCGGCCGGACGCGTGGATCCGCTCCGCCCGTTCGATCGCGGCGGGCGAGAACACGCCGAGCCACAGGCCGCCGTCGGAGGCGAAGGACTTCTGCGGCGCGAAGTAGTACACGTCGGTCTCTGCGACGTCCACGGGCAGGCCGCCCGCGCCGGACGTGGCGTCGACCAGCACCAGGGAGCCCTCGTCGGCGCCCGCCACCCGCTTGATCGGCATGGCGACACCGGTCGAGGTCTCGTTGTGCGTGAACGCGTACACGTCGACGCCCGCCTCGGCCTGCGCCTCCGGGTGGGTACCCGGGTCGCTGGAGACGACGGTCGGCTCGGCGAGCCACGGAGCGAGCTTCGCCGCCTTCGCGAACTTCGACGAGAACTCGCCGAACGACAGGTGCTGCGACTTGTCGTCGATGAGCCCGTGCGTCGCGACGTCCCAGAAGGCCGTCGAGCCGCCGTTGCCGAGGATCACCTCGTAACCGTCGGGCAGGGAGAACAGCTCGCGGATGCCCTCGCGCACCCGGCCGACCAGGTTCTTCACCGGGGCCTGGCGGTGGGAGGTGCCGAGCAGCGACGTGCCGGTGGCGGCCAGCGCGTCCAGCGCCTCCGTACGCACCTTGGAGGGGCCCGCGCCGAAACGGCCGTCCGCGGGCTTGATGTCAGCGGGAATCTGGATCTCAGCCACGAGCGGGAGCCTAGCCGTTTCCGGGGAGGTACCGGACGCCGTGTCCGTCGGATGAGACGACGGGGTCCGTGTCGTGGCCTGTGCGATCACCCCGCCGGGGGAGCGGGGGCGGTGCGCGGCGCGCCCCCACCCCTTCGGTCACCCGGCACCGGGGAGGCGGTGAAGGCCCGCTTTCACGCACGCACCCGGCACCGGGGGCTGTGCCCGCCCTCCCCCGAGCTCTCGACTCCTCCCCCGAGCTCTCGACTCCTCCCCCGAGCTCTCGACTTCGCTCGAGCAGGGGGCACCCCCACGAGCAGGGGGCACCCCCATGAGCAGGGGGCACCCCCATGAGCAGGGGGCACCCCCATCGCCCTGGGGGTGCCGCCCAGGCCCTTGAGGCACTGGGGGAGGAACGTCTGCCCACAGCGGTAGCGGTATCGGGTGCTGTCGGCAGATCGCGCCCCCCGTGCGTACCCGCTGGTGCGCCCCGTCCCGTGGTGGTGGTGTGTGCGCCCGCGCGAGGAACCCGTGGAGGATCGGCGCGGTGGGGCGGGTGGGGGCGGGGCATTCTGAGGACATGGCTGAGCTTTCCGATGGTGAGCGAGGAGTGTCCGAACTGGCCCGGCGCCTGCGCCGGGCCGTCCGCGGCGGTGTCGACTTCGGGGCGACGGCCCGCGCGCTGACCACCATGGACGCGTCCAACTACCGAAGGGTCCCCCTCGGCGTGGTCGCCCCGCGCGACGCCTACGACGTGGCCGCGGCCCTGGCCGTGTGCCGGGAGCACGGCGTCCCCGTCGTGGCCCGGGGCGGCGGCACCTCCATCGCGGGGCAGGCCACCGGCACCGGCGTCGTCCTGGACTTCACACGCCACATGAACCGCCTCGTCTCCCTCGATCCGGAGTCCCGTACCGCCGTGGTGCAGCCGGGCCTCGTCCTGGACCGGCTCCAGGAGGCCGCGGCCCCGCACGGCCTCCGCTTCGGCCCCGACCCGTCGACGCACGGCCGCTGCACCCTCGGCGGCATGATCGGCAACAACTCGTGCGGCTCGCACTCGGTGGCCTGGGGCACGACCGCGGACAGCGTCGAGCAGCTGTCGGTGATGACGTACGACGGCTCCGCGTACCGCGCGGGCCGGGACTGGGAGGGCGCCCCGGACGGCCTGCGTGACCTCGTCGAGGGCGAGTTGGCCCTGCTGCGCACCGGTTTCCCGGATCTTCCGCGCCGTATCTCCGGCTACGCCCTGGACGCGCTGCTCCCCGAGAACGGTGCCGACGTCGCCCGTTCCCTGTGCGGCTCCGAGGGCACGCTCGGCCTCCTCACGGAGGCGGTCGTACGGCTGGTCGAGGCGCCCCCCGCGCGGGCGCTCGCCGTCCTCGGGTACGCCGACGAGGGCGCTGCGGCGGACGCCGCCGCCGGGCTCCTGCCGCACAGGCCGCTCACGGTCGAGGGCATGGCGGCCGACCTGGTGCCGCCGGACACGGCGGGGCTGCCCCGAGGCGGCGCATGGCTGTTCGTCGAGACGGGCGGCGCGGACGCGGCCGACGCCCGTGCGCGCGCCGGGGAGATCGTGCGCGCCGTGGCCGACGACACCGTGGACGCGGTCGTGGTGACCGATCCGGCCGGGCAGCGCGCCCTGTGGCGGATCCGCGAGGACGCGAGCGGCACCGCGACGCGGATGCCGGACGGCGCGGAGGCGTGGCCGGGCTGGGAGGACTGCGCGGTGCCGCCGGCCCGCCTGGGCGGCTATCTCCGCGACTTCCGGGGCCTGTTGGCGCAGCACGGGCTGCGCGGCACCCCGTACGGCCACTTCGGCGACGGATGCATCCACGTGCGGATCGACTTCGACCTCATGACGGAGGGCGGGATCGCCGGCTTCCGGGGGTTCTCGGAGGACCTCGCGGACCTCGTGGTCGCGCACGGGGGCTCGCTGTCCGGCGAGCACGGCGACGGGCAGGCCCGGGCCGAGCTGCTGCCGCGGATGTACGGCGCCGACATGGTCCGGCTCTTCGAACGCGTCAAGGGGATCTGGGACCCCGCGGACGGCCTCAACCCGGGCATGCTGGTCCGCCCGGCCCGCATCGACGAGAACCTGCGGTTCGCCGTGCTGCCCCGGCGCCCCGTCGACGTGGCCTTCGGCTACCCGCACGACGGCGGGGACTTCGCGGCGGCGGTGCGCCGGTGCGTGGGCGTCGCCAAATGCCGTACGACGACGGCCGAGGCGTCGGTGATGTGCCCGTCGTTCCGTGCCACGGGCGCCGAGGAGCACTCCACGCGCGGGAGGGCTCGGCTGCTGCACGAGATGCTGGCGGGCGAGGTCGTGCGCGACGGCTGGCGTTCGCCCGAGGTCCGTGACGCCCTCGATCTGTGTCTGTCCTGCAAGGGCTGCCGGTCCGACTGCCCGGTGGGCGTGGACATGGCCACGTACAAGGCGGAGTTCCTGCACCACCACTACGCGGGCCGCAGGCGCCCGATGGCGCACTACGCCCTGGGGTGGCTGCCCCTCTGGCTGTGGGGGGCCGCGGTCACCCGCACGGCGCCGCTGGCGAACGCCCTGGCCCGCGTCCGCCCCCTGGCGGCGCTCGCCAAGCGCGCCGCGGGCCTCGCGCCGGAGCGGGGGATCCCGGAGCTCGCCCCGGAGCCCTTCACACGCTGGTGGCGCCGCACCTTCCGGCGCCGCATCCGCGCCCACGTCCGCACGCTCGCCCCGCTCACCTCCGGCGGCCCCGCGGTGGTGCTGTGGCCGGACACGTTCACCGAGTACCTCGCGCCGTCCG
This sequence comes from Streptomyces sp. NPDC002004, assembly GCF_053593975.1. Classification (NCBI taxonomy): domain Bacteria; kingdom Bacillati; phylum Actinomycetota; class Actinomycetes; order Kitasatosporales; family Streptomycetaceae; genus Streptomyces; species Streptomyces sp. NPDC002004. Next base: position 199,846 of record NZ_JBSFDP010000003.1, read on the forward strand.
TCGGACGGGCGGCGGTGCGCGTCCTGGAGGCGGCGGGCCTGGCCGTCCTTGCGCCGCCGACCCGGCGCATGACGGGCTCGGCCCCCGGGGTGCGCGTCCTCGCCACCCGGCCCGGCCGGGTCTGCTGCGGGCTGACGTACGTCTCCACGGGCCAGCTCGACCGGGCCCGCAAGGTGATGCGCCGCACCCTGGACCTCATGGAGCCGGTCCTGGACGCGGGGCTGCCGGTGGTGGTCCTGGAGCCCAGCTGCGCCGCCGCGCTCCGCACCGACCTGCCCGAGCTGCTCCACGACGACCCGCGCGCGGCCCGGCTGGCCGAACGGGTCGTCACCTTCGCGGAAGCCCTGGAACGCCACGCCCCGCACTGGACGCCGCCCCGGCTGGACCGCCCGGTGGCCGGCCAGACCCACTGCCACCAGCACGCGGTGCTCGGCGACGCCGCCGACGCCCGGCTGCGCGCCGCGGCGGGTCTCACCGGCACCCTCGCCGCGGGCTGCTGCGGCCTCGCCGGCAACTTCGGTTTCGAGCGCGGCCACTACGCCGTCTCCGTGGCCTGCGCCGAGGACCAGCTCCTGCCCGCGGTGCGCTCCGCCCCGTCCGACGCGGTCCTCCTGGCCGACGGCTACTCCTGCCGCACCCAGCTCGACCAGCTGACGGGTCACCGCGGGCGGCACCTGGCCGAGGTGCTGGCGGAGGGTCTGGACGCGCAGGCGGGGACGGGGGCGGACCCGGAGGCGGCCGGATAGCGCGCGCCCGGCGGAGAGCGGGGGGTACCCCGGCCGGGGCCCCGCTCAGCGGGTGCGCAGGCCGCTGGTGGTGGCGCCGGTGCGGTCGCGCAGCAGGGAGCGCAGGGTGGTGGCGTGCTCGTAGCCGACCTTGCGGGCGATGGTCTCCAGGGACAGGTCGGTGGTCCGCAGCAGATGCGTGGCCTGTTCGACGCGCAGGTCCTGGACGAACCGCACCGGTGTGGTGTTCAGGACCCGGCGGACGGTGCGCTGGAGCGTGCGCTCGCTGACGCCGAGGGCGCGTGCCGCCTCGGCCAGGCTGTTCGGCGCGTCGAGGTGCAGGCGCGCCCAGCGCTCGAACGCGGCGATCAGGGGGTCGCTCTGGGCGAGGGCGCTGGGGATCGTGTAGGCGGACTGGGAGGGGCGTTCGTCGACGACCAGATAGCGGGCGACGAGATCGGCGAGGGCCGGGCTGGCCATCCGTACGACGGCGAGGGCGAGATCGACGTGCCCGAAGGCGGCGCCCGCCGTCGTCACCCCCTGCGACGAGATCACCATGCTGGTCTCGTCGAGTGCCACCGCCGGATAGCGGCGGCGGAAGACCGGCGCCAGCCACCAGGTGGTCGTCGCCCGGCGGCCGTCGAGAATCCCCGTCTCGGCGAGCAGGAAGGTGCCCGTGCAGGCCGAAGCGACGGGTGCGCCCCGGTCCCGGCGGTCGGCGACCAGCTCCCGCACCTCGGCCAGGCCGGGGCCCGCGACCCGGTCCAGCAGCGCGTCGGGCCGGCGCTCGGCGAGTGCGGGGACGAGCAGCAGGTCCGCGGTGGCCGCGGCGCCCGCGGGCTCGGCCGTGACGAGGTGTCCCGCGCCGGTGCGCACCTGCCGGCTGAAGCCGATGGTCGTGACGTTCCAGGCCGGTGGCGGCTGGGGGAGTTCGCCGCGCATCGCGTTGGCCGCCTCCAGGACGTCCAGCGCCGCACAGAGGCCCGAGTCGAACACGCCGTCGTACACCAGCACCGAGACGTCCATGTCGGGAACGCTATCAGACGTGTCGTTTCCGACACTGGGGGCGGATGGATCGCCGACCTAGCGTGAGTGATGTCCCCGATGACGGGGACACGCGACCGCGCCGACGACGGCCCCCGGCCCCCGGGGTGCCGCGCGAGTGCGCCGAGGGTGCCCCGACGGCGGGGCACCGCATCGATCCGAGGGAGCCCACCGTCATGAACAACATCGGCCTGCTGGCCCGCATCGAAGCCAAGCCCGAGTACGCCGACCAGGTCGCCCGGATGCTGACCGACGCCGTGCAGCTCGCCGAGGAGGAGAAGCGGACCGTCACCTGGTTCGCCTTCCGGGAGGACGCCACCACCTTCGGCGTCTTCGACACCTTCGAGAACGACGAGGACCGCACCGCGCATCTGCGCGGACGGATCGCCGCGGCGCTCATGGGTGCCGCGGAGACCATGCTCGCCTCGGCACCCGACATCCGGCCCGTCGACCTGCTCGCCGTGAAGCTGCCCTGAGCGGCCCCGCAGCCCCGTAGGTCACGCACCGCGCCCCACGCCCCCGAAGCACAGGAGATCCACCGGTCATGACATCGACGACCCCAGCCCCGGCCGCGGGCGCCCGTGCCCCGCACGGGACGGGCTCCGGCATCCGCTCGCGCACCCATACCTGGGCGCCGCCCACCGGCTACGCCGACGGAGCCGGCCGCTCGGGTCTGGAGGTGCTCCGGCTGTGCATCGCGGGCCACTTCCCGCAGGCTCCGATCTGCGGGACGCTCGGCTTCCGTCTCGTGGCGGCCGAGCACGGCCGGGCCGTCTTCGAGGGCGAGCCCGCCGAGCACCTGCTCAACCCCATGGGCACCGTGCACGGCGGCTTCCTCGCCACGCTCCTCGACTCGGCCCTCGGCAGCGCGGTGATGTCGACACTGCCCGCGGGGCGCGCCTACACCACCATCCAGCTGGGCGTGAACATGGTGCGCCCCGTCTTCGCGGACACCCCGCCGCTGCGCTGCGAAGGCACCGTGATCCACGCGGGCCGCACCACCGCGACCGCCGAGGCCCGGGTCACCGGCACCGCCGACGGGAAGCTGTACGCGCACGCCACCACCACGTGCGCGGTGTTCGCACTGCCCGAAGCGGCCTGAGCGGAAGGGACGGACCGTGGGCCGTACGACCGTGGTCAACCTCAAGGGCCGACGCGACGACTCCGCGTACGCGGACGTGGTGTACGTCGGCCGTGCCCTGCACCGGGGAGGCTGGCACCTCGACGCCTCCCCGCTGGCGAGCCCCTTCCGCCCGGGCCGGGACGGGACCCGGGAGGAGGTGGTCGAGAAGTACCGCGCCCATCTGCTGGGCCGTCCCGATCTGCTCGCCCTGCTCCCCGCCCTGCGGGGGCGCCGGCTCGGCTGCTGGTGCGTCCCCGAGCGCTGCCACGCCGAGGTGATCGCGGATCTCGCCGACGCCGGAGCGGGGGGCACGTCCTAGCGGGCCCGCGGATGCCCACCCACTGGACTCGGGGCGCACGATCCCCGGGTCCGCTCGTAAGCTGCAATAAGGGTTGACAGCCCTGACCGCGGTGCACTGTCCTGGACGGCGGAGTGCAGTAGGGTGGACTGAAGGGGAAGGCTCAGCACGTGAACGACGCACGCACCGAACAAGTGGTGGCGGCCGCCGCCGTGGCCGCCGCGCCGGAAGCCGCCGCAGCGCGTTCCGGCCCCGGCGGCCGCGGCCGGTTCGGTGCGCTCGGTCCCGTCGGGCTGGTCCTCGCCGGCGGGATCTCCGTGCAGTTCGGTGCCGCCCTCGCCGTCCTGCTCATGCCGCGCGCGGGTGCACTCGGCGTCGTCACGCTCCGGCTCGTCGTCGCCGCGCTCGTGCTGCTCGCCGTCTGCCGCCCCAGGGTGCGCGGTTACACGCGCGCCGACTGGGGCACCGTCGTAGCGTTCGGCATCGCGATGGCCGGGATGAACGGCCTCTACTACCAGGCCGTGGCCCGCATCCCGCTGGGCACGGCCGTCACGCTGGAGGTCCTCGGCCCGCTCGCCCTGTCCGTGCTGGCGTCCCGGCGAGCGGTCAACCTGGTCTGGGCGGGGCTCGCGCTCGCCGGCGTCTTCCTGCTCGGCGGGGGCGGCTTCGGTCAACTCGACCCCGTGGGCGCGGCCTTCGCCCTCGCGGCCGGAGCCATGTGGGCGGCGTACATAGTCTTCAGCGCACGCACCGGGCGCCGCTTTCCGCAGGCCGACGGGCTCGCCCTCGCCATGGTCGTCGGGTCGGTGCTGATGCTTCCGCTCGGCATCGCCGAGTCCGGCGCGAAGCTCGTCGACCCGACCACGCTCGGCCTGGGCTCCGCCGTCGCCGTGCTCTCCTCGGTCCTGCCGTACACCCTCGAACTGCTCGCGCTGCGGCGTCTTCCCGCCCACACCTTCGCCATCCTGATGAGCCTGGAACCGGCCATCGCCGCGACCGCCGGCTTCCTGATCCTGCACCAGGCCCTGTCGGTCACCGAAGCGCTCGCGATCGCGCTGGTCATCGCCGCGAGCATGGGTGCGGTCCGCACCCAGGTGGGGCGGGGCAGGCGCCCCGATCCGGGTAACTGACCGCCGGGTTCCGGCCGTCCGGGCGGCGGGAGCCGCCGGCCGCGGGTGTCCGCGTGCGGCCAAAAATCCATGCAAGCACGCTTGATTGTTTCTCCGGGCGCTGCCATGCTCCGGGGCACACCGCCGTGCCCCGAGGGGAGCGCACCGTGTCCGACCCGTTGCCCGTGTTCGACGATCTGCGAGCGGAGAGCGAGGAACTCGACCGGCTGGTCGCACCGTTGCCGGTCGACGACTGGGCCCGTGACACCCCCGCCGCCGGGTGGACCGTCGCCCATCAGATCGCCCATCTGGCCTGGACCGACCGGGCGGCGCTGCTCGCCGCTACCGACCAGGACGCCTTCGCGGCGGAGGTGGAGAAGGCGCTCACGATGCCCGACACGTTCGTGGACGAGGGGGCAGCGGAGGGCGCGGCGCTGCCGCCCGCCGAGCTGCTGGCGCGCTGGCGCACCGGGCGTGCCGCGCTCGACCGCGCGCTGCGGGCGGCCCCCGACGGCGCACGCTTCCCCTGGTACGGGCCGCCCATGTCCACCGCGTCGATGGCGACGGGCCGCATCATGGAGACCTGGGCGCACGGCCAGGACGTCGCCGACGCGCTCGGCGCCACCCGGGGCCCCACCGACCGGCTGCGGCACGTCGCACGGATCGGGGTGCGCGCACGGGACTTCGCCTTCGGGGCGCGGGGACTGAAGCCGCCCGCCGAGGAGTTCCGCATCGAACTCGCCGCCCCCTCGGGAGCCCTGTGGACCTACGGCCCCGAGGACGCGGCCCAGCGGGTGACCGGCCCGGCCCTCGACTTCTGTCTGCTGGTGACGCAGCGGGCGCACCGGGACGACCTCGGTGTACGCGCACAGGGGCCGGACGCGGACCGGTGGCTGGACATCGCGCAGGCGTTCGCCGGGCCACCGGGACAGGGACGGGAGCCGAAGGACCCCCGCGCCACGGCGGAGGACCCGCGCGGCACCGCGGAGGCAGGCCGGTGACCCCGTCCCCGCAGCCGGTGACCGAACCCCTGCGCATCGGCAACGCCTCCGGCTTCTACGGCGACCGCTTCGACGCGCTGCACGAGATGCTCACCGGCGGCCCGCTCGACGTCCTCACCGGGGACTACCTCGCCGAGCTGACGATGCTCATCCTCGGCCGGGACCGGCTGCGGGACCCCGCGCGCGGATACGCGAAGACGTATCTGCGGCAGCTGGAGCAGTGCCTCGGCCTGGCGCGGGAGCGCGGGGTGCGGCTGGTCACGAACGCCGGCGGCCTCAACCCGGCCGGCCTGGCCGAGGACGTCCGGGCCCTGGCCGACCGGCTCGGCGTCCCGGTGCGGGTGGCGCACGTGGAGGGCGACGACCTGCTGGCCCGGGGCGGCTGGGGCGAGGGCGTGCTCACGGCCAACGCCTATCTCGGCGGCGCCGGAATCGCCGCCTGTCTGAACGCGGGCGCCGACATCGTGGTGACCGGCCGCGTCACCGACGCCGCCCTCGTCACCGGCCCGGCCGCCGCCCACTTCGGCTGGGACCTGGGCGGCGGCAGCCCGGGGCGGGCGGGGTCCGGCGCGGAGGACGGGGGCGCGTACGACGCACTCGCCGGAGCCGTCGTCGCCGGGCACGTCCTCGAGTGCGGCACCCAGGCGACCGGCGGCAACTACGCCTTCTTCGACGGCCTCGACGTGCGCCGCCCCGGCTTCCCGCTCGCCGAGATCCACGCCGACGGATCCGCCGTCATCACCAAGCACGAGGGCACCGGCGGCGTCGTCGACATCGGCACGGTCACCGCGCAGCTGCTCTACGAGACGGCGGGCGCCCGGTACGCGGGCCCCGACGTCACCGCCCGCCTCGACACCGTACGGCTCACCCAGGAGGGCCCCGACCGGGTCCGTGTCGAAGGGGTCCGCGGCGAGGCCCCGCCGCCCACCCTCAAGGTCGGTCTGAACCGGCTCGGCGGCTGGCGCGGCGAGGTCGTCTTCGTGCTCACCGGGCTCGACATCGACGCCAAGGCGCAGCTGGTGCGGGCGCAGATGGAGGACGCGTTCACGGCGGCCAAGTCCCGTCCGGAACAGGTGCGGTGGGAACTGGCCCGTACGGACCATGTGGACGCGGCCACCCAGGAGACGGCGAGCGCGCTGCTGCGGCTCGTCGTGCGCGACCCGGAGGAGGACAAGGTCGGCCGGCGCCTCGGCGGCGCCGCCGTCGAGCTGGCCCTCGCCAGCTACCCCGGCTTCCATGTGACGGCTCCCCCTGGCAAGGGCACGCCGTACGGGGTGTTCGAGGCGGCGTACGTCGGCCAGGGCGACGTCGAGCACGTCGCGGTCCTGCCCGGCGGCGCACGGACACCGATCGCGGCACCCGCCCGGACCCGGGACCTGAGCGACGTACCGGAGCCCGAGCTGCCGCCCCCGCCACCGCAGGGACGGCCCGGCCGGCACGCGCCCCTGGGGCTCGTCGCCGGGGCCCGCAGCGGCGACAAGGGCGGCGACGCCAACATCGGCGTCTGGGTGCGCACCGACGAGGCCTGGGCCTGGCTCGTGCACACCCTCACCGTGGACCGGCTGCGCGAGCTGCTCCCGGAATGCGCGGGGCTGGACGTCGTACGCCATGTGCTGCCGAACCTGCGGGCGGTGAACTTCGTCGTGCGCGGCCTGCTCGGCGAGGGCGTCGCCGCCCGGCACCGCTTCGACCCGCAGGCCAAGGCGCTGGGGGAGTGGCTGCGGGCCCGGCACGTCGAGATACCCGTCGATCTGCTGGAGGCCACTCCGTGACCGTTCTCCCCACCGCACTCGACCCCGCGTCCCCCGAGTACGCGGCCTCCCGCGAGGCCATGCTCGCGAAGCTCGCCGACCTCGACGCCGAGCACGCCAAGGCCGTCGCGGGCGGAGGCGAGAAGTACGTGGCCCGGCACCGGGCGCGTGGCAAGCTACTCGCCCGTGAACGCATCGAGCTGCTGCTCGACCCGGACACTCCCTTCCTGGAGCTGTCGCCTCTCGCGGCGTGGGGCAGCGACTACACGGTCGGCGCGTCCCTCGTCACCGGCATCGGCGTCGTCGAGGGCGTGGAGTGCCTGATCACGGCGAACGACCCGACGGTGCGCGGCGGCGCGAGCAACCCCTGGAGCCTGAAGAAGGCCCTGCGCGCCAACGACATCGCGTACGCCAACCGGTTGCCGTGCATCAGCCTCGTCGAGTCCGGCGGCGCCGACCTGCCGTCGCAGAAGGAGATCTTCATCCCCGGCGGGGCGATCTTCCGGGACCTGACCCGGCTGTCCGCGGCCGGCATCCCCACCGTCGCGGTGGTCTTCGGCAACTCGACGGCCGGCGGCGCCTACGTCCCCGGCATGTCCGACCACGTGATCATGGTCAAGGAGCGGTCGAAGGTCTTCCTCGGCGGTCCGCCGCTGGTCAAGATGGCGACCGGCGAGGAGAGCGACGACGAGTCGCTGGGCGGCGCCGAGATGCACGCGCGGACGTCCGGCCTCGCCGACTACTACGCCCTCGACGAGCGGGACGCGCTGCGGCAGGCGCGGCGTGTGGTGGCCCGCCTCAACCACCGCAAGGCGTACCCGGATCCGGGCCCGGCGCTCCCGCCGAAGTACGACGAGGACGAGCTCCTCGGGATCGTGCCGGGGGATCTGAAGATCCCCTTCGACCCGCGCGAGGTGATCGCCCGGATCGTCGACGGCTCCGACTTCGACGAGTTCAAGCCGCTGTACGGGACGAGCCTGTGCACCGGGTGGGCCGCCCTGCACGGCCACCCCGTCGGCATCCTCGCGAACGCCCAGGGCGTGCTGTTCAGCGCGGAGTCCCAGAAGGCCGCACAGTTCATCCAGTTGGCCAACCAGCGCGACATCCCCCTGCTGTTCCTGCACAACACGACCGGCTACATGGTCGGCCGGGAGTACGAGCAGGGCGGCATCATCAAGCACGGCGCGATGATGATCAACGCCGTGTCGAACTCGCGGGTGCCGCACCTCAGCGTCCTCATGGGCGCCTCGTACGGGGCCGGGCACTACGGCATGTGCGGCCGCGCCTACGACCCGCGCTTCCTGTTCGCCTGGCCCAGCGCCAAGTCCGCGGTCATGGGCCCCCAGCAGCTCGCCGGCGTGCTGTCCATCGTCGCCCGGCAGTCCGCGGCCGCGAAGGGCCGGCCCTACGACGACGAGGCCGACGCGGCGCTGCGCGCCATGGTCGAGCAGCAGATCGAGTCCGAGTCCCTGCCGATGTTCCTGTCCGGGCGGTTGTACGACGACGGGGTCATCGACCCGCGCGACACCCGGACCGTGCTCGGCCTGTGCCTGTCCGCGATCCACACGGCGCCCTACGAGGGCGCGCGTGGCGGGTTCGGCGTCTTCCGGATGTGAGGGGTGCTGTGATCACTTCAGTCCTGGTCGCGAACCGCGGCGAAATCGCCTGCCGCATCTTCCGCACCTGCCGGGAGTCGGGGATCCGCACGGTCGCCGTGCACTCGGACGCCGACGAGAACGCCCTGCATGTGCGGCTGGCCGACGCGGCGGTGCGGCTGCCGGGTGCGGCGCCGGCCGACACGTATCTGCGCGGCGACCTGATCGTGAAGGCGGCGCTCGCCGCGGGCGCGGACGCCGTGCACCCGGGATACGGATTCCTCTCCGAGAACGCCGGGTTCGCGCGTGCGGTCCTCGACGCGGGGCTGGTCTGGATCGGCCCCTCGCCCGACGCGATCGAGGCCATGGCCTCCAAGACCCGGGCCAAGGAGCTGATGGGCATCGCCCCGCTGACCGAGGTCACCGAGGACGATCTGCCGGTGCTGGTCAAGGCGGCGGCGGGCGGCGGCGGGCGCGGTATGCGCATCGTCCGGGACCTCGCCCACCTGGAGGAGGAGCGGACGGCCGCCCGCGCGGAGGCGCTCGGCGCCTTCGGGGACGGCGAGATCTTCGTCGAGCCGTACATCGAGAACGGCCGCCATGTGGAGGTGCAGGTCCTCGCCGACGCGCACGGCACGGTGTGGGCCCTCGGCACGCGTGACTGCTCCCTCCAGCGACGCCACCAGAAGGTGATCGAGGAGGCCCCGGCACCCGGGCTGGACGCCGGGCTCACCGAGACCCTGCACGAGCTGGCCGTGCGCGCCGCCCGTGCCGTGGACTACGTCGGCGCCGGCACCGTCGAGTTCCTGGTCGCCGACGGCAGGGCCCACTTCCTGGAGATGAACACCCGCCTCCAGGTCGAACACCCCGTCACGGAGGCTGTGTTCGGCGTCGACCTCGTCGCCCTCCAGCTCCGCGTCGCCGAGGGCGAGCCGCTGGAGAAGGACCCCCCGCGCCCCCGGGGGCACGCCATCGAGGCGCGCCTCTACGCCGAGGACCCCGCACAGGGCTGGGCGCCCCAGACGGGAGTGCTGCACCGGCTTGCCTTCCCCGACGGCGTGCGCCTCGACACCGGCTACGCCGACGGCGACGTGATCGCGGTGCACTACGACCCGATGCTCGCCAAGGTCGTCGCCCACGCCCCCACCCGGGCGGAGGCGGCCCGCGCACTCGCCGCCGCCCTCGAACGCGCCCGGGTCCACGGCCCCGTCACCAACCGCGACCTGCTCGTACGCTCCCTGCGCCACCCGGACTTCGCGTCCGCCCGCATGGACACGGGCTTCTACGACCGGCACCTCGCGGCGCTGACGGCCGCCGACGACGACGGCGAGGCCGTGGCCGCGCTCGCGGCGGCCCTCGCGGACGCCGCGGCGCGCCGCGGGAACGGCGCCGGCGTCGCCCACCGCATCGGCGGCTGGCGCAATCTGTCCTCGCAGCCGCAGGTCAAGAGCTACCGGGGGCGGGACACCGAGCACGAGGTGCGCTATCGCGTCACCCGCGACGGCACGGAGGCGGAGGGCCTGCCCGGGGTGCGGGTCGTCGGCGCGAGCCCGGACGCCGTGCGCCTCGACGTGGACGGTGTGCGGCGGACGTTCGCCGTCGGCCGGTACGGCGACCGCGTCCATGTCGACACGCCCACGGGCGCGTACACCCTGGTGGAAGCGCCCCGCTTCCCCGACCCCGCCGCCCAGCGTGCCCCCGGCTCCCTGCTCGCGCCCATGCCCGGCACCGTCGTCCGGGTCGCCGAAGGGCTCGCCGAAGGCGCCCGCGTGGAGGCCGGGCAGCCCCTCTTGTGGCTGGAGGCGATGAAGATGGAGCACAAGGTCACCGCTCCCGCATCCGGCACGCTCACCGCACTGCACGCCGCCCCCGGCCACCAGGTCGAGGTCGGCGCCCTGCTCGCCGTCGTCACCGAGTAAGCGCACCTGTCCTGCGTCGTACGGGAGGAACCGCCATGAGCACCGTCCTCGAAACCGAAGAGCACCAGGCACTCCGCGCGGCCGTCGCCGCGCTCGGAAAACGGTACGGACGTGACTACACCACGACCGTCGTCCGCTCCGGGGCCCACCCCGACGAGCTGTGGGCCGAGGCCGCCAAACTCGGCTACCTCGGCGTCAACCTCCCCGAGGAGTACGGCGGCGGGGGCGGCGGCATCGCCGAACTCTCCATCGTCCTGGAGGAGCTGGGCGCCGCGGGCTCGCCGCTGCTCATGATGGTCGTGTCGCCCGCGATCTGCGGCACGGTCATCGCCCGGTTCGGCACCGAGGAACAGAAGCGGACGTGGCTGCCCGGCCTCGCCGACGGCAGCCTCACCATGGCCTTCGGCATCACCGAACCCGACGCCGGATCCAACTCGCACCGGATCACCACGACGGCCCGCAGGGACCCGGATTCGGGTGATTGGCTGCTCACCGGGCGCAAGGTGTTCATATCGGGTGTCGACATCGCCGACGCCACACTGATCGTCGGCCGCACCGAGGACGCCCGCACCGGCAGCCTCAAACCGTGCCTGTTCATCGTCCCGCGCGACGCCGACGGCTTCCAGCGGCGGCAGATCGACATGGAACTCCAGGCCCCGGAGAAGCAGTTCGAGCTGGCGCTCGACGACGTGCGGCTGCCCGCCGACGCGCTCGTCGGGGACGAGGACGCGGGGCTGCTCCAGCTGTTCGCAGGCCTCAACCCCGAACGGATCATGACGGCCGCCTTCGCGGTCGGCATGGGGCGCTACGCCCTCGCACGCGCCGTCGAGTACGCCAGGGACCGCTCCGTCTGGAAGGCGCCCATCGGCGCCCACCAGGCCGTCGCCCACCCGCTCGCGCAGGCCCACATCGACCTCGAACTCGCCCGTCTGATGATGCAGAAGGCCGCCCGGCTGTACGACGCGGGCGACGACGTCGGCGCCGGGGAGGCCGCCAACATGGCGAAGTACGCCGCCGCCGAGGCCTGTGTGAAGGCCGTCGACCAGGCCGTGCACACCCTCGGCGGCAACGGACTCACGCGCGAGTTCGGGCTGGCGTCCCTCATCACCGCGTCACGGGTGGCACGCATCGCTCCGGTCAGCCGGGAAATGATCCTCAACTACGTGTCCCATCAGACCCTGGGCCTTCCCAAGTCCTACTGAGGGAACCGCTGTTGACGAGAGGCGGCACAGCATGGCGTTGCACAGCGACCAGCGTGAGGGCGGCGGGGACGGCGAGCGCGGCGCGTACCGGGTCTTCCGCAGCCAGTACCCCGACGTGCCCGTCGTCGACGAGCCGATCCATGACGCCGTACTCGGCCACGCCGCCGGGTTCGGCGACGCGCCCGCCCTCGTCGACGGCGTCGACGGCACCACCCTGACCTACGCCCGGCTCGACGCGCTCCACCGGCGCGTCGCCGCCGGGCTCGCCGAGGCCGGCGTCCGCAAGGGCGACGTCCTCGCCCTGCACAGCCCGAACACGGTCGCCTTCCCGGTCGCCTTCTACGCGGCCACCCGCGCCGGGGCGTCCGTCACCACGGTCCATCCGCTGGCGACGCCCGAGGAGTTCGCCAAGCAGCTGCGCGACGCGGGGGCCCGCTGGATCGTCACCGTGTCGCCGCTGCTGGCGGCGGCGCGGGCCGCCGCCGAACTCGCCGGGGGGATACGGCAGATCTTCGTGTCCGACGGCGCGCAGGGGCACCGTTCGCTCCAGGAGCTGGCGGCCACGACCGCGCCCGAGCCGCAGGTCGCGATCGACCCCGGGGAGGACGTCGCGGCCCTGCCGTACTCGTCCGGCACGACCGGTACGCCCAAGGGTGTAATGCTCACCCACCGTTCCATCGCGACGAACCTCGCCCAGCTGGAGCCGCTGACGCCGATGGGCCCGGGCGACCGGATCCTCGCCGTGCTGCCGCTCTTCCACATCTACGGGCTGACCGCCCTGATGAACGCGCCGCTCCGGAACGGCGCCACCGTCGTCGTCCTGCCCCGCTTCGACCTCGACGCCTTCCTCGGCGCGATCGAGAAGCACCGCATCACCGGCCTGTACGTGGCGCCGCCGATCGTCCTCGCGCTCGCCAAGCACCCCGCGGTCGCCCAGTACGACCTGTCGTCCCTGAGGTACCTCATCAGCGCCGCCGCACCCCTCGACGCCGCCCTCGCCGAGGCCTGTTCGCGGCGGCTCGGCCTGCCGCCCGTCGGCCAGGCCTACGGCATGACCGAACTCTCGCCCGGCACCCACGTCGTCCCGCTGGACGCGCGGAACCCGCCCCCCGGAGCGGTCGGCAAGCTCATCCCCGGCACCGAGATGCGGCTGCTGTCCCTCGACGGCGCCGCGAGGGACGCCGGCGTCGGCGAGCAGGGCGAGATCGCCATCCGCGGCCCCCAGGTCATGAAGGGCTATCTGGGGCGGCCCGACGCGACCGCCGCGATGATCGACGCCGACGGGTGGGTGCACACCGGTGACGTCGGCCGGGTCGACGAGGACGGCTGGCTCCACGTCGTCGACCGGGTGAAGGAGCTCATCAAGTACAAGGGGTTCCAGGTCGCCCCCGCGGAGCTCGAGGCGCTGCTGCTGACCCACCCGGGGATCGCCGACGCGGCCGTCGTCGGAAGCCACGACGACGACAACAACGAGATCCCCCACGCGTACGTGGTCCGCCAGCGCACCGCACAGGACCTCACCGAGGGCGAGGTCATGGCGTACGTCGCCGAGCGCGTCGCCCCGTACAAGAAGATCCGCCGGGTCGCCTTCGTCGACGGCGTGCCCCGCGCCGCCTCCGGGAAGATCCTGCGCCGTGAACTGAGGACGGCCCGGCCGTCCGGAACCGTGGAATCCGCCGGGAAGGCAGAGGAGACACCATGACGTCGATCAGGTCGGAGCACGAGCGCGGGATCACCACCCTCGCCCTCGCCGCGACCGAGCGCCGCAACGCCCTGTCGGCCGCCCTCGTGGGCGAACTCGCCGATGCGCTCACCGCGTGCGGCAAGGACCGGGACGTCCGCGCCGTGGTGCTCACCCACACCGGAGGGACGTTCAGTGCGGGCGCCGACCTGCGCGAGCCCCCCGACCCGGAGGCGTTCGTGGCACTGCTCCGGCAGATCGTCGAACTGCCCAAGCCGGTCGTCGCCCGGGTCGCCGGGCACGCCCGCGCGGGCGGCCTCGGCCTGCTCGGCGCCTGCGACATCGCCGCCGCAGGGGCCGCCGCGAGCTTCGCCTTCACGGAGGTGCGCATCGGCGTCGCCCCCGCAGTGATCTCGCTCCCCCTGCTGCCGCGTCTCGACCCGCGCGCCGCCGGCCGCTACTACCTCACCGGGGAGCGCTTCGACGCGGCCGAGGCGGCCAGGATCGGCCTCGTGACGACCGCCGCCGACGACGTGGACACGGCCCTGGAGCCGGTGCTCGACGGGCTGCGCAAGTCGTCCCCGCAGGCCCTCGCCGAGACCAAGGCGCTGGTCACGGCTAAGGTGCTGGACACCTTCGACCGGGACGCGCAGGCGCTGACCGCGCTGTCCGCCCGGCTCTTCGCGTCCGCCGATGCCCGCGAAGGGGTGACGGCCTTCCTCGAACGACGGGATCCCGCATGGGCGTTGTGACACCACCGAAGCAGGACCGCAGCCGCGCCACGCGCCAGCGTCTCCTGGAGGCCGCCGTCGCCTGTCTCGCCGCCCACGGCTGGGCGGGCTCCACGGTCTCCGTCGTCGCCGAACGCGCAGGCGTCTCGCGCGGTGCCGCCCAGCACCACTTCCCCACCCGCGAGGACCTGTTCACGGCCGCCGTCGAGTACGTCGCCGAGCAGCGGTCCACGGCCCTGCGCGACCTCTTCCCACAGGGGCCGGGCGACCGCCGTGCCGTCGTCTCCGCCCTCGTCGACCTCTACACCGGCCCGCTGTTCCGCGCCGCCCTGCACCTGTGGGTCGCCGCGTCCGACGAGGACCAGCTGCGGCCCCGCGTCACCGAGCTGGAGGCCCGCGTCGGCCGCGAGACCCACCGCATAGCCGTCGAACTCCTCGGCGCCGACGAGTCCCGGCCCGGGGTCCGGGAGACCGTCCAGGGCCTGCTCGACATGGCCCGCGGGCTGGGGCTCGCCAACCTGCTCACGGACGACGCGGCGCGCCGCCGCAGGGTGGTCGCCCAGTGGGGCGGGATCCTCGACCGGGAACTGGGGTGACCGCCGGGGAGCGACCGCCGGGGCGTGGTCGTAGGGAAGCGCCCGCCGAAATGACCGGAATACGTAGGTAGCCGGGCGAGTGTGACCCCGGTCACTTGCCCACCCCTCGTCCCGCAGTACCCTTGCCGCATGCTTCTGCTCGTTCGACGCCGACACGTGGACTTCGTCCGTGTCACGAGCATGGGCTGTCGACGCTCAGCCTGATCCCGGCCCGTCATCACCGGCCAGCTGGAAGCTCCACCGGCACTTCTCGCCAGACAGCTCCACCAGGCACGCCTTCCGCCTCCACCAGGCGCACCCTCCACCGGTCCTTCCCATCCGGCATCCGAGGCCCGCCCCACCCCGGCGACGCCCCGGACCCCGTACACCCGCGGACGCACCCATGACGCAGACCTCGGCGAACCCGTCGTCGTACCAGCAACTCCCGATCATCGACCTCTCCGCGGCCGACCGCGGACCCCAGTCCCGCGCGCTGCTCCATGCACAGCTGCACAGCGCCGCCCATGACGTCGGCTTCTTCCAGCTCGTCGGACACGGTGTCCCGGACGCCGAGACCGCCGCGCTGACGCGCGCGATGCGGGCGTTCTTCACGCTCCCCGAAGCCGACCGGCTCGCCGTCGACAACCTCAACTCGCCGCACTTCCGCGGCTACACGCGCATCGGAGACGAGCGCACCGGCGGCGCCCGCGACTGGCGCGACCAGCTCGACATAGGAGCCGAACGTCCCGCCCGCGTTCCCGGCCCCGGCGAGCCGGCCTACTGGTGGCTCGAAGGCCCCAACCAGTGGCCCGACGCGCTGCCCGGGCTGCGCACCGCCGCGCTCGCCTGGATCGACCGGCTGAGCGCCGTCGCCGAGCGGCTGCTGCACGAACTCCTCGCCGCCATCGGCGCGCCGCCGGACTTCTACGACCCGATCTTCGGCGACCGTGCCCACCCGCACCTCAAGCTGGTCCGCTACCCCGGCAGCGCCGCGGACGGCGACGCGCAGGGCGTCGGCGCGCACAAGGACTACGGGTTCCTGACCCTGCTGCTCCAGGACCAGGTCGGCGGCCTCCAGGTGCAGCGCGAGGACGGGCTCTTCCACGACGTGCCGCCGCTGCCGGGCGCCTTCGTCGTCAACCTGGGCGAGCTGCTGGAGGTCGCCACCAACGGCTATCTGCTCGCCACCAACCACCGGGTGGTCAGCCCGCCCGGTGCCACCGAGCGGTTCTCGGTGCCGTTCTTCTACAACCCGCGCCTCGACGCCCGGGTCGCCCCGCTGCCGTTCGCCCACGCGGACACGGCGCCCGGTGTCACCACGGATCCCGCCAACCCGCTCTTCGCCGAGTACGGCCGCAACGAGCTCAAGGGCAAACTCCGCGCCCACCCCCAGGTGGCCTCCCGCCACCACGCCGACCTGCTGGTCCCGGCCTGACGCCGTAGCGCCCCGGGGCACCGAGCCCTAACGCCACGGGCAGCCGACCGTTCCGCTGAGGGCTCGGCCCCTTCCGCTGTGGGCAGGCAACTGTCCGGTGTGACGGTCCGGTGGTGCCGGGGGGCCCCGGCACCGGGCGCCCTGCTGGGCGACGGCAAGGTGGTGCCGGGAGGGAGCCGACGGCGCCGCGAGCCTGACGGCCCACGCCCAGGTGGTACCGCGCAAGCACACGGGCACCGCACCCCTCGCGCAGAGGGGGAAGCGGTGCCCGGAGAGGAAAGCGCGCCGGCTAGCGGGCGATGCCGTCGTACCCCTCGATGGCCCGGGGGTCCCGCGGCCCTGGCCCCACGTACCGGGCCGACGGCCGCACGAGCCGCCCCGTCCGCTTCTGCTCCAGGATGTGCGCCGACCAGCCGGCCGTACGCGCACACGTGAACATCGACGTGAACATGTGCGCCGGGACCTGGGCGAAGTCCAGGACGATCGCCGCCCAGAACTCGACGTTCGTGGCGAGGACCCGGTCGGGACGCCGCGCGTGCAGCTCGGCCAGGGCCGCCTTCTCCAGCGCCTCGGCCACCTCGAAGCGGGGCGCGCCGAGCTCCTTGGCGGTGCGCCGCAGCACCCGCGCGCGGGGGTCCTCGGCGCGGTAGACGCGGTGCCCGAAGCCCATCAGCCGCTCGCCCTTGTCCAGGGCCTGCTTGACGTAGGCGTCCGCGTCGCCCGTCCGCTCGATCTCCTCGATCATGCCGAGGACGCGGGAGGGCGCACCGCCGTGCAGCGGGCCGGACATGGCCCCGACGGCGCCCGAGAGCGCGGCCGCCACGTCGGCGCCGGTCGAGGCGATGACACGCGCGGTGAACGTGGACGCGTTCATGCCGTGTTCCGCGGCGGACGTCCAGTACGCGTCGACGGCCGCGACATGCTTCGGGTCCGGCTCGCCGCGCCAGCGGATCATGAACCGCTCGACGACGGACTGGGCCTTGTCGATCTCCCTCTGCGGCACCATCGGCAGCCCCTGGCCGCGCGCCGACTGGGCGACGTACGACAGGGCCATCACGGCGGCGCGGGCGAGGTCGTCGCGGGCGCGCTCGACGTCGATGTCGAGCAGCGGCTTCAGGCCCCACACGGGGGCCAGCATCGCAAGCGCCGACTGGACGTCGACGCGGATGTCGCCGGAGTGCACAGGGATCGGGAAGGGCTCGGCGGGCGGCAGGCCGGGGTTGAAGGCGCCGTCGACGAGCAGTCCCCAGACATTGCCGAAGGAGACGTGGCCGACCAGATCCTCGATGTCGACGCCGCGGTAACGCAGGGCGCCGCCTTCCTTATCCGGTTCGGCGATCTCCGTCTCGAACGCGATGACTCCCTCGAGTCCGGGTACGAAGTCGGACATCAGGCGGCTCCTCATGACGTGGACGATGTCGAGGGGGGACGGACACGCGGTCCGGATCGGTCACCCCGGTGATGCCCCGCGCGGTTGGAGGTCACCCAACCGAATCGGCAGCAGGACACTAGTCCCTCGCACCCCCGCATGGGGAGACCCGAGTGCCACCGTGGGCAAGGTCTCATGGCACTCAGTGCCATGAATGGGTGTATCCCAGCCTCGCCCGGCGCCGCCGATACGGCAAGATGACCGCGTGACCGACCGTGACCACGCCGCCCACGAGGGCCACGCCGCTCTCCACTCCGACCCCCCGGCCGGCCTCGATCCGGCCCATGTCGACCCGGCGGTGATGCGCAAGCACTACCGCGCCGAGGGGCTGCTCGAGGCGGACCTCGCCCCGCACCCCATGCAGCAGTTCGCACGCTGGTTCCGCCAGGCGGCCGAGGCCGCCGAGCAGGGTGCGCTCTACGAGCCCAACGCGATGGTCGTGTCGACGGTCGACGCCGATGGCCGGCCGAGCGCCCGCACGGTGCTGCTCAAGGCGTACGACGAACGCGGCTTCGTGTTCTTCACCAACTACCGCTCCCGCAAGGCCCGCGACCTCGCCGCCAACCGGCAGGTCGCGCTGCTCTTCCCGTGGCACCCCATGGCCCGTCAGGTCGTCGTCACCGGCACCGCGACCCGCACCGGACGCGACGAGACGGCGGGCTACTTCCGCACCCGCCCCCACGGCTCCCAGCTCGGTGCCTGGGCCAGCGCCCAGTCCGAGGTCATCGCCTCCCGGGACGAACTCGACCACGCCTACGCCGACTTGGCCGCCCGCTACCCCGAGGGCGAGCAGGTGCCCGTGCCGCCGCACTGGGGTGGCTACCGTGTGGCGCCCGAGACGGTCGAGTTCTGGGCGGGCCGCGAGAACCGCCTCCACGACCGTCTGCGCTACGTGTTCGAGGGCGACGGGGCATGGCGGGTGGAGCGGCTCGGTCCGTGAGCCCGGCCGCCGGGCCCCGCGAGCCGGGCCCGGCGGCCGTCCGGCTCAGCCCGTGAGCACTCCGTCCAGGAACGGCTCGATCGCCGCGCGCCACCCCTCGGGCTGGTCGTAGTGCACCAGATGGCCCGCGTCGACCACCTCCGCGTACTGCCCCGCGGGCAGCACCCGCACCATCTCCTGGGCCTCGGCCCGCCCCAGCTCGCCGTCCAGGCCCCGCACCACCAGCGTGGGGCAGCGCACCTGCGCCAGCTCCTCCCAGTGCGCGTCGTAGACCCAGGTCTCCCGGGACCGCAGCATCTGCTCGGGGTCGAAGACGGGCCGCCAGCCGTCCGCGGACTCGGCCATCACCTCGGCGTAGAACGCACCGCGGGCGGGATTCGGCCGCTCCACCCAGGGGTCGTCCTCGCCGAACCACTTGCGTACGTCGGCGAGGGTCGCGAACGGGACGGGCCAGGCCCGGAACCAGTCCTCCCACTCGCGCTGCGACGCGGCGCCGAGCGCCGAGGCCCGCATGTCGCAGATGACCAGGCCGCACACCAGATCGGGCCGGTGGGCGGCGAGCTGCCAGGCGGTCAGCGCGCCCATGGCGTGCCCGATCAGAACCGCCGGCCCCAGGCCGAGCTGCTCCAGGGCCGCCTCCGCGTCCTCGACGTAGGCCTCGCGGGTGAAGGGGCCGTCCGCGGGCTTGTCGCTGCGGCCGTGTCCGCGCTGGTCCAGGGCGACCGCGCGGTGACGCTCCGCGAGCCAGCGGGCGGTGCCGGCCCAGTGGGACGCGCGACCCATGAGGCCGTGCAGTAACAGCACACCGGGCGCTCCCTGGACCTCGCCGGTCTTGGGCGGGTCGGCGAACTCCCAGGCGGCCAGCCGTACGTTGCCCGAGCCTGTCACGTCGATGCGCCGCACCATCTGTCTGGCACCCCCCTTGTCACGGGCCCACCTTGACTTCGTGTGCGCCCCGTACGCCGTCCGCGCCGTACGCGCCGCACTTGCCGTACGCCCCCGTGTCACAACACCACCACGCTATCGAACCCCCATTCGAAAGCGGGCCTTATGCCGTCAACACCCCTCGTACGAGTGACCCTGCTCGGCGCATGACTTGCGCTGCCGCGGGGAGATCTTCTGCGGGAGGCGGACCGCTCGGGGAAATCGGTCCGAAGGGGATGACCCTGAGAGCTCGGGGCTCCGGGTCAGCACAGGGGAGGACAGGCCCCGGCGCCTCAGGGCGCCGGGGCCCTCTCATGTCCTTCAGGTCCTCGGCTCCGCCGCGCATGCGCCCCACCCTCCCCTGCCCCGGTGCATATGCCTCACGCGACAGCCTGACACGCGAAGCCGCCGCCCGCTGCCGTTCCGCGGACTGAGTGTGCCGTGTGTGGTGCGGGCCGCATCCCGTATGCGTCAGCACGGCCGAAAACGCGTGCGCGGCACCCGCCGCACACGCCTCACCGGGACCGCAGACGGGTCAGCGCTTGGCCACGAACACGTGCGAGGCGACCTCCGCCTCCAGCTCCGCCGCCTCGCCGCCGCTGCCCACGAGCACTCCGCCGGGCGACTCGGTCACGCTCACCACGGACCCGGGCTGCACCCCGGCCCGCCGCAGCGTGTACATCAGCTGCGCGTCCTTCTGGATGGGCTCGCCGATCCGTCGGACGACGACGGTCATGCCTTCCGGGCCCGCCTCCAGATCGGCCAGCGACACCATGCTCTCGTCCAGGAACGGGTCCGCGCCGTCCTTCTCGCCCAGCTCCTCGAGGCCCGGGATCGGGTTCCCGTACGGCGACTCGGTCGGGTGGCGCAGCAGGTCCAGCACCCGCCGCTCCACCGCCTCGCTCATCACGTGCTCCCAGCGGCAGGCCTCCGCGTGGACCTGCTCCCACTCAAGGCCGATCACATCGACGAGCAGACACTCGGCGAGCCGGTGCTTGCGCATCACCCGCGTGGCCAGCCGGCGGCCCTCCTCCGTCAGCTCCAGATGACGGTCGCTGGCGACCGACACCAGACCGTCGCGCTCCATTCGCGCCACCGTCTGGCTGACTGTCGGGCCGCTCTGGTCGAGCCGCTCCGCGATGCGGGCGCGCATGGGGACCACGCCTTCCTCTTCCAGCTCGAGGATGGTGCGGAGATACATCTCCGTGGTGTCGATCAGTCCGGACATTCATGCCCCTCGATTAGCTCTTGCCGGATGGCTGCTCGTCGCCCCACCCGGCGTGTGCGCTGGCCCTGTGCCAATTCTGACGCATGGCGCCGACAACCGGGCCGTGCCGGGGGGAACGGACGGTCATGCCCCGGCCATTCCGTGTTGACAGGGCGCTGGTCCGGACCGCAACGTGATCCGCGACACCGTGGGGTACCGGGACCGGGTACGAAGGGGCATCAGCGATGAGCGACGGCACACTGGCCGACGAGTACTTCGACGCCGCGATCGGTCTCCTCCGGCGTGTCCGCGACGAGGAGGGCGCCGCCATCGCGGCCGCGGGCGAGCTGATCGCCGACACCGTCGCCGCCGGCGGCCGTCTCTTCGCCTTCGGGGCCGGGCACTCCTCGCTCGCCGCGCAGGACGTCGTCTACCGCGCCGGCGGGCTCGCCCTCATGAACCTGCTGGCCGTCCCCGGTGTCGTCGGCGTCGACGTGATGCCCGCGACGCTCGGCTCCGCCCTGGAACGGGTCGACGGGCTCGCCGGTGCGGTCCTCGACTCCAGCCCCGCCGCCGCGGGCGACCTCCTCGTGGTCGTCTCCCTGTCCGGGCGCAACGCCCTTCCGGTCGAGATGGCCATGAACGCCCGCGCACTCGGCCTCAAAGTCGTCGGCGTCACCTCCGTCGCCTACGCCACCGGGACCACGTCCCGGCACGTCACCGGCACCTACCTCAAGGACCACTGCGACATCGTCCTCGACACCAAGATCGCCGTCGGGGACGCGGAGCTCAGCGCCGCCACCATCGCGGCGCCCTTCGCACCCGCCTCCACCGTGGTCACCAGCGCCGTCCTCCAGGCCGTGATGGCCACGGCCGCCGGCGAGCTCGCCGAGCGCGGCATCGAGCCCCCGCTGCTGCGCTCCGGGAACGTCGACGGCGGCCACGAATGGAACGGCCGGGTGCTCACCGAGTACCGGGACCGGATCTTCTACCGCCACTGAGGCGCCCACCGGGCCCCGCGCCGGTCACTGCTTCTCCTCCAGCGCCAGCGCGAGGTCCAGCGCCGCGGCGATCCGCACCGCGACGCTCTCACCGTACGTCGCATCCGCCCGTTCGAACCGCGTACGGCTCGCACCCCGCAGGAAGGTCACCACACCCAGCGTCCTGCCCCGGCTGCGCAGCACCGCGCACAGCGCATGCACCGCGTCGTCGGGCCACTGCCGCCCGAGCGCCCACTGGCGCCCCTGGTCCGGCCCCGACGCCCCGGCACTCGCCCGCACCGACCCGGCCCGCTCCACGCACTGCACCGCAGGATGCCCCGGTGCGTAGCGCACCGGCAGCGCCGAGCGCCCCGCGAGCAGACTCGGTCCCGGAGCACCGGACGGCGTGGCGACGGCCCGCACCAGCCGCACCGGCCGCACGTCCTCCTCGTCCGGGGCCGTGGGCGGCAGGGGCACGACCAGGTCGACCAGGGCGTGGTCGGCGAACCCGGCGAGCGCGAAGTCCAGCTGGACCGTCACCGCCTCGCCCGGGTCCTCGCACTCCGCGGCGGCGCGCGCCGCCCGGTGCAGCTGCTGCGCCCGGAACCGCAGCTGCGCCGCCTCCTGCTCCGCCTGCTTCGCCTCCGTGACGTCCTGGAAGAGCCACCCCACGCCGAGCGGAACCGGCTCCTCCGTGAGGGGGGAGGCCAGCCGCAGGAAGGCGCTGCGCCAGCACCGCCGGCGCTCGCCCTCCGGCGTGCGCACCGACACCCACATCTCGGCGGGCGCGGGCGGCGCGCCCTCCGCCAGCACATGCGCCAGCGCGCTCTCCACGTCCTCCACGCCCTGCGACAGCAGTTCGCCCAGCGGACGTCCCAGGACGGCGGTGCGGCCCGTGCCCAGCGCCCGCGCGGCGTGCGCATTGACGACGGCGGGCCGCAGATCGGCGTCGACGAGCACCACGCCCCACGACGCCTCCTCGAACATCGCCTCGCTCAGCGCGATGGACCGTTCCAGATCCATCTGCGCGTGCACCTCGCTGAACGCGCAGTACACCCCCGCGGGCGACCCGTCGGGCCCGCGCACGGCGGCCGCCTGCATCCGCACGAGCACCCGCCCGCCGTCCTTCGTCAGCAGCGCGAACTCGTGCACCTGGCGTCCGGGCGCCTGCATCGCCGACAGCAGCCGCTCCTCCACCTCGCCCGCGTCGGCCGTCCGCACCGCCCAGCCCGCGAACCCGGGCCGCCCGACCGCCTCCGCCGCCGTCCAGCCCAGGACCCGCTCGGCCTCGCGGTTCCAGTGCGTCACCACACCGTCCGCGTCGAACGCGCACAGCGCCGCGTCCATGCCGTCCAGCAGCGCCGCCAGCAGGTCCGCCCCGTCCCGCCCGGGAACGGGCTCCGGCTCTGGCTCTGGCGGCCCCAACTCGTCCGTCGTCCCACTACGCCTGGAAGCACTCACCTGGCACCCCCTGCAGGCCGTCTCCGCGTACGGCGCACCCGTTCCGAGTACGCCTCGGATCATTCAACTGGAACGTGACGCAGCCCACATCTAGTTCCCCGAAGTTCGAGGGAAAACCTCGGCCGGGCCGATCCGGGCCGATCCGGGCCGTTTCGTGCGGTTCCCGGTCCGGCCGGGCCCGGCGCGCACGGGGAGAAAAAAATGCTTGAGCGGGGCCGGGGCGGTGCCTAGGCTGTGAGGCACTTCGGAAAGGAGGTGATTCGGTACATGTGTGATTACCGGACAGAAGAGGTGTCTGCGGGCTAGCGGCCCGTCACCCCACCCAGTGCGGTGCCGGACCAGCGCGTGTGATGTGCGCGCAGCCGGCCCAAGCCAAGCAGTCACCCGACCCGCAGGCCGCCGGTACGTCCGGCCGGCTTCCTCCTCGGAGGAACCATGGCCTGCGGGTCGTCCGCGTTTCCGGGGCCCGGGCCCCGGCCCCGGGAGGTCCCGAGGCCGGCGCGGGGCTCAGTCGAAGACGACCGTACGGCTGCCGTTCAGCAGGATGCGGTGCTCCGCGTGCCACTTCACGGCGCGGGCCAGTGCCTGGCACTCCACGTCGCGGCCGATGGCGACGAGCTGCTCCGGGGTCACGTCGTGGCCGACGCGCTCGACCTCCTGCTCGATGATCGGGCCCTCGTCGAGGTCCGCCGTCACATAGTGCGCCGTGGCGCCGATGAGCTTGACGCCCCGGGCGTGTGCCTGGTGGTAGGGCTTCGCGCCCTTGAAGCTCGGCAGGAAGGAGTGGTGGATGTTGATGATCCGGCCGCTCAGCTCCTTGCAGAGGTCGTCCGAGAGGACCTGCATGTAGCGGGCGAGGACGACCAGTTCCACGTTCTCCGCGCCGACCAGGTCGAGGAGCCGCGCCTCGGCGGCGGCCTTGGTGTCCCTGGTCACCGGGATGTGGTGGAACGGAATGTCGTACGACGCCACCAGCTCCTGGAACTCGGTGTGGTTGGACACGACTGCGGCGATCTCGACGGGCAGCGCGCCGATGCGGGCGCGGAACAGCAGGTCGTTCAGACAGTGCCCGAACTTGCTGACCAGGAGGACGATGCGCATCTTGTGGTCGGCGTGGTGGATCTGCCAGTCCATCTGGAAGGCGTCGCCGATCGCCGTGAAGCTCGCGCGCAGCTTCTCGACGGTCACCGGCGGCTCGGCCGAGAAGTGGACCCGCATGAAGAAGAGGCCCGTGTCCTGGTCGCCGAACTGCTGGCTGTCCACGATGTTGCAGCCGGTCATGAAGAGGTAGCTCGACACGGCGTGCACGATGCCCTGTTTGTCCGGGCAGGAGAGGGTGAGGACGTACTGCTCGGCGGGGGCGTCGGCCTGCTGGTTCATGCCGGTAAGACTAAGGCAACGCTTCTGGGGCCGGGGGAGTCCCGCAGCCCGGCCGCCGCGGCCTCCGTCCCGGCCGGTGCGGGCCCCGCGCCCGTCCGCTCAGGCGGCCCGCGTCATGATGCGCAGCACCTCGAGCGTCCGCGGGGCCGCGTCGGGGTCCTCGCCGTCGCTCACCGCGAGCCGCACATGGGCTTCGCGTGCCGCGTGCACGGCCTCGGGCCACGCGGGGTGGTCCACATAGGTGGCCACCGGGGCGTCCGGGCCGACCTGGTGCATGATCCGCAGGACGCGCAGGACGGCGGTGTCGACGAGGGCTGCTTCCTGGGCATCCCGGAAAATCGTCCCGACGTACTTCTCGGCGGACCAGTTGTCCAGCCAGGTGTCCTCGACCAGGCGGTACACGGCGTCGGTGACGTCCCCGTACCCGTCGACGCCCGCGAGCCAGACGTCCCGCTGGAACACGGGGTCGGAGAGCATGTGCAGCGCCGAGCGCACGTTGCTGCGCCAGCGCCACCACGGCATGTCGTTGAGGGGCATGCCGCCCATGGTGAGGGAGCGGCGGCCACGACGGGAAGACTTCTCCGAACCTTGCACGGTTGTCGATCGTACGTTCCCTTGCCTGCCGGGCATATCGGCCCCCGTAATTCACCTTTACGTCACCGCTCGTTGACCGCGGGTCACTCCAAGGTTAGGGATGCGGCGGAATCGTGCGTGTCCATGACCGGCAGGCGACGCACCCGTTCCTTCCTTCCTTCACTTCGCAGGGCCCTCCGCACCGGTCGAACAGGGGGGATCCCCGTCGCCAGGGCGGCCGCGCTGGCGACGGGCGCCCTGCTGGCGTGCGCCTCGCTGGCCGCGGGTTGTGGCGTTCTCCCTGGAGTCACGGGGGGCTCCAGGGGGAGCGTCACGGTCATGACCTGGGCGCCCGAGAAGACCCGGGCGACCAATATGCCGGGCATGCCCGCCATGGCGCGGGCCTATGCGCGCTGGGTCAACGCCCACGGCGGTCTCGACGGACGCACTCTGAAGGTCCTCACCTGCAACGACCACAACGACAGCGTGGGCGCGGCCGACTGCGCCCGCCGTGCCGTCAGGGAGAACGTCGCCGCGGTCGTCGGCTCCTACAGCCAGTACGGCCGCTCCGTGCTCTCCCCGCTGGAGGGCGCCGGCATCCCGTACATCGGCGGCTACGGCATCACCGACGACGAGTTCACCAGCCCGCTGTCCTACCCCGTCAACGGCGGCCAGCCCGCGCTCATGGCGGGCATGGGGGAGCAGCTGGCCGGGCACTGCTCACGGGTCGCCCTGGTGCGGCCGGACACGATCGCGGGCGACGACCTGCCGGTACTGCTCGACTCGGGGCTCGCCGAGCGACGTCACCCCTCCGCGATCGACATCCGCGCGGCCGAGGACGCCACCGAGTACACGGCACAGGCGCGCGACGCGCTGAGCCGGGTGGCCGTGGGGGCCACAGCGCCCGCGACGAGCCCGGCGTCCACGACGGCCGGCTCCCCGGCGGCCCGCGCCTCGCAGGGCTGCGTCATGGCCGCGCTGGGGGACCGGACCGACACCTTCTTCGACTCCTTCCGCCGCAGCCGCGAGGACTATCCGGAGGTACGGGTCTCCTCGGTGCTCGGCAGCGTCGACCAGTCCGTCATCGACCGCACCGGCGGCCAGGACAGCCCGTACGAGCGCGCCTATCTCACCGGCTGGTACCCGGCGGCCGACGATCCGCGCTGGGACGGCATGAAGAAGGTGATCAGCGAGCAGGCCTTCGGCGACAACCGGATCGACCCGGCGGACGCGGGCGTGCAGACCACGTGGATCGCGTACACCGTCCTGAAGCAGGCCGTGGAGAAGATCGGCGACGGCGATGTGAGCGCGCTGTCGCTGCGCCGCACCCTCGACTCCGGGCTCAAGGTGGACACCGGCGGACTCACCCCGCCGCTGAGCTGGCGGTTCGAGGACCTGATCGCGGTCAAGGGCTTCCCGCGCCTGGTCAACGCCGACGTGACCTTCCAGGTGGTGCGCAACGGCCGGATGGTGTCGGCGCGGCGCGGGTTCGTGAACGTGTCGAAGACGCTGGAACGCACGTCCTAGCGACGCGACAGCCGGGGGACGACGACCGCGAGGACGACAGCCGGGGGACGACGACCGCGGGGACGACGAGGGAGGGGCGGGCCCCGAGCGGGCCCGCCCCTCCCTCATGTCACAGCTGCGTCCTGTCGCGGGTCGTGAGCCCGTACTGCTTCGCGATGGCGTTCCACAGGTCCGCCGCCTCGGACTTGGCCTGGGTGGCCACACCGCTGGCGCCGTTGCCGGCCGCCGTCTGGGGGGTGGTGCGGGCGTGGCCCTTGTGGCAGCCGCCCTTGCGGCCGACCTGGTCAGCCCAGGCCGCGTAGTGGTTGTCGGCGGACGCCGACGCCTTCCACGCGCGGTTGAGGGCGGAGGTGAGCTGCGCGTGGTTGGGCAGCTTGTCGACGGACAGGCCGGCGAGGCGGGTGACCAGGCCCGCGCGCTGCTTCGCCGCGGCGCGCAGGTCGTTCGCGGCCTGGCCCGTGTTGGAGCAGGTGCGGATGGAGCCGACGGCTCTGATCACCGACGCCCGGCTGTCGTTGCTGTCGCCGAGGAGCTTGTCCAGCTCGACGGCCTGCGCCTTCACGGGGTCGGCGGCCTGCGACTGCTTCCCGCCCGCCGTCGGGCTCGCCGCCGACACGGGCGTGCTGTCGTCCTTCTTCTTGTCGTCGCCCCCGCCGCTCAGCAGCGCGCCGACGCCGACGCCGATGACGATCACGCCGACGCCCACGGCGGCGAGGAGCGGCACCTTGGATCCGGTGCGGCCCGACCTGCGGCGGCCGTCGTCCTCGTACTGCTGCGGCGGCTGCGGCTGCGGGGAGCCGTGGGTCCGCGGGTCGAACCGGGGCATCTGCTGCGTCGAGGAGGCGCCCTCCTCGCCCGGCGCGGACCGGAAGAGGCTGTCGAACTCCGCCGGGGGCTGCCGCTCCTCCGGCGTGCCGGGCCGGATGCCGTAGGGGGCTCCGGTGGGCTGTGCCGGGACGGGGGCGATGTACTGGGTCGCCTGGGCGTCCGGGTGCGCGGCGTCCGCCGCTCCGGGCATCGGCCCGGGGGACGCGGCCCGCGGGATGGTGCCCAGGTACTGGGTCGCCTCGGCGGGTGCCTCCGGCTTCGCCTCGGGCGGCAGCGCGCCCGGAGTCACGGGCGGGATGTACTGGGTGGCGCCCTCGTCCACGGGGGCGGGCGCGCCGCCCGGGCCGCCGGTCACCGGCGGCAGGTACTGGGTCGCGTCGGCGTGGTCGCCGTGGGCCTGCAGCGGGGCGGCGGCCGGGAGCGCCGTGCCGGGGGCTGCGGGCTGCTGCGGGTGAGCGGGCTGCTGGGGGTAGCCGTAACCGGCGCCCGGGTAGCCCTGGCCGGGGACCGGCGCGGCGCTGTAGTCGGTGGGCTGCTGCGGATAGCCGTAGGCGGCGGGTGCGGCCTGGCCCGGCGCTGCGTGCGGCACTTCCCCGCCCGCGTGCGGAAGGGCCCCGGAGGGCGGCAGGTGTCCGCCCTGGGCCGCGGGGGGCAGCAGGTGCGCGCCCTGGGCCGCGGGGGGCAGCAGGTGCGCGCCCTGGTCCTGCGGCGGAATCGGTGCTCCGTGGCCCCCGTTCCCGGACGGCGGCGGGGCGCCGTGGCCCTGGTGCTGCGACACGACGGTGCCCTCCAGCGGACCGCCCGGCACCGACGGGGGCATCGGCTGCCCCGGTGCCGGCTCCTGCGGGGCAGCTCCCCACTGGCCGCCGGTGTCGGGGGACGCGGAGCCCCACTGGGGCGCCGCGCCGGGACCCCACGCTCCGCCCCAGGGGTCGCCGGCGGACGGCGCCGGCTGGTTGCCGGGGGCGCCGGGTATCAGCGGCTCACCTCCGTCGGCGGGCAGCACGATGCCTTCGCGCGGCTGCCGGTCGCCTTGTCCGCTCTGCGTCACCGGGACTCCTACTATCGGGGGACTTTCGGAATCGTCGGCTCACGCTACCGGGTGTCCCGAGCCCGGTGCCACGCAGCTCAGGAGCTGTTCACCTCGCTACGCAGGGCAGTAACGAATCCGGCCCGCGGGACGCTGTTAAAAACCTCACGCCACCTGGAGCTCCAGCCGCGCCCCGAACTCGCGCACCACCGGCTCGTCCCGGTACGGCTCCAGTCGCTGCCTGAAGTCCTCCAGATACTCGGCCCCGCGGTTGGACCGCATCGTGCCGAGCAGCTCGACGGCCCGCAGCCCCGTGTGGCACGCCTGCTCCACCTCGCGCTGCTGCACCTGCGCCGTCGCCAGCAGGACGAGCCCGATCGCCCGCCGCCTGGCCCGCGACGCGGGGAGCCCGGACAGCGCCTGCTGGGCGTAGCGGGCCGCTCCCTCCGCCTGGCCCAGGTCCCGGTGGCAGTGCGCCAACTCGTCCGCCAGATAGGCCTCGTCGAAGTGGGAGATCCACGCGGGGTCGTCCCCGGTCCCGGCGCCCGTAGAGCCGTCCGCCCGCTCCATCGCGCCGAGGGCCCTGCCCGCCGCGTCCTGGGCCGCCCGGGAGTCCCCGAGCAGTGCGTGCCCGCGTGCCTCCGCCGCGTGGAACATCGACTCGGCGCGCGGAGTGACCCGCCCGCGTGCGCCCTCCTGCGCCGCACGTGCCAACTGCGCGATCTCGCGCGGGTTTCCGAGCTGCGCCGCCAAGTGGCTCATGGAAGCGGCCAGTACGTACCCGCCGTACCCGCGGTCCCCGGCGGCCTGGGCCAGTCGCAGCGCCTGGATGTAGTAGCGCTGGGCCAGTCCCGGCTGGCCCGTGTCGACCGCCATGTACCCGGCGAGTTCCGTCAGCCGGGCCACGGCGGCGAAGAGGTCGCGGCCCACCGCCTCCCGGTACGAGCCCGCCAGCAGCCCGGACACGACGCTGTTGAGGTAGTGCACGACGACCGGGCGCACATGCCCGCTGCCGTACTGGTGGTCGAGGTCCTTCAGCGCCTGGGTCATCGCCAGCACCGCCGCCACGTCCGACGGACCGACCCGTGGTCCGGCCGACCGCGCCACCTGGGTGTCCGGCGACGAGATCAGCCAGTCACGGCTCGGCTCCACCAGCGCGGAGGCCGCCACCGACGAGCCGGAGAGGAAGTCCCGGCGCCCCACGTCGCTGCGCCACAGCTCACATACCTGCTCGATCGCGCCGAGTACGGTCGGCGAGAACTGCAGCCCCACGCCCGATGCGAGGTTTTTGCCGTTCGCCATGCCGATCTCGTCGATCGTCACGGTACGGCCGAGCTTGCGGCCCAGTGCCTCCGCGATGATCGCCGGCGCCCGCCCGCGCGGCTGCTGTCCTCGCAGCCAGCGCGCCACCGACGTCTTGTCGTAGCGCAGATCGAGACCGTGTTCCGCGCCGCACATGTTGACCCGGCGGGCCAGCCCGGCGTTGGAGCACCCGGCCTCCTGGATGAGCGCCTGCAACCGTTCGTTCGGCTGACGTGCGACGAGCGGCCTTGCGGCCATGTGTTACCCCCTGTGGCTGCGGTGTTCGACTCGCGGTGGTCCTCTCGATGATCAATTCCCCACGCCCCGACGGATGATGCTGGCATATGCGGTTGTTCAGCACATACGTGGAAATGCGCGGAAAGGGCTGACGCCTGCCCCCCACCTGGCTACCCGTGCCCCGTGGCCCTTGCCCATGCGCGCCCCCGGCCGTGCACCTGTGCGCCCCGGATGCGGGAAGGATGCTCCTCCCCCGCGCGCGGGCGGCCCGTAACCCCGGGTGACGGCGGAAGTTGAGAACGGTGTGGAAGAGACCATCGGAGTCACCCCAGTCACGTCCGCCGCCGTCACGTCCGCCGTGCACATCCCCGAGCAGCGCGGAGAATCCCTGCAGGACAGCGCCGTGCGCTATGCGGAAGAGCGTCACTGGGACGTCTTCCCCGGCACCTGGCTCGAGGTCGTCGACGGCGTGCAGCGGTGCTCGTGCGGCGACGCCGCGTGCGCCCTGCCCGGCGCACACCCCGCGCGCGAGGACTGGGCGACCCGGGCGACCGGCAGCGCGACCGTGGTGCGCCGGCTCTGGTCCAAGCAGTCCACGGCGTCGATCCTGCTGCCCACCGGGCGGACGTTCGACGCGATCGACGTGCCCGAGACCGCGGGGTTCCTGGCGCTGGCCCGGATGGAGCGCATGGAGCTGACGCTCGGGCCCGTGACCTGCACGCCCAACCGGCGCATGCAGTTCCTGGTGCTGCCGGGGGCGTCGGCGAAGGTGCCGGAACTGGTCCGGAAGCTGGGGTGGATGCCCACCTCCCTGGATCTGATCGCCCTCGGCGAGGGGTCGTGGGTGGCGGCGCCGCCGACACGGTTCGGTGCGCACGGTGCGGTGCAGTGGGCGCGTCGGCCCACGGCGGCGAACCGGTGGCTGCCGGATGTGGAGGAGCTGATCTCGCCGTTGGCGTACGCGTGCGGGAGGGAGCCCGCCCGACGCCGTTAGGGGGTGATGCCCGTGTCCTGGTGCACCGTCCGGGCCGTGGGGGGGGCGTCCCGGGGCACGGGCCGGAACCACTGTCCACAGGGGTGAGCCGCCCACCGGCGGCTGACCGTAGTCTGGCCGGGTGACTGACCACAGTGTCGCCGTACGCATACAGGGTCTCTGGAAGCGGTTCGGACAGCAGATCGCCGTCGCCGGAGTGGATCTGGAGCTGCCCGCCGGGAAGTTCATCGGGCTGGTCGGGCCCAACGGGGCCGGGAAGACCACGACCCTTTCGATGGTGACCGGGCTGCTCCGCCCCGACCAGGGCTCCGTCGAGGTCGTCGGCCACGACGTGTGGCAGGACCCGGTCCAGGTCAAGGCCCGCATCGGTGTGCTCCCCGAGGGCCTGCGGCTCTTCGAGCGGCTCTCCGGCCGCGAACTCCTTTCGTACACCGGCAGGTTGCGCGGTCTGCCCGGCGCGGAGGTCGACAAGCGCGCCACCCAGCTCCTCGAGGTCCTCGACCTCGCGGGCTCCCAGCACAAGCTGGTCGTCGACTACTCGACCGGGATGCGCAAGAAGATCGGGCTCGCCGCCGCGCTGCTCCACAATCCGGAAGTCCTCTTCCTGGACGAACCGTTCGAGGGCGTCGACCCGGTCTCCGCGCAGACCATCCGCCGCGTACTGGAACGCTTCACCGGCTCCGGCGCGACCGTCGTCTTCTCCAGCCACGTCATGGAGCTCGTCGAGTCGCTGTGCGACTGGGTGGCCGTGATGGCCGCGGGCCGCATCCGCGCCCACGGCCCCCTCGCCGACGTACGCGGGACGGCGCCCTCGCTCCAGGAGGCGTTCCTCGAACTCGTCGGCGCGGGCGGCCGGGACACCGGCGACACCCTCGACTGGCTCGGCGGCGCCCGATGACGGTCCCCGTGGCCCAGGCGCCCACTCCAACCCTGGTTCGGCTCAAGCTGGCCCTGCTGCGCAACGGACTGCGGCAGTCCGCCGGCCGCCGCGCCGCGTACGTCACCTCGGTGGTCGTCGTCCTGCTGTACTCCGCCCTCCAACTCGTCGGCCTGATCGCGCTGCGCGGCAACGCCCACGCGGCCACCGTCGCCATCGTCCTGACCGCCGTCGTGGCGCTCGGCTGGGCCGTGATGCCGCTGTTCTTCCCCAGCGGCGACGAGACGCTCGACCCCACGCGGCTGGTCATGCTCCCGCTGCGTCCCCAACCCCTCGTCCGTGCCCTGCTCGTGGCCTCGCTCGTCGGCATCGGCCCGCTCTTCACGCTCTGTCTGGCCGTCGGCTCGGCGATCTCCGTGGCGCACGGGGCCGTGGCCGCCGTGGTCGCGGTGGTGGCCGTGCCGCTCACGCTGCTCGTGTGCGTGGCGCTCGCGCGTGCCGTCGCCACCGCGAACATCCGGCTGCTCAGCTCCCGCAAGGGCCGCGACCTGGCCGTGCTCAGCGGAATCGCCATCGCCGTCGGCGCCCAGGTGGTCAACTTCGGCGCCCAGAGGCTGGGTGCCGCGGGCGGCCTCGGAGCGCTCGACCCGGTCGCGGACGTGCTCCGCTGGCTGCCGCCCGCGAGCGCCCTCGGCGCGGTCGACTCCGCGGGCGACGGTGCGTACGGCACCGCGGCCGCCCAACTGGCCCTCGCCGTGGCGGCCCTCGCGGCCCTGCTGGCCTTCTGGAGCGGGAGCCTCACCCGGCTGATGACCTCGCCGGACGGCTCGACGGTCCAGGCCGCGGACCCGGGGCGGACCTCGGCCGGGCGGCGCTCGTCCGGACCGGCCCGGCTGCTGCCCTCCGGCCGCACCGGCATCGTCATGGAGCGCAGCCTCCGCTACATCTGGCGCGACCCCAAGACCAAGGCCGCCTGGGTCACCTCCCTCGCGATCGGCCTCATCGTGCCCCTCGCCAACGCCCTCCAGGGCACCGGCTCCGTCTACCTCGCCTGCTTCGCGTCGGGGATGCTCGGCATGCAGATGTCCAACCAGTTCGGCCAGGACACCTCGGCGTTCTGGATCGTCGCCCTGACCATCGCGTCACCGCGGGACGCGTACGTCGAACTGCGCGCCCGGGCCCTTGCCCTCGTCACGGTCACGGTCCCGTACGCCACCCTCGTCACGGTCGGGACCACCGCGCTGCTGGGCGCGTGGCCGGCGCTCCCCGAGGCACTCGGGCTGTCCTTCGCGCTCCTGGGCGCCATGCTCGCCACCGGCGCGTGGACATCCGCGCGATTCCCCTACTCCATCCCGCAGGAGGGCTACAAGAACGTCGCCGCCGGCCAGACCGGGCTCGCCTGGATCAGCATCTTCGGCGGCATGCTCTTCGCGGCCCTGATCTGCGCCCCTGTCCTGGCCCTCACGATCGTGCTGCACCTCCTGGGCGCCGACCGCTGGACCTGGCTGCTGCTGCCCGCCGGCACGGTCTACGGGATCCTGGCCACCCTGGTCGGGCTCCGCCTCGCGGCTCCGCGCACGGCGGCCCGGCTGCCGGAGATCCTGACGGCCGTGAGCAAGGGCTGAGACCGCAGGGCCCGTTCGGTCGGACCGACCGTCGGACCCCCTAGATCCTGCTCAGCGAAGCCGCCGCGGTCAGGACGTCCCTGATCGCCTCGCGGTCGCCGGTCTGCCCGGCGGCCGCCTCCTCGGGCGGGACGTGGCCCGCGGCCAGCCGGCAGAACTCGACACCGTCGAGCGCCACGTGCGCGACCTCGTGCTCCGGCGAGGCGAGCGCACCGGGGGAGTCCAGGGCGATCAGCCACTCGCCGCCGCCCGCACCCTCGATCTCCAGGCGCAGACTGCGGCCCGGGGCGCCCGCCGCGACCAGCGCGCGGGGAGCGCCCGCCAGGCCCGCGCGGCGGCGCGCGGCCAGGACGCCGGGGAGCATCCGGGCCGCGAGGTCGATCATGCGGTGGAGATGACGGGGTGCGGGTGGCTCGTAGGGGTAGTCCACGGCCCGGGCGATGTCGTCCGCGTGCACCCAGCACTCGAAGGCCCGGTCCAGCAGCGCGTCGCGCAAGGGCAGCGCGAAGCCGCCGTAGGGCACGGTGAGCCGCCCGGAGCCCGTGCCGCTCCCGGACCCTCCGCCGCGCCCCGCGGTTCCGTCCCGCTCGCTCGCGCTGGTGTGGGCGGGACCCCCGGCCGCGAACGACACCGTACGGACCAGATGGTGGGACTGCTCGCGCCAGGGCGTGCGGATGGCGCGGGTGGGCGGGAAGTGGGCACCGCGCCAGTACGCCTCGGTGCGCTCGCGGGGGCCCAGCAGGCGCGGGGCGTCCGGGGCGGCGGGCGGCGATTTCCGTTTCGCGGCGCCGCCTCCGTCGGCTCCGGACGGACGGCCTGCGCATGCGCCCGGCGTGCCGGGTGCGCCGTCGTCCGGTGCGGAGCGGCGGCCGCCGGGCAGCGGGTCGTCCAGCCCCAGGGCGACCGCCACGAGACCGTCGACCGTCATCAGATGCGCGATGACTCCGGCGACCGTGGTCTTGCGGCTGACCTGCGCTCCGCCCTCGTACCAGCGCAGCCGCACCGGTGCGTGCCATTCCGCGTCGCCGATGTCCTGGAGCAGGGCGTCGAGACGGGCGGTCTCGGCGTCGTAGGGCCCGGCCCAGTCGGGCACCGGGATGCGCGGCGGGCGTCGGCCGAGGCAGCTCTCCAGGACGCGGGTGCGCAGGCCGGGGTCGAGGTCGAGGCTCTCGGCGGGGTGCAGCAGTCCGACCGCGTCCCGCAGCCGCAGCGCCTCCTCCGCGCAGGGTCCGCAGCCGCCCAGATGGTCCTCGACGGCTGCGGCCTCTCCGGGGGAGCAGGCCGACAGCGCCCAGGCACCGAGCAGGGCCTGGAGCACACGGTGCTCCAGGACGAGCGGCGGGGGCAGCGGACGCACATGGATGTTCGCCCGCACCGGGGGCCCGTCCCGCTCGGGGGCCGCCGGGGGCGGGAGCTGCCCCGGAGGGAGGTCGGGCAGGGGGTGCCCGGTGTCCTCGACGGAGGCCCGGGGCGTCGGTATGCGGGGCTCACGGGGCGCGGGGCCCTGGTCCTGCCCGCCGGGAGGCGTGTCGGAGCCCGCGGGCCCGCCGGGCTCACGGCCACCGCGCGGGGCGCCGCCGGCACCGGCTTCACGGCCCTCGTGCGGCTCGTCGGTTCCGCGGTGACCACGGCCCTCGTCCGGCCTGTCCGTTCCGTCCGGCCCCTGCTGCTCGCGGCCCGCGTACGGCGGCTCGTCCCCTCCGTTCGGCTCGACGTCGTCCGGGCCGCTCACAGCGCCCTCCCGGGGCCGGGCGGAGCACCCGGCGTGCCGCCGTCGTGGGCCGTGGACAGCAGTTGAAGGCCGAGCCGGAGACGGCGGCGGGCCTCGTCGGCGGTGACGCCGAGGTCCGCCGCGGTCTGGCGGTAGTCGCGGCGCTGGAAGTAGGCCAGTTCCAGGGCGGCCCGCAGAGGCGCGGGCATCGACGTGACGATGTAGTCGGCGCGGGCGGCCGCGGAGGCGCGGCGGACCTTGCGCTCCAGCTCCTCCGTGCCGCCGTCGCCGCCCCGGGCAAGGGCGGCGGCCTCGGTCCGGCGCAGCCGCTGGACGGCGAGCCGGTGGGTCAGGGTGGCGACGAAGGAGCGCAGGGGTCCCTGCTTGGGGTCGTACGCGTCCGGGTGCTCCCAGACATGGGCGAACACCTCGCGCGTGAGGCGGTCGGCGGCCGACTCGTCGCCGAGGACGCGGTGGGCGAGGCCGTGCACGAGGGAGGCGAAGCGGTCGTACAGCTCGCCGAGCGCGGCGGCCTCGCCGCGCGACAGCCGCTGCTGCATCCTGCGGTCCCAACGGGCCGGTGCTTCCTTCGCCATGCGGCCCCCTCGCCCTGCTCGTGTCCGGTGTTGTCCCTGTGCCCACCTGCCAGGCCGTCTTCTCGAATGTAGTCGGCGCCACCGACACGGCAGGTGTCTTTGCTGCAATGAGCATCGGGCCGCCGGGGCCCTGCGGGCCATCCCCGGAGCCTGCCCGTCCGAACCGGCTTCATGTTGACTGAATATGTCTGGGATCCATGCCACAAAGGTTCGAACCAGTCTATTTGCGTCCCGCCCCCGGGTGTTTCATGGGGTGACGGCGGGGCAGCCGCGAGGTGGAAGCGAAGGGGCTGCTTCCGCATCGGCGAACGAGAGGCGTGGCGGTGACGCTCAAGGTGACCGTGGCCGAGCACGGCAAGTGGGCCGTGCTGCGAGTGTCGGGCGAGATGGATCTGGTGACCTCGCCGGTGCTGCGCCAACGGGTCCACGACGCGGTGGCCGAGGGCCGCCGCAGCCTCGTTCTCGACCTCTCCGACGTGCTCTTCTGCGACTCCAGCGGGGTCGGTGTCCTGATAGCCAGCCGCCGCCTCATGCGCTCCTTCCAGGGGCGTCTGCGGCTCGTTCTGCCCGCGCAGGGGGCCGTGGACGGCTCCCATGTCAATCGCGTGCTGGCCGCACTCGGTGTCCGCCGCCTCTTCGAGGTCTTCCCGGACGCCGCCACGGCGGTCTCGGACGAGGCGGCGCCCCTCCTGGCCTAGGGCCCGTCGTCACATTCCCGTCCGCCCCGCGACGCCTGGGCCGCGTGTGCGCGCCGGCATCGATCGGGTGACTGCGGGAGCCCGCCTTGACGCCGCACGGTACAACTCTGTCCCAGTTTGTCGGCAGTCCTGGGACAAGGAGCTTCGTTGGCCGGTGCGGAGGCGGCGGAGGACGTACGCTCCCGGCATGGTCAGTTCCGATTACGAGCGCAGGATCGCCGCCAGGTTCGCCACCTTCGACCAGGACGGCAACGGCTACATCGACCGTCAGGACTTCAACGGCGCGGCGAAGGCGCTGCTCGGGGAGTTCGGCGTCGCGGCCAGATCCGACAAGGGGCAGGCCCTGTACGGCGGAGCCGAGGCGTTCTGGCAGGGCATGGCGGGCATCGCGGACCGCGACGGGGACCAGCGCATCACCCGTGAGGAGTTCGTGAACGGCGCGGTGAAGCGGCTGCGCGACAACCCCGAGCGGTTCGCCGGGATCGCCCGTCCGTTCCTGCACGCCGCGCTGGCCGTGGCGGACGGCGACGGCGACGGCATGGCGACCGTCCCCGAGACCGAACGCGCCCTGCACGTACTCGGTGTGGGCGACGAGCTCGCCGTAGCCGTCGCCGGCGCTCTGGACGCTGACGGGGACGGGCTCGTGCGCGAGGCGGACGTGGTGACCGCGTTCGCGCAGTACTTCACCGTCGAGGAGTAACCCGGCCCGTGGGCCGGCCGTGCTCCCCGTGTGCCGACGGGGCGCGGGGAGCGGGACCGCTCACGCGTATCTCTCCCGCAGTTTGTACTTCAGCACCTTGCGCAGCGTGTCGTTCCGGGGCAGCGCGTCCACCAGTTCCAGCTGCTCCGGCAGCTTGTGCACGGACAGGCCCTGCTCGCGCAGATGGGCGGTCACGGCGTCGAGGGTCAGTCTCTCGGCGCCGTCCGGCTGTTCGACCACGGCGCAGACCCGTTCGCCCCGGTCCGGGTCCGGCAGCCCGATGACCGCCGCGTCGCCGACGCCGGGGTGCCGGTGCAGGAGGTCCTCGATCTCCTTCGCCGAAATGTTCTCGCCCTTGCGGATGATGACGTCCTTCGCCCGCCCGGTGAGGACCAGGTGCCCGCTCGGTCGCAGGTGCCCGAGGTCACCGGTGATAAGGAAGCCGTCGGCGTCGAAGACCTCCGCCGTCTGGGCGGGGTCGAGGTAGCCCTGGCAGACGGCCTCGCCGCGCAGCCGCACCTCGCCGTCGACGCCCGCCGGCAGTGGGGTCCCCGCCGCGTCGGTGATGCGGATCGTCATCTCCTGCGGCGCTCTGCCCTCGGTCGTCGCCAGGTTCTCGGCCGTGTCGTCCGGCGCGCCCATGGTGATCATCGGTACTTCGGTCATGCCGTACCCGTGGGTGAGGTTGCAGCCCATCTCGCGGACGACGGCGTGGTGGAGCTCGGGCGGCTTCGGCGCTCCGCCGCCCGCCAGCAGCCGCAGCGACGGGATCAGCTTCGTTGCCGGATCCTTGCGCTGTTCGGCGAGGAGCATCGAGTAGAAGGCCGTCGAGCCGCCCGCCACGGTGACCCCGTGCCGACGGTAGCCGTCCAGTGCGGCCGGCAGCGCGAACTGCTCGAACATGACCGCGGGGAACCCGTACAGCAGGAGCATCACCGTGTAGTCGGGGCCCGCTATGTGCGCGAAGGGGAAGGCCATCGAGCCGACGTCCGACGCGGACAGGTGCAGTGCGTGGGCCAGGCAGGAGCCGCCGGCGATGAGGGAGCGGTCGGTGTGCAGGACCCCCTTGGGGTCGGACGTCGTGCCCGATGTCCAGTAGATCCAGCGCACCGCCCGCCCGTCGGAGGGCGGGGGAGGCAGTACCGAGGGATCGCCGTCGGGCAGCGAGGCGTACGCCTCGAAGATCCCGCGGGCGCCCAGCCGCCGTGCCATCCCGGTGTGGTCGAACCCGCGCCACACCCCGGGCACCGCGAAGAACTCCGCCTTCGCCTCGCGCAGCGCGAAACCGACCTCGCGGTCCCGGTAGAAGGGGATCACGGGTGACTGCACGGCGCCGAGCCGGGCCAGGGCGAAGGACAGCAGCGCCGTCTCGATGCGCGTGGGCAGCTGCCAGGCGACGACCGTGCCTGGGCGTACGCCCATGCCGTACAGGCCGGCCGCCACGCGCTCG
Source organism: Streptomyces sp. NPDC002004 (assembly GCF_053593975.1). Lineage (NCBI taxonomy): Bacteria > Bacillati > Actinomycetota > Actinomycetes > Kitasatosporales > Streptomycetaceae > Streptomyces > Streptomyces sp. NPDC002004. Next base: position 238,504 of record NZ_JBSFDP010000003.1, read on the forward strand.
GCGCGGTCGTGCAGCTCGCCGAACGTGAGCGTCCGGTCGTCCGCGGGGTCGGGTTCGGCCTGGATGAGGACGGCGGCGTCGGGCGTGAGCGCGGCGCGGCGCTCGATCAGGGCCCACATGGTGGGGGACGCGCCGAGTTCCCGGGCGACGGCGCCGCTCCGGCCCGTCCCGGCGCCCGCAGGGGTGTGCCTCATGCCGAACCCTCCGTAACCAGCCATCGCAACTGACGGACAGTCAGATCGTGCCCAGAGCGTAGGCGGCACCGCCTTGTCGGTCCAGGGGTGCGGGGCTAGCCTGCTGTCGAGAGATCTGACTGGTCATCAGATAAAGCGCCGGCCGACAGGGCCGCCACAGGGTCATCAGACACAGCGGAGGGGAACCCCCATGACCGAACTGCCCCGGATCATCAGCGTCGACGATCATGTGATCGAGCCCGCCCACCTCTTCGAGACCTGGCTGCCGGAGAAGTACCGGGACCGCGGCCCCAAGCCCCTCACGGCGGGCATCGGGGAGCTGGCCTACGTCGGCGGGAAGTACCAGATCACGATGGACCCGGACGGCCCGCCCACGGACTGGTGGATCTACGAGGACCTGAAGTTCCCGTACAAGCGGAACATCGCCGCCGTCGGCTTCGACCGCGACGACATGACGCTGGAGGGCATCACGCGCGCGGAGATGCGGCCCGGCTGCTGGGACCCGGTGGAGCGCCTCAAGGACATGGACCTCAACCACGTCGAGGCCAGCCTCTGCTTCCCGACCTTCCCGCGGTTCTGCGGGCAGACGTTCGCCGAGGCGCACGACAAGGAGGTCGCCCTGGCCTGTGTGCGCGCGTACAACGACTGGATGGTCGAGGAGTGGTGCGGCGACAGCGGCGGCCGGCTCATCCCGCTGTGCATCATCCCCCTGTGGGACATCGATCTCGCGGTCGCCGAGATCGAGCGCAACGCCGCGCGCGGCGTGAAGGCGGTGACCTTCTCCGAGATCCCGACCCATCTGGGCCTGCCGTCCATCCACTCCGGTTACTGGGACCCCTTCTTCGCGGCCTGCCAGCAGACCGGCACGGTCGTCAACATGCACATCGGGTCGTCGTCGCAGATGCCCGCGGCGTCGCCCGACGCGCCGCCCGCCGTGCAGGCCTCGCTCTCCTTCAACAACGCCATGGCGTCGATGATGGACTTCCTGTTCAGCGGCGTGCTGGTGAAGTTCCCGCGGCTCAAGCTCGCCTACAGCGAGGGCCAGATGGGCTGGATCCCCTACGCGCTGGAGCGGGCCGACGACGTCTGGGAGGAGCACCGCGCCTGGGGCGGGGTGCGCGACCTGATCCCCGAGCCGCCGTCCACCTACTACTACCGGCAGATCTTCTGCTGCTTCTTCCGCGACAAGCACGGAGTGGCCTCCCTGGACGTCGTCGGCCGGGACAACGCCACCTTCGAGACGGACTACCCGCACGTCGACTCGACCTTCCCGCACACCAAGGAGGTCGCCCTCGACCACGTCAAGGGACTGGACGACGAGACGGTGTACAAGCTCATGCGCGGCAACGCCATCCGCATGCTCGGTCTGGACCTGGACGCATAGCCGTGGACCTCACGTACACCGACGAGGAGGAGGAGTTCCGCGCCCGCCTGCGGGAATGGCTGGAGAAGACCCTGCCGGGCCTGCCGCCCCGGCCCGACCCCGGCGACTGGCCCGGCCGCCGGGCGTACGACCTGGGCTGGCAGCGCAGGCTGTACGACGCCGGGTACGCGGGCCTGCACTGGCCCGTGGACGCGGGCGGCCGCGGGGCGACGCCGACCCAGCACCTGATCTTCCTGGAGGAGACCGAGCGGGCCGGTGCGCCCTATGTGGGCGCCAACTTCGTCGGGCTGCTGCACGCCGGGCCGACGATCGCCGCCGAGGGCACGCCGGAGCAGCGGGCGCGCTGGCTGCCGCCGATCCTGCGCGGGGAGGAGGTCTGGTGCCAGGGCTTCAGCGAACCGGACGCCGGTTCGGACCTGGCGGCGCTGCGCACCCGTGCCCGGCGGGACGGCGACGACTACGTGGTGAGCGGGTCCAAGATCTGGACGTCCCACGCCGAGGTCGCGGACTGGTGCGAACTGCTGGTGCGCACGGCGCCCGTCGAGGAGGCCGCGCCGAAGCACCGCGGCATCACCTGGCTCGCCATGCCGATGGACGCCCCCGGCATCACCGTCCGGCCGCTGCGTACGCTCGCCGGCTCCACCGAGTTCGCCGAGGTCTTCCTCGACGAGGTGCGTGTGCCCGTCTCCCACCGCGTGGGCGCCGAGAACGACGGCTGGCGGGTCACCATGGTCACCCTCTCCTTCGAGCGCGGCACGGCGTTCGTGGGCGAGGTCGTCGCCTGCCGGCGCGTCCTGGGCGACCTCGCCCGCGAGGCCCGCCGCAACGGCCGCTGGGACGACCCCGCCCTGCGCCGCCGCCTCGGCCGGCTGAACGCCGAGTTCCGGGCGCTGTGGCGCCTGACCCAGTGGAACGTGAGCGAGGCGATGGGGGACCCCGCGGCCCGGGGGAGGACGGGCGGGGTGCCCGGCGTCGGCGGTTCCGTCTTCAAACTGAAGTACTCCCACGCCCGCCAGGAGTTGTACGACACGGCGGCGGATGTGCTGGGCCCCGAGTCGCTGGACCTGTCCCGGGAGTGGACCCTGGACCGCCTCTCCTCCCTCTCGTACACCATCGCCGCCGGCACCTCGCAGATCCAGCAGAACATCGTCGCCGAGCGCATCCTCGGCCTGCCGAAGGACCGGTGACCGTGCACTTTCAACTCACCGATGATCAGCGCGCATTGCGCGGGGGGATACGGGAGCTGCTGTCCCGGCGTTTCGGCCGTGACGCACTCCGGGCCGCGGCCGACTCCGGCGGCACCCTGGACCGGGCGCTGTGGCGGGACCTCGGAGAGGCCGGCTTCTTCGCCCTGTGCCTTCCCGAGGCCGAGGGCGGTGTGGGTCTGGGACTGCCGGAGGCCGTCCTCGCCTTCGAGGAGGCCGGCCGGGTGCTGCTGCCCGGTCCCCTTGTCGCCACCCAGCTCGCGGCGGGCCGTATCGCGGGCGCCGCCGAGGGCACGACGGTCGTCGCGGCCGTCGACGGCACGACGGTGGAGTGGCTGGCCGCGTCCGACGTGCTGGAGGGGGACGCGAGCGGTGCGGAGCCGATGCGGTCGGTGGACCCGCTCACCCCCGTGCACCGGGTGCCGGCGGCCGCGCCGGGCGCCGGGGGACCGGCCGCCGCCACCGCCGCGCTGCTGACCGCCGCCGAACAGCTCGGCACCGCCGCGCGCGTGTGTGAGCTGGCCGTCGAGTACGCGGGCCGGCGGGAACAGTTCGGCCGGCCGATCGGCGCCTTCCAGGCCGTCAAACACCTGTGCGCGCGGATGCTGATCCGGGTGGAGCTCGCCCGGGCCGCCGTCTACGCGGCCGCCGTCACGACGGACCCCCTCGACGTCATGACGGCCCGGCTCCTCGCCGACGAGGCGGCCGTCCGCAACACCCGCGACTGCCTCCAGGTGCACGGGGGCATGGGCTTCACCTGGGAGTCGGACGTCCATCTGTATCTGAAGCGCGCCTGGATCCGTACGCAGCGGGGCGGCCCGGCCGCGGTGCGTGAGGAACTGTTGGCGGCGGAGCTGCTGTGAGACCGCCTCCGCCGCGCGGAAGGGGTGGGAACGGGCCGGGCACCGGGCACGATGACCGACAAGTCCACCTCGGTCACCCAGGGTCACGATCGGCGTCGATACAACCTCGTGTCCAAGGCGTGACAGTCACAACCTGGAGTCGCCGCCGGAACGGGGTACCGTGTGTTTTCGACGCCCCCGGCACGCGTCGCACAGTATGCCGCACGCGTACTCCTTCGCGCTGGAATATGCCCGAAGCGCTTGTTGGGGTGACTGTACGTCAACCATGCTGTCTCGTAAGGGGTTCACGTTCCGTGAGCGGAACGCGGCACGTGGATCCGTGGAGGCGCGAGGCGATGTGTCCGCCGGTTCGGATGGTGTGAGCGGTGCAGGTGCTTCAAGTGCAGCTGGAGGTCCGTCCCGACCCAGCGGAGGTGGGGCGCGCCCGGAGATGGGCGCGTTCACGGCTCGCGGGGTGCGGAATAGAGGCCGATGAACCACTCGCGGAGACGCTGATCCTGCTCGTCTCCGAACTGGTCACCAACGCGGTCGTGCACACCGGCTGTCCTGCCGTGCTGCGCATGCTGCTGCCCGGGGCGCCGGACAAGGCGCCCGACGGGCCGGACGGGCCGGACGAGGCCGACGCAGTGTCCAGGGAGACGGTGCGGCTGGAGGTCGCCGACACCAGCGCCCGCCCGCCCCGCCCCCGGCACGCGGAGGGCGACGACACCAACGGGCGCGGCCTGGAGCTGGTGGACGGCCTCGCCGACCGGTGGGGCTGGCAGCGCGAGGGCGCCGGCAAGCGCATCTGGTGCGAGGTCGACCGGTGCGCGCCGCACGTGCGCGGCACGGCGGCGTACGGAGACCTCGCCTACGAAGCGGTCTAGGTCCCTGTGCGCCCTGGGTGCACCACTGCGCGCGCCCTCACAAAACAGACATAACTGATAAATCACCGTCCGGGTGTTGACGTGTGGTGTCCGTTTGATCACGCTTGTGGGCAGCGATTCGTCGCGAGGGGACGCCGAGGGCTCCGGGGTCTGCCGGGTACGGCCCTCGACGAGTACGGGTCGTGACGCGGTGTCGGGCCCCTTCGGGGCCAAGTCGGGCTCCCGCCGCGGCCGGATGGCGGCACGTCGTGACGCGCTCGGGGCGAACTGCGGCGCGCCGCCATCGAGCGCCTTTGTGCCCGGAATGCCAGGCTTGTCATTCTTCTCAGAGAACGGCGACCGGTGCGACGGGAGTTCCGGTCGCACCGACGAACGGCTCGGGCATCGCGGTGAGCAGAAAGGCGTACCGCCGGAGTTCCGCACAGGCTGTGGACAACTCTTCGAGATTCCAGTTCTGGCCCTGGAGCATGCCCATCTCGACGAGGTCGAGCGCGTGCACCGGCAGCCACAGGTCCTCGATCTCCGGCGGGAAGATCTCGAAGGTGAGGGTGTCGTTGGCGACGGCGGCCACGTCGCGTGCGTGGAACCACTCGGGTGTGCGCACCGACAGCCCGGGCGACGGGTAGCCGTAGGCGTGCTTGTCCCCGGCGAGGTAGACCTGCACCTGCCCGGTCCGTACGAGCACGATGTCGCCGGCGTGGACCTCGACGCGGCCGAACTCCTCCGCCTCCGCCAGGTCCTCGGGTGTGACCGCATGGCCGCCGGGCAGCCGGTCGAGGCCCTTGGCGCGTGCCACGTCGAGCAGTACGCCGCGCGAGACGATGTGCCGCGGCTTGTCGATGCCGCTGAACCGGGCGCCGCCGTGCGCCGTGATGGTGTCCGCGGGGCGGCCGTTGTAGATCTTCCCCGAGTGGGACACATGGGTGAGGGCGTCCCAGTGAGTGGCCGTCTGCAGGCCCATGGTCACGGCGTCGTCGCTGGTCGCGACCGTACCGGGCCCGAAGAGCTCCTGGTTGATCTGGACCATGGTGTGCAGCGGGTTGACACGCCCCGGAATCACCCCGGTCTGGACGCCGTCCTGCTGGAGCGGCAGGGCGAGCGGCACGCGGAGCCCGGAGCGGACGGCCGTAGCGGCCTCGCGCACCACCTCGTCACCGATCAGGTTGAGGGTGCCGATCTCGTCGTCGTCGCCCCAGCGGCCCCAGTTGTTGACCCTTTTGGCGATCTCGTGGAACTCGGCGGGCAGGGAGGGGGTCCCTGGCGCGACTCCCGGTGCGGCTCCTGGTGTATCGGCTGACATGAGTCCTCCCCGGGGCTTGTCTTCCGGTGTCCGGCGGGCCGTAGAATCGGCGTCAGCTGAATCTAACGGTCCGTCAGAAACCACGGGAAGGGGCCGGACGTGGGGAACTTCTTGGCAGGCAGGGCCGTCGCCGTGACGGGTGCCGGACGAGGCATCGGGCGCGCGGTCGCGCTGGCCTGCGCCGCCGAGGGCGCGAAAGTCGTCGTCAACGACTACGGGGTCTCCATCGAGGGCGGCGAACCGACGAGCGACGTCGCGTCGGAGGTGGTGAAGGAGATCGAGGCCGCCGGCGGGGAGGCCGTCGCCGTCGCCGACGACATCTCGACCATGGCGGGCGGGCAGCGGGTCGTGGACACGGCGCTGGAGAGCTACGGGCGCATCGACGGAGTGGTCTGCGTGGCCGGGATCCTCCGTGAGCGGATGCTCTTCAACATGTCCGAGGAGGAGTGGGATCCGGTCGTCGCCACCCATCTGAAGGGCACGTTCACGGTGTTCCGGGCGGCCTCGGCGGTGATGCGCAGGCAGCGCTCCGGCACGCTGATCGGCTTCACCAGCGGCAACCACCAGGGGAGCGTGGCGCAGGCCAACTACAGCGCGGCCAAGGGCGGGATCATCTCGCTCGTGCGGAGCGCCGCGCTCGGGCTCCACAAGTACGGGGTGACGGCGAACGCGGTGGCGCCGGTGGCCCGTACCCGGATGTCCGCGAACGTCCCCATGGAGCTGAAGGAGATCGGCGAACCGGAGGACGTGGCGGCCCTCGTGGTCTACCTGCTGTCCGACCGGGCCGCCGCGGAGCGCATCACCGGCCAGGTGTACACGATCGCCGGCCCCAAGATCGCGGTCTGGGCCCAGCCGAGGGAGCTCCGCGCCGCGTACGGGGAGGGCCCCTGGACCCCCGACCGCATCGCCGACTTCCTGCCCGGCACGGTCGGCACCGATCCGATGCCGATGCTCGCGCAGCTGGAGGCGATGGCGAAGGCGGCGGCTTCGGGGGAACGGCCCAACACATAGCGCCCGGCGGTCGCGCGGGGCGGCGCGGTGGACGCGCACGCCCCGCCGGACGGGGCGGGCGGACGGGAGGAGACGCGATGTGGGATCCGGGGAGCGACGACGGGTTCCGGGCGGAGGCCCGGGGGTGGCTGGCCGCGCGGGCCGGCGACTGGGAGCGCCGCGCCTGGGAGCGCGAAGTGGGCCGCGGCGGATGGATCGGCCTCGGGTGGGGCACCGAAGGGTTCGGCAACCGGGCAGCCCCGCTCGGCCACCAGGTGATCTGGGCCGAGGAGTACGCCCGGGCCGGCGTCCCGCCCCGGTGCGGGCACATCGGCGAGAACCTGCTGGCCCCGACCCTCGTCGCCCACGGCACCGAGGAGCAGAAGCAGCGCTTCCTCCCCCCGATCGCCCGCGGCGACGAACTCTGGTGCCAGGGCTACTCCGAGCCCGGCGCCGGTTCCGACCTCGCCGGGGTACGGACCACCGCGGTCCGCGCGACCCCGTCGGCGTACCGCATCACCGGTCAGAAGATCTGGACCTCGCTCGCCCACGAGGCCGACTGGTGTTTCGTCCTCGCCCGGACGACGCCCGGCTCCCGGGGCCACCGCGGACTGTCGTTCCTGCTGGTCCCGATGGACCAGCCGGACCACATCGACGTACGCCCCATCCGGCAGATGACCGGCACCAGCGAGTTCAACGAGGTCTACTTCGACGGCGCCACCGCCCGTGCGGACCACGTCGTCGGCGGCGAGGGCAACGGCTGGCGCGTCGCCATGAGCCTCCTCGGCTTCGAACGCGGCGTGTCCACCCTCGCCCAGCAGATCGGCTTCGCCGAGGAGCTCACCGAGGTCGTCCGCGCCGCCGCGGCGTCCGGCGCCACCGCCGACCCCGTCCTGCGCGACCGCCTCGTACGTCAGTGGGCGGAGCTGCGCACCATGCGCTGGAACGCGCTGCGCACCCTGGGCGGTCATGCCGCCGGGAGCGCCGACCCGGGTGCCCCCAGCGTCGCCAAGCTGCTCTGGGGCCGCTGGCACCAACGCCTCGGCGAACTCGCCGTCGAGGTGCGCGGCGCCCGGGCCGCCGTCGGCCCCGCGGACTGGTCCGCGTCCGCCCCGTACGCACTCGACCCGCTCCAGCACCTGTTCCTGTTCAGCCGTGCCGACACGATCTACGGCGGCTCGGACGAGATCCAGCGCACCATCATCGCCGAGCGGGTGCTCGGCCTGCCGAAGGAACCCAAACAGCCGGAGAAGTCCGGGCAGTGACCGAGGGAGACCGGATGAGAGGCGTCGTCTTCGACGGCAAGCAGCCCCAGGTGGTCGACGACCTGGACGTACGCGACCCGGGCCCGGGCGAGGTGTCGGTCGCGATCGCGGCGGCAGGCCTCTGCCACAGCGATCTGTCGGTGATCGACGGCACGATCCCGTTCCCGGCGCCGGTCGTCCTCGGGCACGAGGGCGCCGGCGTCGTCGCGGCCGTCGGCACCGGGGTCACGCATGTCGCGCCCGGCGACCACGTGAGCCTGTCCACGCTCGCCAACTGCGGTGCCTGCGCCGACTGCGACCGGGGCAGGCCGACCATGTGCCGCAAGGCGATCGGCAGACCCGGCACCCCCTTCTCACGGGCCGGCCGGCCGCTGTACCAGTTCGCGTCCAACTCCGCCTTCGCGGAACGCACCGTCGTCAAGGCCGTCCAGGCCGTCAGGATCCCGGAGGACATCCCCTTCACCTCGGCCGCGCTGATCGGCTGCGGCGTCCTCACCGGCGTCGGCGCCGTTCTCAACCGCGCCCGCGTCGAACCCGGCGACACGGTCCTGGTCATCGGCACGGGCGGCGTCGGACTCAACGTCCTGCAGGGGGCCCGGCTGGCCGGGGCCCGGGTGATCGTCGCCGTCGACGCCAACCCCGCGAAGGAGGACGTCGCCCGCCGGTTCGGCGCCACGCACTTCCTCACCTCCACGGACGGGGTGCGGGACGTCCTGCCGACGGGCGCCGACCACGCCTTCGAATGCGTCGGACGGGTGGAACTCGTCCGACGGGCCGTCGACCTCCTCGACCGCCACGGCCAGGCCGTCCTCCTCGGCATGACCGCCCCGGACGCCGAGGCGAGCTTCGCGCCCGCCGCCATGTTCCTGGACAAGTCCATCCTCGGCTGCCGCTACGGCTCCTCCCGGCCGCAACGCGACATCGCCCGCTACGCGGACCTCTACCGCCAGGGCCGCCTGCTGCTCGACGAACTGGTCACGGAGACCTACCCGGTGGAGGACTTCACCAAGGCGGCGGACGACGCGCTGGCGGGACGGGTCGCCAGGGGGGTGCTGACGTTCTGAGGCGCGCGGACGGGGCGCCGGCCGGAAAACCGGTACGGCGATGTCGGTGCCGTCTCCTAACGTCGGTCCATGACCTACCGCGACCTCGCGACACGGCCCGTCCTGGCCTGGGCGGCCGTGGCCGTGGGCGGCCGCCTGCCCGTGGCCATGGCCCCGCTGGCCCTGGTCTTCCTCGTCCGTGAGCGCCCCGGCGGTTACACCATCGGCGCGGTCCTGGCCGCGGCCTATGTGATCGGCGAGATCGTCGGCGCCCCGCTCCTCGGTATGCGCATGCCCGCCGACCGGGCCCGCCCGCACATCGCGGCGGGCCTCGCCACCGGCGCGCTCGCGTTCGCGGCGCTCGGCGCGCTGCCCGACGCGCATCCGGCGGTGCTCGCGGTGTGCGCGTTCGTCGCGGGCGCCGGACCGTCCGCCACATCGGGCGGCCTGCGCGCCCTCCTCACCAGCCTCGTGCCCGAACACGCCACGGCCCAGGCGATGTCGTTCGAGTCGATGCTGGTGTCCGGCATCTGGTCGCTCGCCCCCGTCACCACCACCGGCCTCGCGCTCGGCGCGGCCCCCCGACTGCCGCTGCTGGTCGCCGGTGCGCTCATGGGCTCGGCGGTCGCCGGGCTGTGGCTGCTGCCGGCGGGCTGGGACGCCGACGGGAAGGACCGCGACGGCGAGCCGATGCTGCGCATCATGGCCGGGGCCTGGCCGCTGTTCGTGACCGGCGCGGCGGGCCTTTCCCTGCTCGCCCTGGCCGAGTTGGTGCTGCCCGCGTTGCTGGAACAGCGGGGCATCGCGGTCGGCTGGTCGGGACCGCTGCTCGCCGGGTTCTCCATCGGCTCGGCGGTGGGCGCCTTCGTGTACGGGCTGCGCACCTGGCCCTGGCGGCTGGGGACGCAGAGCCTGGTGCTGCTGAGCGGCGTCACGTCCTGCGTGGCCCTGGCCGCGGTGGTCCGCGGCACCGCCGCCCTCGCGGTGTGTCTCGTGGCCGCCGGGCTGCTCCAGGCGGGCGCGATGCTGACCCGGAACCTCCAGCTGCGCGAAGCCCTGCCGCCGAGCGCGCTGGCCGCGGGCTACTCGCTGATGTACGCGGCGGTGGGCGCGGGTTACGCGATGACCGGTTCCCTCGCGGGCGGTCTCCTCAGCGTCGTCGCACCGTCCACCGCGATCCTCGCAGGGGTCGGGCTGACCGTGCTCCTGATGGTCGCGGGGGCCGTCGGCGAACGGCGGATGCGGCCCTCCACCGGCCGGCCCGCCACCGGCGACGGGGGCTCCACCGGCCGGTCCTCCGGCGACGCGGCCCCCACCGGTGCGGCGCCCGACGACGGGACCACCGCCGGCCGCCCTGCCACCGGCCGGACCCCTGCCGCCCCGTCCGGGCCCTCCTAGGCCCGGTCCGTCTCGGCCGCGCTCCGTGACGGCGCGGCGGTCCGGAAGGTACGCCGGTACGCGGTCGGGGTGACCCCCAGAGCCGTCTGGAGGTGCTGTCGCATCGACTGGGCGGTGCCGAACCCGGCGTCCCGCGCCACCTGGTCGACCGACAGGTCGCTGGACTCCAGGAGCTGCCGGGCCCGCTCGACGCGCTGCTGGGTCAGCCACTGCCCGGGGCTGACGCCGACCTCCTCACGGAAGCGGCGCGTGAAGGTGCGTACCGACATGGACTCCTGCTCTGCCATGTCGCGCAGCTGGAGCGGCTCGTGCAGCCGCCCCAGGGCCCAGGAGCGCGCGGTCGCGGTGGTCGCGATCTGCGGTTCGGGGACCGGACGCCGGATGAACTGGGCCTGCCCGCCGTCGCGGTGCGGGGGTACGACGGTGCGGCGGGCCACTTCGTTGGCGACGGCGGTGCCGTGGTCGCGGCGCACGATGTGCAGGCACAGGTCGATGCCGGCGGCGACCCCGGCCGAGGTGAGGACGTCGCCGTCGTCGATGAACAGCACATCCGCGTCGACCGCGATCTGCGGGAAGAGCCGCTGGAAGTGCTCGGCCGAGGACCAGTGCGTGGTCGCGGGCCGCCCGTCGAGGAAGCCCGCGGCGGCCAGCACGTAGCTGCCCGTGCAGATCGACACCAGCCGGGTGCCGGGGCGCAGATGCGTGAAGGCGGCGGCGAGTTCGTCGGTGAGGCGGCCCTCGTCGAAGACGGGCCCGAGTTCGTACGAGGCGGGGACGACGACGGTGTCGGCGGTGGCCAGGGCCTCGGGGCCGCGCTCGACGAGGATCGCGAAGTCGGCGTCCGTCCGTACCGGCCCGGGCGGGCGGACCGAGCAGGTCACGACGTCGTACAGGGGCCGCCCCGCGGAGTCGCGGGCGAGGCCGAAGATGCGCCGGGGGATGCCCAGCTCGAAGGGGAGCAGCCCGTCGAGGGCGAGGACGACGACGCGGTGCAGGCGCGGGTCGGTGCACTCCGTGGTCCCATCGGTCATGGCCCGATCCTAGCGAATGCTGTCCTTCGGGCCACTCGATCGATGTGATCCGGCCGGTGAGGCTGTATGACGTGACGCCGACAACTTCTCCCGCAGCGGTCCCCGCCACCTCCGATCCGTCCCCCGCCGGCCCCCGGCGCCCCCGTGTCCACCGCGCCTGGTTCGTCGCCGCCGTCACCTTCGTGACGATCACCGGCGCCGCGGCCTTCCGGTCGCTGCCGGGCCTGCTGATCGACCCGCTGCACCAGGAGTTCGGCTGGTCGCGCGGCACGATCGGGCTCGCCGTCTCGGTCAATCTCGCGCTGTACGGTCTGACGGCGCCCTTCGCCGCCGCGCTGATGGACCGGTTCGGCATCCGCCGCATGGTGGCGCTGGCGCTGGTGGTGATCGCGCTCGGGTCGGGCCTGACCATCTGGATGACGGCCCCCTGGCAGCTGCTGCTGGGCTGGGGTCTGCTGGTCGGCCTGGGTACGGGCGCCATGGCGCTCGCCTTCGCCGCGACCGTCACGAACCGGTGGTTCACCGAGCGGCGGGGCCTGGTCACCGGCGTCCTCACCGCCGCGTCGGCCTCCGGTCAGCTGATCTTCCTGCCGGTGCTCGCCTGGATGCTGCAGACGTGGCACGACTGGCGGCCTGGCGCGGCCACGGTCGCCCTGGCGGCGCTGGTGGTCGTCCCCTTCGTCTGGCTGCTGCTGCGCGACCACCCGGCGGACGTGGGGCTGAAGCCGTACGGATCAACGGAGTTCGTGGAGAAGCCGGCGCCGGTGCCGGGTGCCGCGCGGCGTGCGGTCCGCGTGCTGGTCTCCGCGGCCGTCCCCCGGTCCCGGGCCCGCTCGGGCGAGGGGCCGTCGGTCGCCCCGTTCTGGCTGCTGGCCGGCACCTTCGCGATCTGCGGCGCGTCCACGAACGGCCTGGTCCAGACGCACTTCGTGCCCGCCGCGCACGACCACGGCATGCCGGTCACGGCGGCCGCGTCGCTGCTCGCGGTGATCGGCGTCTTCGACGTGGCCGGGACCATCGCCTCCGGCTGGTTCACGGACCGTTTCGCACCGCGCCGTCTGCTCGCGGTCTACTACGCCCTGCGCGGTGTCTCGCTGCTCTTCCTGCCGATGCTGCTGGCCCCGTCCGTGCACCCGCCGATGCTGTTCTTCATCGTCTTCTACGGCCTCGACTGGGTGGCCACCGTGCCGCCGACCATCGCCCTGTGCCGCGAGCACTACGGCGACGACAGCGCGATCGTCTTCGGCTGGGTCCTCGCGTCCCACCAGGTGGGTGCCGCGCTGGTCGCCTTCCTCGGCGGCGTGGCACGGGACGTGTTCGGCTCGTACGACATGGTCTGGTACGCCTCCGGGGCGCTGTGCGCGGCGGCGGCGCTGATGGCGCTGGTGATCCGGCGGGGACCGCGGGCGGCGGCGGTCTGACCCGCCCGGGACCGGGCGGGGGGCCCCGCGGGGCCCCTGTCCGTCAGGCGTTGGGGCGCTTGCCGTGGTTCGCCTTCTTCTTCTTGCGTGCGCGCCGCTTGTTCCCTCGTGTGGACATGACGGATGTCTCCCTATGTCCGGAGCTTTCGGTGCAGTGCCAGTCTAGGAGGGGTCCTGCCGGGTCGCTTGGGGAGCCGTCGGGACCCCGGTGCGCCGCGGCCCCGCCGGCCGACGGATGATCTCCCTGACCGGGTCCCACGGTCGTGAGGGGGGTGATGGCTGTGCCGGTGGATGCGTCCCGTGAGGGACGGGGGCTCTCGCGGGAGGCCGTCGAGGGTGCGGCCGTGGCGGTCGTGACCCTGGCGGTGGAGGCCGGGCTGGGTCACGCGCTGACGGTTCTGCTGGATCCGCCGGACGTCGCGTTCTCCGAGACCGTCGTCACGCTGCCGGTCCTGATCGCCCTCGCGGTGGTCGCCGCGCTGGTCTTCACGGCGGTGTACGTCATGCCGTCGGTCCTGCTCGCGCACTGGGCGGGGCGCGTCGTCCTGGGCCGCACACCGTGGTGGACCGTGCCCGTCGCCACGACGGTGTGGCTGGTGCCGGCCCTCGGCCCGCCGATGCTCCCGGCCCTGCTCGCAGGCCCCGGCCGGGAGCCGGATCCGGACGACTGGTTCACGCCGGCGACCCTGCCCGAGTGGGCGGTCGTCCTCCTGGTCGTCATGACTCCGGCGGCCCTGCTGGCCCATGTCGCCGTCACCCGGTCACGGGCCGGCCGTCCGGTCCGCCTCTGCACCCGCATCCTGGGCTGGGGCACGCTGGTGATCGCCGGGGTGCTGGTGGGCGGCCTGCTGCGCGCGCTCGTGTGATGCCCGCGGCGCGCAGCCCGCGGCGCCCGCTCAGCCGCTGAAGCGGCCGAACCGTCCGCGGTGGAAGAGCAGCGGGCCGGGGGCGCACGGATCGTCGTCCGGGGTGCCCAGGGCGTCGACGCGGCCCACGACGATGAGGTGGTCGCCGCCCGTGTGCACGGCCTGGACCGTGCAGTCGATCCAGGCGGTGGAGCCGGTCAGGAGCGGGGAACCGGAGACCGGGGACGGCTCGTGGTCGACACCGGCGAACTTGTCGGCGCCGCTCACCGCGAAACCGCGGCAGAGGTCGCCCTGGTGCTCACCCAGGACGTTCACGCAGAACACGCCCGCACGGGCGATGCGTGGCCAGGTCGTCGACGTACGGGCGACCATGAAGGCGACCAGCGCAGGGGTGAGCGAGAGCGAGGAGAAGGACTGGCAGGCGAAGCCGGCCGGGCCGTCCTCGCCGTCCGCGGCCGGTGCGGTGACCACGGTCACGCCGGTCGCGAAGTGGCCCAGGACCCGCCGGAATTCGGCCGCCTCCACCGGCGCGCGCTCGTCGTCGCCGACCGTACGCAGATCCGGGCGCGGCAGCGTCTCGTACGGGTCCGCCGTCGTGGGCGCCCCGACCGACCTGAGGTATCGGACGACGGTGGCCGCCATCCCTGCGTGTCCCATCACGCCACCCATTGAACCTGACGAGTCGTCAGATAGGAAGGCCGAGTATCGACTGGACGGGGCGGACGGGAATGTGACGACAGACCCTGGGGCGCGCGCGGTCACCGTCCCTCGTACCGGGGCGTGCGCCGTTCCACGAAGCCGGCCACGCCCTCGTTCGCGTCCGCCGTCGTCATATTGATCTCCTGGGCCATCGCCTCGGCGGCGAAGGCGGCCGTCCGGTCCGAGTCGAGCGAGGCGTTGACGAGCTGCTTCGTCAGCGCAAGGGCGCGTGTGGGGCCCTGCGCCAGCCGCTCGGCCCAGTCGCGCGCCGTCTTGACGAGCTCGTCGCCCGGTACGACGCGGTTGACGAGACCCAGCCTTTCGGCGTCGGCCGCGGGCAGGGCGTCGCCGAAGAACAGCAGCTCCTTGGCCCGCTGCGGCCCGATCAGCCGGGGCAGCAGATAGGCGCCGCCGCCGTCCGGGACGAGCCCGCGCCGTACGAACACCTCGATGAACCGTGCCGTGTCCGCGGCGATCACCAGATCGCAGGCGAAGGCGAGATGGGCGCCGATCCCGGCCGCCGTCCCGTTCACGGCGGCGATCACCGGCTTCTCGCAGTCGAGCACCGCACCGATGAGCCGCTGCGCACCGTCCCGGATCGTCCGGGCCACGTCCCCGGCCACGCGCTCGCGCACCACGGGCGCCCCGCGCAGGTCGGCACCCGCGCAGAAGCCCTTGCCCGTGGCCGTGAGGACGACGGCCCGTACGTCCGGGTCGGCCGAGGCCTGCGCCAGCAGCTCGACGATCCGCTCCCGCTGGTCGCGGGTCAGGGCGTTCAGGGCCGCGGGCCGGTTGAGCGTGATCCACGAGACCCCGTTGTCAGTGGCGTGGAGTACCCATGACTCGGGGGAGTCCTCGGCAGGGGATTCCTCGGGGGACTCATGGGGGGAGTCGGACATGGGAGTGCTCCGTTTCGCGGGGAGGGGTGGCGGCCGTGCCGGTGCGGGTGGCCGTGCCGGCGCCCGTACCGGCATCGGCGTGGGTGTGGGTGTCGGGGACGGCGGCGGTGTGCGGGCGGCCGGGCCGTCACCGGCACACGGCGAGGGCGTCCAGCGCCACGGCCCCCTGCCCCCGCGGCAGCACCATCAGCGGATTCACGTCGAGCTCGGCGAGTTCGTCCCCGAGTTCCAGCGCCATGCGCTGGACCCGCAGCACGACCTCGACGAGCGCGTCGACATCGGCCGGGGGCGCCCCCCGGACCCCGTCGAACAGGGCGCGTCCGCGCAGTTCGCCGAGCATCGTCCGGGCCTGGTCCTCGCCGAAGGGCGGCACCCGCACCGCGGTGTCGCGCAGCACCTCGACGAGCACGCCTCCGAGCCCCACGGTCACGGTCGGCCCGAAGAGGGAGTCGTGCGTGACACCGACGACCATCTCGACGCCCCGCTCGACCATCTGGCAGACCAGCACGCCGTCCAGGGAGATGCCCTCGTACCGGGCGATGTCGGTCAGTTCCCGGTAGGCGTCGCGGACCTGGCTGGCCGAGGTCAGCCCGATCTTCACCAGGCCGAGCTCGGTCTTGTGGGCGATCTGCGCGCCGGACGCCTTCATCACGACGGGGTAGCCGACCAGCCCGGCCGCCCGCACGGCCGCCGCCGCGCTGGTCACCAACTGCTCGCGCGGCACCCGGATCCCGTAGGCCCGCAGAAGCTGCTTCGCCGCGTGTTCGCTGAGCTGGTGGCCCGGGCGCATCAGGGCCTGCGCCTTGCGGAAGGAGGGCGAAGGGGAGCGCGGCGCCTCGTCGAAGGGCGAGCGGTAGGCGGTGGTGAACCGATGGTGGTCGAGGTAGGCGCGGACCGCCGTGATGCAGTTGGCGAAGGTGCGGAAGGTCGCGACGCGCGAGGACCCCAGCAGGGTCGTCCGGTACGCCTCCTCGGTGCCGACCGGCGACCCCCAGACCACGCACACCAGCTTGTCCGTCCGCTCCGCCGCGTCCACCAGGTCCTGCGCCAGCTTGTCGCTCATCGGCGGGAAGGGCCCGGTGATGGGGCAGATGAGCACGCCGACCTCCGGGTCGGCGAGGATCGCGTCAATGATCTTGCGCCCGCGCCAGTCGCCGACCGGGTGCCCGCCGTTGTCGACGGGGTTGGCGACGTTCAGGTACTCCGGTATCCACTGGTGCAGCTCGGTCTGCTTGGCCGCGGAGAGGGCCGGGAGCCGCAGCCCCGCCTCCGTCGCCAGGTCCGAGAAGTGCGCGCCCGTGCCGCCCGAGATCGAATAGACGACCACGCCGTCGGCCCGTGGGGTGCGCGCCCGGGCCAGCAGGGCGGCGGTGTCCTGGAGTTCGTCGAGCCCGTCGACGCGGATCACGCCGTACTGGCGCATCGCCGCGTCCACCACCGCGTCGGCGCCGGTCAGTTTGCCGGTGTGCGAGGCGGCGGTGCGCGCCCCGGTCTCGGTGCGGCCGACCTTGACGGCGACGACGGGCACGCCGTTGCGGGCGGCCCGGTCCGCGGCGAGCAGGAAGGACCGCCCGTCCTTCAGGCCCTCCACGTAGCAGGCGATGGCGCCGACCTCGGGCTGCTCCGAGAAGTAGGAGATGAAGTCGGCGGTCTCCAGGTCGGCTTCGTTGCCGGTGGGCGCCCAGTGCGACAGCCGTACGCCGATTTCCTGGAGGGCGAAGACGGGACGGCCCTGGTGCCCGGACTGGGTGATCAGCGCGATCGCCGGCCCTTCCAGGTCGTCGCGGAACCTCTCGAAGGCGTTGAGGTTGGTGTTGGGGCCGAGAAGGCGCAGCCCCGAGCGCCGTACGGCCGCGGCGAGGCGGGACTGCGCGGCGGCGCCGTCGGCCCCGGTCTCGGCGAAGCCCGAGGCGAAGGCGACGGCGAACTTGACCTTGGCCTCGCCCAGTTCCTCGATCACGGGCAGGGGGTCGCCGACCAGCAGCACGGCCAGGTCGACCTGCTCCGGCAGGTCCGCGACGCTGGGGGAGCAGGGGATGCCGAAGACGGATCCGCGTGTGGGGTGCACGGGGTGGAGCCGGGCGCCCACGCGCTCGGCCCAGGCGAGCAGTTGCCTGGTGATACCGGTGTTCGGACGGCCCTCGGCGTCCGAAGCGCCGATCACGGCGACGGACTCGGGGTGGAAGAACCGGTCCAGGTCGGGTAGGTCGGCGTGCAGCGGGCGACCGCTGACGTCCACGTCGTCGGCGGTGGCCGCGGTGCCGTGGACGACGGTCGCCGAGGATTCGCCGCAGGCCACGACGCGTGCGCGGCGGGAGTCGGTGGTGAGGGTGCCGTGAGTAGATCCAAGCATCGGTCCGCCCGCTCCTGTGTGACAGCAACATAACTGACGCATAGTCAGATTACTGAACTGACGCCCCGTCAGGAATGGGCCTGCAGGCAAAGGAGTGCGAGGGGTCGGGTAGGTGGTACCCGGCGCAGGGGGCACATGAACCGCACCGGCCGCACCGTGCGCGGCGCTCCGGGTGTCGCTTCGCTACGTCGCGGAGGTGCCCGCACGCACGGAGACATGGGGTGGGGCCGGTACGCCCGGGGGCAGGGCGGGGTCGGGTTCGGGGGTGCCCCAGGTGCTGTGGAGCGGGAGGACTCCGGCCCAGAGCCCGAGTCCGGCGTCGGGGCCGTCGCCGTCGTCCGGCGGGCCCGTGCGGATCTTCACGGAGGCCTCGTCGAGGGAGAGGGCGAGCAGTGCGGTGGCGGCGAGCTCCTTGCGGCTGGGGCGGCGCGCGTAGTCCCACTGGCCGGGTGTCGCGTGCTCGGTCAGGATGCGCAGGCCGGCGAGCTTCTCGTCGGGGTCGGTGACCGGGCGCGGGGTGCCGTGGATCATCGCGCTGCGGTAGTTGACGCCATGCTCGAAGACCGACCGGGCCAGGACGAGTCCGTCGACGTGGGTGACCGTCACGCAGACGGACGCCCCGGGGGAGGAGGCGAGGCTGCGGCTCGCCACCGAGCCGTGGAAGTAGAGGGTGCGGCCGTCGGTTCCGTACACCGTCGGCACGACCATCACGGAGCCGTCGACGGTGACGCCCAGATGGCACACGAACCCCGCGCCCAGGATGGCGTCGAGCTCGGCCCGTTCCGTACGGCCCTGCTCCCGAAGTCGCCGGTGTGTGGTCCGGTCGGTGTCGGACAGCGGGCGGTGCGGCGGATGGGCGGTCATGCCAGTCCTTCTTCGGGCCGGGGAGCGACTATGGCGCGAGCATACTGATTCGGTGGATTCCTGCCTAGGTGGCGACTGTTTTCGTGGTTGCAAGTCACGATGGCAACGAAATCAGCGAGTGTGGTCGGGTGGGTCCAGGTGTGCCGGGCGGTGGTGCGGCGCGGATGAGCGACGGTGGTCGGGTGCCGGGCGTGGACGGTGGTGGGGCGTGCCCGGTGACGGGGCGCGTCCATGGTCGGGCCGCGGTGGTCAGGCCCGCCCGACGCTGCGCCGGGCCGCCCCGCGGGCCACTGCCTTGGCGATGCGCTCGGCGTCGATCGCGAGCTCGCGGAGCATGCCGCTGATCGGCTGGGTGAAGCCGGTGAAGTAGAGGCCCGGGGCGTGCTGCGGCGAGCGGCGGCCGTGGGCGGTGGGACGCCCCCGGGGATCCAGGACGTCGAGGTGACCGACGAGGCCCTCGAGGTTCCGCCGGTATCCGGTGGCCGCGATGACCACATCCGGGGTGAGGTCCGTGCCGTCGGAGAGCCGGACCGTGCGGCCGGAGAAGGACTCGACGGCGGCGACGGGTTCGATCCGCCCCCGGCGCACGGCCTTGATGAGGCCCATGTCCAGCACGGGGGTCGCGCCCGCCTTGGCGCGGGTGTAGAGGCCGGTGTCGGGGCGCGGCAGCCCGTGGGCCGACAGGTCCGGTACGCAGAGCTTCTGCAGGGGCCGGGCCAGCCGGTCGACCAGGGCCACCGGAAGGCGGCGGCACAGGATGCCCGAGGCCTGCGACGGCCACCCCAGCGTGGACCGGCGCGCGATGTGCGGCGGGGTGCGCACGGCGAGCCGCACGCGTGCCGCACCGCCCTCGACGAGGTCGACGGCGATCTCGGCGCCGGTGTTGCCCACGCCGACGACGAGGACGTCCTTGCCGGCGAAGGGGGCGGCGTTCCGGTACTCGGCGGCGTGCAGCAGCTCACCTTCGTACGCCGTGCGGCCCGGCCAGTCCGGCAGGAGCGGAGTGTGGTTGAAGCCGGTGGCGACGACGACCGCGCTGCCGACGAGTTCCCGTCCGCCGGTGGCCCGCAGCAGCCAGCCCTCCTCGTCCGGTGTGCGTTCGACGCGGGTCACCTCGACGCCGGTGACGATCTCCAGGCCGTGGTGGTCGGCGTACTTCTCCAGGTAGCGGACCATGTCGTCGCGCGCGACCCACCTGCCGAAGGAGCGTGGCATCGGCAGCCCGGGAAGGGACGACAGGCGCCGTGTGGTGTGCAGATGGAGCCGGTCGTAGTGCCCCCGCCAGGCGGCGCCGACCCGGTCGGACCGCTCCAGCAGGACCGTGCGTATCCCGCGGGCGCGCAGCGCGTAAGCGGCGGCGAGCCCGCCGGGGCCGCCGCCTATGACGTACACGGGGTGCGCGGCTGCTCGGGAGCTGCTCGGGGTGGTCGTGGTCCGGGCGGTCAGGTCGGCCATGTGCGGGAGCGTAATCGTGCGATCACTTGATGGGTCTCGACCAAGACGGAAATCGGTTGCGAATTGATCACAGGGTGGGATGTGTGCGACCTGCGTCACATCCTCACCCCTTGCCGTGATGTCGCCTGCTGTGCGTGGGTGCCGTACGACGTCTTGCGTGCACCGTGTCCCATGCGCTGAACTGACGTACCGTCAGAAATGTGTGTCGGAAGCGTCCCGACCGGAAGGGGCCCGGGCATGGACTCGATCTGGCTCAGCGGGGCCGAGTGGCTCGCGGTGCTCCGCATCGGCCTCGGTCTGTGGTGGCTGGAGAGCTGGCGCCACAAGGACCGGAAGGGCTGGTTCGAACGCGGCACGGGCATCGCGTGGGCCGCGGGCGTCGCCGCCGAGCACCGGTGGAACGCGGTGCGCAGCGGCTTCGACGCCGTCGTCGCGCCCCGCCCGAAGACGATGGCCTACGTCGTCGTCTACGCCGAACTGGCCCTGGGACTGGGCCTGATCAGCGGATTCCTGACGCCGGTCGCGCTGCTCGGCGGCCTCGTCCTCAACCTCCTCTATCTCGTCCTCATGATCCACGACTGGGCGGAGCAGGGGCAGAACGCGATGATGGCGCTCATCTCGCTGGTCGGGTTCTTCGGCATGTCCTGGCAGGCCTGGTCCCTCGACCACGTGACAGGGCTCTTCTCCTGATGTGCGCCGCTTTTCCGGTGCGCCCCGCCGGCCGGGTGGGCCCCGCCTGCCGGGTGTACTTCGCCCGTCTGGTGCGCCTCGCCCCTCGGGTGCGCCTCACCCGCCGGGTGCACCCCGCTCACCGGTCGCGCCCCGCCTTTCCGGTGCGCCTCGTCATTCCGGTGCACCTCGCCCCCACCCGCCCTGCGATCGGACTCCGCCCATGACGACCACGGCCGGCGGCGCCGGCGCCCGCCACGACCTTCCCGAACCCGACGCCTTCACCCGTCCCTACTGGGACGCGGCGGCCGCCGGCCGGCTGCTGCTGCGCCGCTGCCGGGACTGCGGGCGCGCGCACCACTACCCGCGCGAGTTCTGCCCGCACTGCTGGAGCGCGGACGTCGTCTGGGAACCCGCGAGCGGGCGCGCCACGCTGTACACGTGGTCGGTCGTGCACCGCAACGACCTGCCGCCGTTCGGCGCGCGCACCCCGTACGTCGCCGCGGTCGTCGACCTCGCCGAGGGGCCGCGGATGATGACGGAAATCGTGGACTGCGGGGCAGGCGGGGAGACCGCTCTGCGGATCGGCATGGAGCTGGAGGTCGCGTTCCGCCGGGACCCCGATACGCCGGAGACCGTCCCGGTCTTCCGTCCCGCACCGGGGTGACCCGCGCGCGATGCCGAACGCGGGCCGTGGAGCTGAACACGGGCTTCCGCTCCGGGTGCGGCCGCGGCCCGTGGTGCTGTATGCGGGCTTCTCCACTGGTCCGTTGTTCAATGGTCCGATGACCGATCTGCACGAGACCCATGACTCCGGAAGTGCCGTCATATCCGGCGGCGGCCTGCACCTCAGGCGTTGGCGGGCGCAGTCCCAGGAGGACGCCGAGGCCTGGCTGCGCGGCCACTCCGACCCGGACTTCCAGCGCTGGAACACCCCGCTCCGGCCGGTGCGCGACCTGGACGGCGCCCGCGCCGCGCTGTGCACCCGCGCCGAGGGCGACGCGGGCGGTACCACCTCCTCCTTCTGCGTCACCGACCAGGAGACCGGGGCGGTCCTCGGGCACGTCGGCCTCAACTTCATCGACCACGCCCTGAGCTACGGCCGCGTCGGCTACTGGATCCTTCCCGAGGCGCGCGGACATGGCATCGCGACCCGTGCCCTGAAGCTGGCGAGCGCCTGGTGGTTCGCCGAAATCGGCCTGAACCGCATCGAGTTGGATCACGCAATCGGGCACGAGGCCTCGTGCCGGATCGCCGAGCGCTGCGGGTACGTGTACGAAGGCACGTTGCGCGGCGCGATGTTCGAGGCCCACCGGCGGGACGCCTTCCGGGACGCCCATCTGCACGCCCGGCTCGCCACGGACCAGGTGCCGGGCGTCTAGCACGCGCCCACCCGGGAGGCGACGGAGCCCCCGCAGGCCGCGGAAATCCCGTGCGGGGGCGCACCCGCGCCTGGTAGTGGTGTCGCATGACCTCCACCACCGACGGCTGGCAGTTCACCGACGACCTGGACGTGTTCCTCGACCGGGCCGACGAGTGCCTGCGGGCCGAACCGGCGCTCAACACGGTGCTGCTCAGCGTCGGCGAGGCCCTGCGGGGATCGGGCGTCCAGGTGTACGGGGAGGGGGCGCCGCTCTTCGGGACGCTGACCGTGGGCGGCGCGGTCCGCGGCGCGTTCCTGCGGACGCCGCCCCATCGACTCGTTCTGGGCGTGGTGTCCGAGGAGGCTGCGGCCGCCCTGGCCGCCCGGCTCGCAGCGACGGACGCATGCCCCGGGCTGCCGGGCGTCACCGCCGTCCATGCAACGGCGGAGGCCTTCGCCACCGAGTGGTCCCGGCGCACCGGCACCACGACCGTGCTGCACCGGCGGGAGCGCCTGTACCGGCTCGGCACGCCCACCCCGCCCGAGCCGGCCCCCGCAGGCCGGGCCCGGCCCGCGGCCGAGGGGGACCGCGAGCTGCTGGCGCGCTGGTACGGCGCGTTCGGCGAGGCGATCGGTGAGGCACCCGGGACCGCACCGGAGTCCTGGGCCGAGGCGCGCATCGCACAGGGCGGTGTCACCCTCTGGGAGACGGACGGCGTGCCGGTGGCCATGGCGAGTGCCACCCCGCGTATCGCGGGCCAGGTCCGCATCGCCACCGTCTACACCCCGCCCGAACTGCGCGGACGCGGCTACGCCGGTGCGGCGACGACCGAGGCCGGCCGTGCCGCGCGCGCCGCGGGCGCGGACGAGGTGCTGCTCTTCACCGACCTCGCCAACCCCACCAGCAACGCCCTCTACCGGCGCATCGGCTACCGCCCGGTCCGGGACTTCGCGTCGTACGCCTTCACGGCCACAGCAGCTCCTTGAGCCAGCCGCCGTCCGCCGTGCGCCGGTAGCGGAGCCGGACGTGCCGCCGTTGCTCGTCCCCCTGGAAGAACTCGACCTCGTCCGGGTCGACCACGTACACGGTCCAGGACGGCACCGGTGCGTCCGGCTCCGCCCGCGCCCGCTCCCAGGCGGCCGCCGACGCCTCCGCCAACTCCGCGCGGGAGCCGAGCACCTCGCTCTGGTGCCCCACCAGCGCCGCTGCCAGCGCGCCCGTAGACCGGGCGTGCAGGTCGGCATGGGCGGCCTCGGGCGGTGCCACGTCCACCCGGCCGCGCACCCGGACCTGGCGCGCCTGCACGGGCCAGTAGAAGCCGAGCGCCGCATGGGGCCGCGCGGCCAGCTGGCGGCCCTTGCGGCTGCCCGCGTGCGACGCGAACACCCAGCCGCGCTCGTCCGCCCCGTGCAGCGTCACGTACCGCACGTCCGGCAGCCCGTCCTCGTCCGTCGTCGCCACGGACATCACGTGCGGCTCGGTCTGGCCCGCCGCCACGACGTCCTCGAACCAGCGGGTGAACAGGGGGAGCGGCTCCCCCGGTGCGCCGTCCGTGTCGAAGTCCGGCAGCTCGGGCACGTCCCAGACGCGCAGCGTCCGCAGCACGCTGTGAAGATCGCTCATGCCCTCATCCAACAGTGCGGACGGCGGCTGCGCCACGTCGGCCGGAACGGCACCGCGGTCCGGGCCGCAGGTCTAAGGTGGGCGCCATGTCCGCCCCTGAGCTGATCCGTATCGTCTCGCGCGACTCGCCGATGGCGCTGGCCCAAGTGGAGCGTGTGCGCGCCGAACTGGCCGCGCTGCACCCCGGTACCCGTACCGAGGTCGTTCCGGTGAAGACGACCGGCGACAAGTGGATGGGCGACCTGTCCAAGGTCGAGGGGAAGGGCGCGTTCACCAAGGAGGTGGACGCCGCGCTGCTCGCGGGCGAGGCGGACCTCGCGGTGCACTGCGTCAAGGACGTGCCCGCCGACCGGCCCCTCCCGGCCGGGACCATGTTCGCGGCGTTCCTCGAACGCGACGACATCCGCGACGCCTTGATCCACCCCGGCGGCCTCACCCTGGACGAGCTTCCGGCCGGAACCCGGATCGGCACCTCGTCGGTACGCCGGGTCGCTCAGCTCGCCGCCTCGCACCCGCACCTGGAGTGCGTGCCGTTCCGCGGGAACGCCAACCGGCGTCTGGAGAAGCTGGCGGCCGGCGAGGCCGACGCGCTGCTGCTCGCCGCGGCCGGCCTGGAGCGCATCGGCCGCCCGGACGTGATCACCGAGGTGCTGTCCCCCGAGACGATGATGCCGCCGATCGGCGCGGGCATCCTGGCGCTCCAGTGCCGGGAGGACGACACGACGGTCATCGACGCGGTGAGCGACCTCGGCCATGCGGACACCACCCGCGAGGCCACCGCGGAGCGCATGTTCCTGCACGTTCTGCAGGGCCACTGCAACTCGCCCATCGCCGGGTACGCGCGGGCCGGCAGGGGCGGGGAACTGTCCCTGCGCGCCTGTGTGTTCACACCCGACGGCAAGACCGTGCTCAACGCGCACGAGTGGGCGGGACCGCTCGACCCCGCGACGCTCGGAACGTCCGTGGCGGTGGCGCTGCTGCGCCAGGGCGCGCGCGAGCTGATCGACGGCATCCCGCACTGAACGGAGCGGCGCGGCCGGGGCGTTGCCCGGCCGCGCCGTGAACGCCCGGTCCGCGGTCAGACGAGGTCCATCGCCGCGACCTCGTCCGGACTGCCGTAGCTCACGGGGCCCTGGAAGCGGCGGCGGGCCGTCGCGAACCACCACATGGTGGCGATGACGAGGACCGCCACGAGGGCGACCGGGGCGTAGTTGAAGTTGGTCGCGTTGATCGGTGCGGCCTGCGGCAGCATGAACAGGATGCTGCTGAGGACGATCCAGACGACGGCGACCGCGGCGACCGGCTTGCTCCAGCGGCCGAGGTGCCAGGGGCCCCGCTCGAACTCGGCGTCGCTCAGCCGGAGCCGCAGGAAGACCGGTACGGCGTAGGCCAGGTAGAGGCCGACGACGTTGACGCTGACGATCGCGGTGAACGCGGTGTGGGACCACCAGCCGGGCACGACCAGCAGGACGGAGCAGGCGGCGGCGAGCCAGACCGCGTTCACGGGGGTGCGGGTGCGCGACGAGACGGTGTGCCACCAGCGGGAGCCCGGCATGGCGCCGTCGCGCGAGAAGGCGAAGATCTGGCGGGCGTTGCTGGTCATGTTGGCCAGGCCGCAGAAGAGCATCGCGCCGATGACGACGAGGAGCAGGAGCTTCGCCGTCGTCATGCCCAGGCCGTCGACGAGGATCTGCACGGGAGGCGCCGCCGCCTTCGCCTCCTGCGCGTAGTCGCGGATCGCGAAGACCAGCGCGAGCATGAGCAGCAGTCCGGTGATCGCCGAGTAGCCGATGGCGCGCATGATGCCGCGCGGGGCGTTCACCGTGGCCTGGACGGTCTCCTCGGACATGTGGAAGCTGCCGTCGAAGCCGGTGAACGTCCAGCTGGTGACGAGGAGGCCGAGGAGGGCGGCGTACACGCCGTTGCCGAATCCGGTGTTGTTGGCGAAGTGGGTGACGACGGACGCCGACTGGTGCTGGTCGGGGACCACGGTCAGGGCGACCACGATCACGATCATGCCGATGAGCAGCCACCACACCGAAATACGGTTCAGCAGCGCGACGAGCTGGACCGTGTAGGTGTTGGCGAGTGCCTGGACCAGCAGGATCGCCGTGGTGATCAGGACCGTTTCCCGGCCGCTCGGCTCGTACGACGGCCATTGCATGTGGATGAAGGCCTGGATGAACGTCGCCGCCGCATATCCGGTGGCCGCCGTTCCGCCCACCTGACCCACGAAATTCAGCCAACCCGTGTACCACGACCAGGCACCCTTGTGGCGCTTCGCAAGCTTGCCCGCCGAGAAGTAGAGCGCCCCGCTCGTCGGGTAGGCGGATGCGATTTCGGCCATGGATGCGCCGACGAACAGGACCATCAATGCGACGGCGATCCAGCCGAAGACGAGAATCCGGGGGCCGCCGGCGTTCATTCCGAAGCCGAAGGACGAGAAGATTCCCGAGATGATGTTGATGATGGTGAAAGATATTGCGAAATTGTCGAACGCCTGGAAACGGCGGGTCAGTTTCCGGGGGTAACCCATTGCGTGCAGTGTTGCATCGTCGTCGAGTGCGGCGTTCGACGACACCGGAATTGTTGAACGGGGCACAATCTCGGCCTTCCTGGTGGGGGCAGGGGAACGAACGGGATCACGGCGCCTGCGGAACGGGGAGACCGCAGGCGCGCCGGGCCTTGCTCAACTGCTCCTCGGGGTCGCCGAAGACGCTCCACGGCATGCGAGAGGCGTACGGGCCCATGGCCATGAAGACCGCCCGTGCCTCGAACGCGCAGTCCGCCATGAACAGGGCATGGGCCAGATAGGCCAGGTCCAGGACGGGCGTGAAGGGGTGGAAGCGCCGGTCCTGTACGTGGGGGAGCCAGTTCTGGTACGTCCCGAGCGCCGTGGACCGCCACTGGGTCTCCTCCCAGATGCGGCCGGCCAGCGGGGACGCGGGGTTGTGGCTCTCCACCAGGGCCACGAGCGGCAGCAGCCGCAGCGGTGAGGAGGACGGGGCCCGCTGGGCCAGGAAGGCGGCGACGTCCCAGGCGGCGTTCACGGAGCCGCCGTATCTGGCGAAGTAGAACGACTGGAAGCGGTGGTGGGCCTCGCGGTTCCAGGGGTCGAGCCGCAGGATGTGGGAGAACAGCTTCCAGGGGCCGGGCGGGGCGGTCAGCAGCCCTCGCGGGGCCGGGTCGCGCGGGCGCTCCAGACGGGCGAGGGCGAGCCTGGTCACCCAGGGTGTGGGGTCGTGGGGGGCGAGGTTCGCGGCGCGGTCGCAGGCGGCCAGGGCGATGCGGTCCAGGGTGACCAGGCGGTCGTCGTGCGTGTCGGCGGCGCGCAGCGTGCGCAGGGCGGCGACCCGGGCCCACAGGAGGGCCGACTCGGGACCCGGTTCCTCCTCCAGCCAGCGCTCCGCGAGGTCGGAATCCGCTGCTTCGGAGGCGAGAACGAGGGAGCGGTGGGCGCGTACACCGAAATCCGTGCGGGCTTGTCTGAGTACCTCGTGCGCACTGAAGTAGCGGCCGGCCCGCACATCCACACAGGCACCCGCGAGCTCACGATCGTCGGCTGCCGGATGCCATACGTATTGCCCCTCGAACAGCCCCGCGGCCATGTTCCCCCGCCGATCGCCACTTTCTGGTCAGCATGCACGGCCCGCGTGGTCAACATGCGTTTCACGGGCCGCACATGACACAGTACTCAGAATCAAGTTCGATCGAAACGGGTCACCCGAAATCACGGATTCCGCGCCATTGGTGGCTGGAATAAGTGGCGGGCATATGCTCAGCCGCGGGCCAGGATCACCGTCCCCGACGAGCAGAACCATCCGCCGGTTCCGGAGGCCACCGCCAGCTCCGGCAGGGCCCCGCCGGGCTTGCGCACCTGCCGCTCGCCCGCCTCGCCGCGCAGCTGCCGCACCGCCTCGACGAGCAGGAACAGGCCCCGCATCCCGGGGTGCTGGGCCGAGAGCCCGCCGCCGTCCGTGTTCGTCGGCAGCTCGCCGTCGCGCAGCAGCCGCCCCTTCTCGACGAAGGCGCCCCCCTCGCCCTTCCCGCAGAAGCCGAGGTCCTCGAGGGTCACCAGGGTCATGTAGGTGAAGGCGTCGTAGAGTTCGGCGACGTCGATGTCCCGGGGGCGCACCCCGGCCCGCTCGAAGGCGAGACGCCCGCTGACGGCCGCGGGGGAGACCGTGAAGTCGTCCCACTGCGACATCGACGTGTGCGAGACGTGCTCGCCGGTGCCCAGCACCCAGACCGGTGTTCTCGCGGTGCCGGGCACGTACTCCTCGGCGGCCAGCAGCACGGCCGCTCCGCCGTCGGAGCGGATGCAGCAGTGCAGTGTGGTGAACGGGTCGGCGATCACCGGGCCCGACAGCACCTCGTCGACCGTGATCGGGTCGCGGAACATCGCGTCCGGGTTGTGGCCGGCGTTGGCCCTTGCCTGCACGGCGACTTCGGCGAGCTGTTCCAGGGTGGTGCCGTACTCGTGCATATGGCGGCGGGCGGCCATGGCGTACTTGGCGATCAGGGTGTGCCCGTGGGGCACCTCGAACTGGAGGGGGCCGCGGGCGCCGTACGACAGGTTCGACGTGCGGCGCCGCGCCTTGATGTCGGCGCGTGCGGTGGAGCCGTAGACCAGCAGCACGGCGTTGGCGTGGCCCGCGGCGATGGCGTCGGCGGCGTGCGCCGCCATGACCTCCCAGGTGGACCCGCCGACGGAGGTCGAGTCGGCCCAACGGGGCCGCAGACCCAGGTAATCGGCGACCTCGGCGGGGGCGAGGACACCGAGCCCGGCCGACGCGACACCGTCGATCACGTCCCGCTCCAGCCCGGAGTCGGCCAGCGCGCGCCGCGCGGCCTGGGCGTGCAGGGCGTAGGGGGTGGCCTCGTCGACCCGGCCGCAGTCGGAGAGGGCTATGCCCACGACGGCGACCCTGCGGTTCCCTGAAGTCATAAATCTGACGGTACATCAGATACATGGCTCCGGGGGAGGCCGCCGCCTGTGCCGTCCCTCGCCGCCCCGCGGTCCGTTGCCCCCGCCCCCGCCCCCGCCCCCGCGCCCGCCGTGCGGCCGCGTCCCTGTCCATCTGGGGTCGGCGGCCCTACGATGACGCCCCCTTGAGTGACGGTCCGTCAGATAAGGAGGGCGTGCCGATGGACGCCTCGTTCACCGCCGAGCAGGAAGGGATCCGCCGCACCCTGCGCGAACTGATCGCCAAACGCTGCGGCCCCGACGAGGTCAAGGCGGCCGTGCGCAGCCCCGCCGGCCACGACACCGCCCTCTGGGGCGCCTTCGCCCGGCAGCTCGGGCTGCCCGGACTCTCCGTGCCCGAGGAGTACGGCGGTGTGGGCTGCGGCCCCACCGAACTCGCACTCGCCTGCGAGGAGACGGGCCGTGCCCTGGTGCCGAGTCCGCTCCTCGCCACCGCGGCCCTCGCCGCACCCCTGCTGCTCGCCCTCGGGACGCACGAGCAGCGCACCGCGCTGCTGCCCCGGATCGCCGACGGCACGCTGACGGCGGCCCTCGCCGTGCCGGGCGCGGGGCTCGCCGAGGCGCTCGGCCTCACCGGCGACAACCACGGCGACTGGTCCGGCGGCGGGCGCGCGGGCGGCGTCCAGGCGTCCCTGCGGGACGGGGCCTGGCGGCTGTACGGACAGGCCGAGCAGGTGCTCGACGGCCACAGTGCGGGCCTGCTGGTCGTGGCCGCGCACACGGGCGGGTTCGCCCGCTCCCGTACGCTCCTCTTCCTTGTGCGCGAGGGTGCGGGCGGCCTGGTCCGCGTACGCCGGACGTCCCTGGACGAGACACGGCCGCAGGCGCGTGTCGAGCTGCGGGACGTCGAGGCCGAACTGCTGGGCGGGGACGACCGGTGCGATGTGCCCGCGGCGCTGGCCGCCATGGGGGACACCGCGGCGGCGGTGCTCGCCGTGGAGGCGGTCGGGGCGGCGGACCGCGCCCTGGAGCGCACCGTCGAATACGTCGGGCAGCGCGAGCAGTTCGGCCGCCCGATCGGCTCCTTCCAGGCGGTGAAGCACCGCCTGGCCGATGTGTACGTACGGGTGCAGGCGGCCCGCTCGGCGGCGTACTACGGCGCCTGGGCCGCGGGCGGCGGGGGCCCGGCGGAAGAGCGGGGCGACGGGGCGGCCGGCGAGCGCGTCGGGGGCCTTGCGCTGGCGCAGGCGCTGGAGGCCCTGCGCACCGCCGCTGCCGAGGCGGTGCAGCTGCACGGCGGGATCGGCTTCACCTGGGAGCACGACGCCCATCTGTACTTCAAGCGGGCGGCGGGCGACGAGCTGCTGTTCGGCCCGGTGCACCGGCTGCGCGGGCACGCCGCCGAGCGCGCCGGTCTCTTCGCGGGGGCCGCCCCCGTGCGGGAGGTGGCGGTCTGATGCCACCCGGAGTCCGGCTGGTGCAGAAGGTGTCGTCGACCCGCGCCTTCGCGAAGGTGGCGCCCCGCTTCATCCCCGCCCTGGACCGTGCGGTGCACCGTCTCACGCGCGGAAAGGTGCTGCTCAGCGCCACGATGCTGCCGGGCGTCGTGCTCACGGTGCGCGGTGCGCGGAGCGGGCTGCCGAGGCGTACGCCGCTCGCCTGCATGCCGGAGCCGGCGACGTCCACGTGGATCCTGGTCGGGTCGAACTTCGGCCGCCCCGGCCATCCGGCGTGGACGGCGAACCTCCTGGCGCATCCGGAGGCCGAGATCAGCTGGCGGGCGCAGGACATCCCGGTGCGGGCGCGTCTGCTGGAGGGGGAGGAGAGGGAGGAGGCCTGGCGCGCGGTGCTGCGCTTCTGGCCGCCGTACGCGACCTACCAGGCGAGGGTTGAGCGACGGATCCGCCTCTTCAGGCTGACTCGCAGGTGACGCACGCGCGGCAGCGGCGGCCCGCGGAGGAGACACGCGAACCGCCGCTGCGCGCAGACAGGACGACGTCGAAGTCGGTGCAACGGCACTGACCCCGGCGGGACTTACTTCGTGGGCTTCTTTCCGGTCACGCCCAGATGGACCAACTGCGCCAGGCTCGGCTTGAGTTCGGCCTGCTTGACGCCCCAGGTCTGGAACCCCTTCTGGTGCGCGGCGACGGCGGCGAGCATGGCGACCAGGGACCCGGCGACCGCCGCCGGGCTCACGTCCTTGTCGACCCTGCCCTTGGCCTGAAGCTCCTTGATCGTGTCGACAAGAGAGTTGTTCACGGAGTTGAGGATCTTCATACGGATCTTGTAGAAGCGCTTGTCGCCCTCGGCCGCGCCGAGATCCACGACCCGCAGAATCGCGTCGTTCCTGCGCCAGAAGTCGAGGAATCCGTCGACGAGCTCCTGGGCGGTCTGCCACCCGGCCTTGCCGACCCAGGACCGCCCCGCCAGCAACTGGGTCAACCCGGCGCCCTCGGCGGCCATTTGCTCGGCCAGCTCCAGGACGGCGCCTTCGACGTCGGGGAAGTACTGGTAGAACGTCGCCGGTGACGTGCCCGCCTTCCGGGCCACGTCGATGACCTTGACATCCCGGTAGGGCGAGGAGCTGAGCATCTCGCCGAGGCATTCGAGGAGCTTCTGACGCGTCGCCTGACCACGCCGCCCGGCCACGCGGCCGTCGACGGTACGTACTTGTCCTGTCATGCCGTCAGCTTACCGAGGGGTGATCGGAGCGCGATTCGGCCGACTGCAAATGGGGTTGCCCCCCTGTGGGGCCTGTCCGCGGCGGCCCCCGGAGGGTCTTTCCAAGCGGCTTCCGGAGGCCTTCGGCGGGCCTCGGGGGACGGCCCGGGGGCGCTGTTCGAAGGTTCCGCCCTCCCGGGCGCGCCGCTGCCGGGGGGCGGGCGCCTCGCTCCCCCGGAGCTCCGTACGGACACCATCCGGCCTCCGTCACGACCCTCCGGGGACGTGCGCCGGACTCCTCCGGGGACTCCGTGTGCGCCGGCGTACGCGCACCGTGCCTGCTCCCAACGTTATCAACAGCCTGTGGATATCTTCGGTGGATAACTCACGTGTTCGAATCGATGCCCTGCGGGCCCACGGGAACCCGGTTAGCTTGACTGTGACGGGCGCCGTCCCATGGCAGCCGTCCGGCTGTGACGGTCGTCACTCTCGCACGGGAAGGTGCTGGCCGATGGCCACGTTCGCGGAAGGTGTCCCCTGCTGGGTCGACGCGATGCTCCCCGACGTGGAGGCGGGCAAGCGCTTCTACGGCGAGCTGTTCGGGTGGACCTTCGATCAGGGGGCGGGCGCCGAGTACGGCAATTACACCCAGGCCTACAGCGGCGGCGACCGCGTGGCCGCCCTCGTCCCTAAACGGGACGGCCGTATGCCCACCGTGTGGACGGTCTACCTCGCGACCCCGGACGTCCACGCACTCGCCGCGAGGATCCGCGACGCGGGCGGCCGGCTGATCACCGGGCCCCTCTCCGTGGGTGCCTTCGGCACGATGGCCCTGGCCGCCGACCCCGAGGGCGCGGTCTTCGGGCTCTGGCAGGGCGGTACGCACCAGGGGTTCGAGAAGCAGCGCGAGCCCGGCACCTTCTGCTGGACCGGCGTCTACTCGCACGACCCGGAGGTCGTGGACCCCTTCTACGAGGAGGTCTTCGGCTACCGGAGCGTCGACCTCGCGACGGCCGGGGTCGACTTCCGCACCTGGTCGCCCTCGGACGCCGAGCCCGGGCCGCATACGGCGATCGGCGGACGCAGCCTCGTCGCCGGGACCTTTCCCGCCGAGATGCCGGCCCATTTCGTCGTCTGCTTCGCCGTACGGGACTGTGATGCCGCCGTGGCCGACATCAGGGAGCTGGGCGGCCGGGTCCAGGTGCCGGTCTTCGGCATCCCGGACGGGCGGATGGCGGTCGTCTCGGACAACCAAGGGGCGTCGTTCGCCGTCCTTGAGCGGTGAGGCTGCTTCCGGCCGGGGTGGCGCAGGCGGCTCTCCGGGCGGGTGAGCCGGCTCCCCGGCGGTGCGGGCGGCTCTCCGGGGTCGTTCCGGCGGCTCATCGGACCGTGCGGGGGCTCATTGGAGTGAGACAGCTCCCGCGGGGGCGCGTAGTTGAGTAATGAACCTTCGGGGTGCGAGGGATTTGTCCCGAGACACCCCGATCCGGCCCCCGGTTCGCAAGCGGGGCCCGGGACAGGAAGAATCTGGGGTGCGTGCCGCCTGAGCGGTTCGGTGGTGAGACGCTGCACGGGGCCGCGTTTCCTCACGTCTTTGCGCGGCTCGTACGGGGAGGTGGCAGGCAAGTGGTGGGTCAGCTGACGCAGCACGATCCGAGGCGGATCGGACCCTTCGAAGTGCTGGGCAGGCTGGGTGCCGGCGGCATGGGGCTCGTCTATCTCGCCCGCTCGGCATCCGGGCGGCGAGTGGCGATCAAGACGGTCAGGACCGAACTCGCCGAGGACCAGCTGTTCCGTGTCCGCTTCACCCGTGAGGTGGAGGCCGCACGGGCCGTGTCCGGCTTCTACACCGCGGCCGTCGTCGACGCCGACCCGCGCGCGGCCGTCCCGTGGCTGGCCACGGCGTACGTCCCGGCCCCCTCGCTCGAAGAGATAGTGAACGAGTGCGGGCCGCTCCCGGCCCAGGCGGTGCGCTGGCTCGCGGCGGGTGTCGCCGAGGCCCTCCAGTCCATCCACGGCGCCGGTCTCGTGCACCGCGACCTCAAGCCGTCGAACGTCCTCGTGGTGGAGGACGGACCCCGCGTCATCGACTTCGGTATCGCGTCCGGTGTCTCGAACACCCGGCTGACGATGACCAACGTCGCCGTCGGCACGCCCGCGTACATGTCGCCGGAGCAGGCGAAGGACTCGCGCAGCGTGACCGGCGCGAGCGATGTCTTCTCGCTCGGTTCGACGCTGGTGTTCGCCGCCACCGGGCATGCGCCCTTCCACGGCGCGAACCCGGTCGAGACGGTGTTCATGCTGCTCAGGGAAGGCCCCGACCTGGAAGGCCTGCCCGACGAGCTGCGTCCGCTGATCGAGTCCTGCATGCAGATGGAGGCGACCGGCAGGCCCAGCCCCGCCGACCTCCAGGCGCAGCTCGCGCCGCACCTGTTCGCATCCGGCTCGGACGACAGCGGCACGGCCTCCGCCTGGCTGCCGGAGAGCTCCGTCGCGCTGATCGAGGCACGGCGGGGCGGACGAGCGCCCGCCGCCCCTGCCACCGGGCCGGGCGCCTCGGGAGGCGGCCGGGGCGCCGCGCCCGCCGTCCCCCCGCCCCCGTCGCATGCGCCGTCCGTCCCCGTGGCCACCCCGTCCCCGGACTCCGGTCCGGTGCGGCTGGCCGGGGCGAAGGTGCCGATCGGGCCCGGCCCGCGGGTGGCCGACGCACGCGCTGCCGCCGTGCGGGCCGCGCCCCCGGAGGCGGGCCTCGCCGCGACCTGGACGCGCTCGAAGCCGTCCGTCAACGGCGCCGACCCCGTGGCCGCCGCGCCCGTGGCACCGGTGCAGACCCCGGACACCCCGTCCGGCTGGCGGCCGTGGCGCTTCCGGATGTCCAACGAGGTGTGGGGCACCCCCGTCGTCGCCGACGACCTCGTCTACGTCACCTCCTTCGAGGTGCATGCGCTGGACGTGGCGACCGGGCGGCGGCGCTTCAAGACCCGGGACGTGGCCTGGTCGATGGCGGTGTCCGACGGGCGTATCCACGCGTCCGACGGGCCCACGCTCGTCGCGCTGGACGCCCGCGAGGGCTCCGACCTGTGGCGGCTGCCCTCCGACGGCTGGATCTACTCGCTGCGCGCCGACCACGGCACCGTCGTCACCGCCACGCGCGGCGGCGGCGTCCAGGCCTGGGAGGCCTCCGGCGGCCAGCAGCTGTGGGAGATCACCGGAGCCCAGACCGACTTCGAGGCGCCGGAGGCCGGGCCCGTCATCCACGACGGCACCGTGTACGTCTGGAAGGACGCCCGGCTGCGCGCGCTGGAGGCGCGCACCGGCGACGAGCGCTGGTCGTACCCGATCGGGGACGCCGCCTCCTGCGGCGGGGTACCGGTACGGCTGACGCAGGCGCCGGACGGATACGTCTACGTCGTCGCCGGTACCCGTGCCCTCGCGATCGACGTGGCGAGCGGTCATGTCCGCTGGCACTTCGAGGCGCCCGCGGTGTTCCTCTGCCCGCCCGCCTTCGCGCCAGGGCCTGCGGTGACCGGCGGCGGCGTCTACCTCGCCGACTACCTCGGCACGGTGTACGCCCTCGACGCCACCGACGGCCGCGACCGCTGGCGTATCGCGACCGAGGCCCGCGCCTCGGTCGAACCGGTCCTCGTCACCGGCGGTCACGTCCACGTGGGCAGCGGCAAGGGCCTCTACACCCTGGACGCGGTCACCGGCACGCCGCAGTGGCGGTTCCAGGCGGGCGGCGACATCGTCGGGTCGCCCGTGGTCGCCGAGGGGCGCATCCACTTCGGCTCCACGGACCATCTGCTGTACACGCTGAAGTCCGACGACGGGCGGCTGCGCTGGAAGCTCGCCACCGGCGGCGAGATCACCGGTGCGCCGGTGGTGAAGGCGGGGGTCGTGTACGCGTGCAGCAAGGACCGGTGCGTGTACGCGCTGGACGCGGAGAAGGGCACCGGCACCTCCCGCGCCTGACGGCGCGCCTGGGGGTGTCCTGCCCGTTCCGTCGCGACCTCCTCCCCGCCGCGACCCCCGCCCGGGCAGGCGGCGAGCGGCCGCGGGCCCCGGGTGTCCCGGATCCGCTACCGCAGCCGGTACCCGCCCCGGCGCCGCTCCGCGAAGAGTCCCGTCTGTCGGGACGGCGGCAGGTTGCCGAGGGCGATGAGGTGCGGTGCGAGCGTGAACGCCTGGGCGCGCGCCGCCTCCTTCGCCGCCCACACCGCGCGCACGGTGCCCTGCACCGCCTCGGCCGGATACGAGGCGATGACCTCGGCGCACTCCCGTGCCCGGTCCAACGACCGCCCGGGCTCGCAGAGTTCGGACACGAGCCCGATGGTGTGGGCGCGCTGTGCGGAGATCCGTTCGGCCGTCCCCATCAGCGCCATCCGCGCCACCTCGCCGTACGGCATCCGCTGCGCCATCGCCATCGCCTCGTACGCGCTGACCATGCCGTACGACGTGTGCGGGTCGAAGAACGTCGCCGTCTCGTCGGCCACCACGAACTCCGCCTCGCCGAGCAGATAGAAGGCGCCGCCGCAGGCCATGCCGTTGACGGCGGCGATCACCGGCTTCCACAGGTCGTTGGCCTTCGGCCCGGCGGTCAGCAGCGGATCGTCGACCGAGTACGGCGACGAGGGCTGGGGCACGTCGGCGGAGCGGTCGATGCCGGTGCAGAAGGCCTTGCTGCCCGCCCCCGTGAGGACGACCGCCCGCACGTCGTCGTCGAAGCGGAACTCCCTCCATACTCGCGTCAGTTGAGCGGCCGTCTCCAGGTCGACGGCGTTGTGCTTCTCCTCGCGGTCCAGCGTGACGACGGCGACGCCGGTGTCCTTGTCCCGTTCGACCCGCAGCGTCATGGGCGCTCCAGGACCCAGCGCGGGACCGCGACCCCGCCCACGTCGGCGAAGACGACCTGCACCCTGGCCCCGATGCGCAGCCGCTCCGGCGGCACCGAGTCCAGCGGCGCGCCGGCCCCGGCGACGACATTGCCGACGAGGCGGATGCGCGGGGCCTCGGCGAGCTCCACGAGGACGGCGTTGTACGGGGCGTGCTCGGCGTAGGCGGGCAGCAGCGGCGGATGCGGAACGACGTACGACCAGATCCGCCCCCGCCCGCTCGTCCGCCGCCATTCCACGGCGAACGACTGGCAGTGCGGGCAGCACGGCCGCGGCGGGAACCGCAGCTCGCCGCAGTCGGCGCAGGCCTGCACGCGCAGCTCGCCCCGGGCGGTGTACTCCCAGAACGGCGCCCCGTCGTCGTCGGCGACCGGCAGCAGCAGCCCGGCGTCCGTGGTGGTCCTCATCTCAGCTCCTCAGCAGTACGGCCGACGTGGGAACCCCTTCTCCCGCGGTGACCAGGCAGGTCGCCGCGTCCGGCACCTGCGCGGTGGAGGTGCCGCGCAGCTGCTTGACGCCCTCGGTGATGAGGTTGAATCCATGGACATAGGCCTCGCTGAGTCCGCCGCCCGCCGTGTTGAGGGGCAGTCGCCCCCCGATCTCCAGGGCGCCGCCCTCCGTGAAGGCGCCGCCCTCCCCGCGTCCGCAGAAGCCGTACCCCTCCAGTGACAGCGGGATCAGGGGGGTGAACGCGTCGTAGATCTGGGCGACATCGACGTCCTGCGGCCCGAAGTCGGCCTGCTTCCACAGGTGTCGGGCCGCGGTCCAGGCGGGTCCGGTCAGCGGGTCGTCGTTCCAGTAGTTGACCATGCCGTGGTGCTGGGAGGGCAGGCCCTGGGCGGCCGAGTGGACGTACACGGGCCTGCGCCGGCAGTCTCGTGCACGCTCGGCGGAGACGATCACGCAGGCGAGGGCGCCGTCCGTCTCCAGGCAGTTGTCGAAGAGGCAGAGGGGTTCGCTGATCCAGCGTGCCGTCATGTACATCTCGCGGGTCAGCGGGCGCTCGTACATCATCGCGGCGGGGTTCTGGTTCGCCCGGTTCCGGCAGGCGAGCGCCACGTTGAAGAGGTGGTCGCGGGTCGCGCCGTACTCGTGCATGTAGCGTCGCGCCAGCATCGCGATCTCGTCGGCGGGGCGCAGCAGCCCGAACGGCCGGGTCCACTGCGCGGGCGTCGGCAGCTGGACCGCGGTGTTGGTCCAGGGCCGTGGCCCGCTGCCGCGTTTGCGCGAGCGCCAGGCCACGCCGACGGTGGCCTGTCCGGTGGCGACCGCGGCGGCGAGGTGGGCGACGGTGGCGCAGGACCCGCCGCCGCCGTACCCGACCTTGCTGAAGAAGGTGACGTCCCCGGCGCCGATCGCCTTCGCGACCTCGACCTCGTCGGTCTCCTCCATGGTGTACGAGGCGAACCCGTCGACCTCGGACGGCGCGATCCCCGCGTCGTCGAGAGCGGCGAGGACGGCCCGGCAGGCGAGCGTCCTCTCGGACTCGGGAAGCCGTTTGGCGAAGGCGGTCTGTCCTATGCCGACGATCGCCGTAGCGTCCTTGAGTGTCGCCACTGAGCACCTCCGTGGGTCCGTGCGGGGCCGTGCGCCCGCCAGTCCGAACGGCTGACAGCGCGTCAGGCTACAGCTAATCTGACGGATAGTCAGCTACGGCGGTGACGGGGCGCCGGCGGATGCACCGGGGAGGTCTGCCATGGACGGTGAGGGCGCAGGAGAGGTCGTGGTCGCGGACGGGGGGCCGCGCGGAGACCTGGAGTGGGGGAGCATCCCGCGGCTGGTCCGCGCCGCCGCCGAGCGGTACGGGCCCCGTGAGGCCGTCGTCGACGGCCGTACCCGGATCTCGTACGCCGAACTGGGCGAGCGGGTCGAGCGGGCGGCGGCGGCCTGCATCGCCACCGGGATCCGCCCCGGCGACCGGGTCGCGGTCTGGGCACCCAACACCCTGGACTGGATCGTCTCCGCCCTGGGCGCGGTGAGCGCGGGCGCGGTCCTGGTGCCGCTGAACACCCGCTTCAAGGGAGCGGAGGCGGCGTACGTCCTGTCCCGCAGCCGGGCGCGCCTGCTCTTCGTCACGGGCACCTTCCTGGGCACCTCCTACGTGGCGTCCCTGCGCCGCGCCACCGCGGAGGGACCCGGCGACGGGCCGCTCCCGGCCCTCCCGCACCTCGAACAGGTGGTGGTCCTGGCGGACGACGCCCCCGCCGAGTTCCGCACCTGGAAGGACTTCCTGACGGCCGGCGACGGGGTGACCCCGCAGGAGACACGGGCGAGGGCGGACGCGGTCGACGGCGGGCACCCCTCGGACATCGTCTTCACCTCGGGCACGACGGGCCGCCCCAAGGGCGTGGTGATCACGCACGCACAGACGCTGCGGGGCTACGCGGTATGGAGCGACCTGGCGGGGCTGCGGGAGGGGGACCGCTACCTCATCGTGAACCCGTTCTTCCACACCTTCGGCTACAAGGCCGGCATCGTCGCGTGCCTGATGCGCGGGGCGACGATGGTTCCGCAGCCCGTCTTCGACGTGGACACGGTGCTCGCGAACATCGCGGCCGAACGCATCTCGGTCCTCCCCGGCCCGCCCACCCTCCACCAGTCGCTCCTCGACCACCCGGCCCGCTCCACGCACGACCTGTCGGCGCTGCGCCTCGTGGTCACCGGCGCCGCCGTGGTCCCGCTGCGCCTGGTGGAACGCCTGCGCGCCGAGCTGAGCGTGGACACCGTCCTCACCGCGTACGGGCTGTCGGAGGCGAGCGGCATCGTCACGATGTGCCGCCGGGGCGACCCACCCGAGACGGTCGCGGCGACGTCGGGACGGGCGATACCCGGCACGGAGGTCACCGTGGTCACCGCCACCGGCGAACCGGCGCCGCCCGGCACGCCCGGTGAGGTCCTGGTCCGGGGCTTCAACGTCATGCGGTCCTACTACGAGGACCCGGAGGAGACGGCGAAGGCGATCACCCCCGACGGCCGGCTCCGCACCGGCGACGTCGGCGTCCTGGACGAGGCCGGCAACCTCCGCATCACCGACCGGATCAAGGACATGTTCATCGTCGGCGGATTCAACGCCTACCCCGCCGAGATCGAACAGCTCCTCGGCCTCCACCCCGACGTCGCCGACGTCGCCGTCATCGGCATCCCCGACCCCCGCCTCGGCGAGGTCGGCAGGGCCTTCGTGGTGCGCCGCCCCAGCACGACACTCACCGCCGACGACCTCATCGCCTGGTCCCGCCGCGAAATGGCGAACTACAAGGTGCCGAGGGAGGTCACCTTCGTCCCCGAACTCCCGCGGAACGCGAGCGGGAAGGTGGTGAAGGGGGAGCTGCGGGACCGCGCGACGCGCTAGCCGCGCGGGCTCATACGGGCCAGGTGGTCACCTGGAGGACGTACACGCACTCGTGCCGCGCGACGGTGAGGTAGAGGAACATCCCACCGGGTACGTAGGCGGTCTGGACTCCCTCACCGGCGCCTTGGTGAGGGACCTCCGATGACGTGTTCTTCGTTCGGGTCGTACTCCCACCGCCAGCCAAAGCGTGTTGCAGATGGCCAGGGTCAGGGCATTGCCTTTGCATACGTGGGGTGTTGAGGGCTGAGCCGCTGTGGGTGGAGACGTTCACCGGCCTGCGGATGCGGCGGTTCGAGGGCTTGTTACGCGTGGTGCGCGAACGGGGTGGCGATGGCCCCAGTGACGGTGTGCCAGGTCGTCCAGCGGCTGCGGATTGTGGGCGGCACCCTGATTCTGGTCCGCGACCGCAAGGCCGGGGCTTCCTCGCGTAACTACCGGTTCTCGGCACGTGGGCAGGCCATCATCGACGCCGACACCAAACTCGTGGTCGCGGCGGCCAGGCCGGTACCCGGCACCACCGGTGATGCGAAGGCCTGGCGGGACTCTGGTATGGCCGAGCAGTGCGACGGCGTGACCGTGCTGGGCGACGGCGCCTACAACAACGCCGGTCGCACACATGCACAACCTAGCCCTCGCCGCAGGGGCAGAGCGCAACGAAACCGGGGTCTGACCTGACAAAGAGGCCGATGGATTGCACCTGCGCAGAGGCCACCCTTGCGGCTTCGTGCCAGGGTGGCCTCTGCGACAGGTGCTTCAACTGTTGGCCCAGGCGCTGGCTGTGTCGCCCACACTCTTCAGAGTGCCCTTGTCCCAATTTGCTGCGAAAAAGGCGATCTGAGCGGACTCTGCGAGGTCGAGATTGAGAATCCAGCAGTCGGGCAAGGGTCCTGCGACGGCGGCGTCGCTGTCGTACCACTGCCCGTAGACCTTGTAGTAGACACCGGGGTGACGGCCGTCGGCCCTCAGATCGCAGACGACTAACTGATCGCCATGCGGAATGAAGCAGGCGCTGGCTCCATTGTCTTGGGTCGTGCTGTTTGCCACGCAGTGCCAGGTGTCGGGAGGTGCGACGCTGCCGTCCGGCATAACGTGCTGGGAGGGCGGCAGAGTTGCTGCGCTCGCTGGACTCGAGGCGAGCAGCAGGGTCCCGGTGGCTGCAGTTGCTAGCGCGGCGGCGCGTGTGAATCGGCGCATGGTCACTAGCTCCCCGTTCGTCATACGGAAGCGCTCGTATACCTCAAGCACATTGCAGGAACATGACAGGTGGCGTCAATGAGACGTCAGGGATTGGCGGGATATGGATACTGGCGACGGGCATGTGCGGCGCCTCGGCTATCGAGGAGGGGTGGGGCAGTCACTTTGCCCAATCGCACATCAATTGACACCAGGTCGCTCAATCATTCGCGCATTGATAACCGGATCTTCGACTTCAATCGGTTCAGATGGCCAGCGGACGTGGAGAATCTGCTGCTCGTTCTGCGGCGGGTGGTCAGGCATCGCCTGGTCCCGCCGCGAAATGGCGAACTACAAGGTGCCGAGGGAGGTCACCTTCGTCCCCGAACCCCCGCGGAACGCGACGGGGAAGGTGGGGAAGGGGGAGCTGCGGGGGCGGAGCGGGCTCGGTCAGTAGTGGTAGCGGGCCTGGGCGATGATGATCTCGTCCGCCGTCACGCCGTAAACGAGTCGGTGTTCGTCGTCGATCCGACGGGACCAGAAGCCGGCGAGGTCGCCTTTCAGCGGCTCCGGCTTCCCGATTCCGGCGAACGGATCACGCTGCGCTTCTTCGATGAGCCGCACCAGACGCTTGAACATCTTCTTGTCGGTGAAGGCCCAGTGCGTCAGGTCGTCCCAGGCCTGGGCGTGGAATACCAGCTTCCTCACGCAGGGCCTGCCGTTTCCGTACTGTCGTGCCCGAGCCGGCCCAGGTCGTCCTCGGTCTTCGTGATGAGGTTCGCGCCCTGGCGGATGTCGGAGACGGCACCCATCAGTCGCTGGGCGTTCGCCGGGGATCGCAGGAGGTAGATCGTCTCCTGCCAGGCGTTGAAGTCGTCCTCGGACATCAGGACCGCGTTGCCGTTGCGCGACGTGATCACCACTGGCTCGCGGTCGTCGTTGACCTGCTCGATAAGGGGGAACAGGCGCTTGCGTGCCTCACTGGCGGTTATCGACATGATTACTCCGAGCAAGGACTCCGAGGGAGTGGTACGGGATTACGGTACCACTCTTGTGGCGAGTGGGCCTCTGAAGCGCCGGTCCCGTGCGCGCGGCGTCACGCCACTCACCTCGCTGTCCGTCGGGGCGACGCAGGAGTGGTTCCGGGCGGCCCGGAGAGGGTCCGACCCGGCAGGCGTTCCCGCGAATACGACCGCGGGGCCGGGTATCTGCCCGGCCCTGCATGCCTTACGGCGTCCCCCGACGCACATCGGCCGCGACGGCTCCCCCTCCGCGCCGCCGCGGCCGATCCCCCGTGGGTGCTGGCTCAGTTCTTCGTCGGTTTGAAAGGCTCCGACGTGGCGTGCATGTCCTTCGTGACGACGGGCTCGTCCGTGGCGTGCATGTCCTGCGGCGCGACCTCCTCGCCCGTGGCGTGCATGTCCTGGGGGCTCATACCCCCGTCCGCCGCGACGGTGGCGTGCATGTCGAGCGGCTTGATGGTGGGCTTGGTGGTCTTCTTGTCACCCATGGCTCGTCAACTCCCCTTGAGTGTGGCTTGGTAAGGGCTGGAAAGATCCGCCCGGCCACTCCCCCGAGGGTGTCCGGACGGATCCTTCTGGGCCGCTCACACTAGCTCGCAGCTGTGGGGCCCACTGTGGTGACCCGCCTGCCCCCCGACGCGACGAATCGACCAAGAAAGAGAATGCCGGGTCGCGATAAACGAACGATGAACGTCCGATCCGGGCTCAGGCGGCCTGCGTCGGCGCCAGGAGAAGCCGCACGTCGGCCGCCTCCGGGGAGCCCAACTCCTCATAGATTCCTGCCGCTTCCTGCCAGCAGACGTGCGCCCGGCCGGTCTGACCGAGGCTGGAGAGAGAGCGGCCGAGAACGGTGAGAACATTACCGCGCCGCCATTCGCCACCGATGCCGCGCAACACGGTCAGCGCCATCTCGGCGTTGCCCGCTGCCTGCGCCGGGCGACGGGCCGCGAGGTCGACCTCGGCGAGGCGGAACAGCGTCATTCCTTCCCACAATCGCTGTCGACTGTCCCGGAACACGTCCAGGGCCTCGTGCAACCGGTCGCTGGCCGCCTGGAGTTGCCCGCTCTGGGTCAGCGCGAGACTCAGGGCGTAGCGGCCGTTCGCCCCACGCATGGACTGTCCCATCGCGTCGTAGATGTCGATGCCCTGCTGAGCCAGGGCGACCGCGCTCGCCGTGCGCCCTGTCGCCAGATGGATGCGGGAGAGGTTGCACAGCGCGGCGGCCTCGCCGGGCTGGTCCGCGACGGTGCGGAAGTTCTCGATGGCCAGGGAGAGGTGTTCCTCGCCGTCCGCGTGCCGATTCTGGTACAGCGCGATGATGCCGCGTGCATTGTGGGCCCAGCAGCCGGGGAGCAGGTCGTCGGCCTCCTGCGCGAGCCTTATGGCACGTTCGGCCTCCCGATCGGCCATGTCGAAACGGCCGGAGACATGGTGCACGTTGACCAGTGTCATGAGGGCGCGCGCCTTGGCCCGGACCTCGTCGAGCACGTCCGACGCCTCCAGCACCGCCTTCGCGGTGGCCTCGTACTCCTTCGAGTTGGCGCCGGACTCACTGAGGTCGAGCGTCGCCCACAGGAGGTCCACCGAGCGGGGCAGAGTGGACGCCAGGGAAGCAGACTGACGCACGCAGGCCAACAGGCAGTTCGCCTCCGCATAGAGCCAGTCCTGCGCCTCGTGCCGGTCCGTGAACGTAATGCCCGGGTACGACACGTGCTCCAGGTGGTCGACCAGGCGGTCCCCGGGCCGTTCGATCGCGTACACGCCCGCTGCCGTGGCCAGGTAGAAGTCCAGCAGCCGCGACATCGCGGCCTCGCGCTCGCTCGGGGGGTGTTCGTCGCGCTCGGCGCACGCCCGGGCGTAGAGGCGGACCAGGTCGTGCAAGCGGTAGCGCCCGGGTGCCGCGGATTCGAGCAGGGACGTGTCGACCAGGCACTCCAGCAGGTCCTCGGTGTCCTCCGGCGGAAGGTCCAGGACGGCGGCCGCGGCGGCGAGGGAGATGTCGGGGCCG
Source organism: Streptomyces sp. NPDC002004 (assembly GCF_053593975.1). Lineage (NCBI taxonomy): Bacteria > Bacillati > Actinomycetota > Actinomycetes > Kitasatosporales > Streptomycetaceae > Streptomyces > Streptomyces sp. NPDC002004. The sequence goes on from NZ_JBSFDP010000003.1 coordinate 282,288, forward strand.
TCGGCCAGACCCAGGAGCCGGAAGGCGCGGGCCTGTGCCGGCTCCAGCTGTCCGTAGCCGAGTTCGAAGGTGGCCTTGACGGCCAGGTCGCCCGCCTGGAGCTCGTCCAGGCGGCGCCGCTCGTCGGCCAGCTTGGCGGCCAGGACCGAGACGGTCCAGGTGCGGCGCGCCGCCAGGCGGGACGCGGCGATGCGGATCGCCAGGGGGAGGAAGCCGCAGGCGGCCACCACGTCCAGCGCCGCCTCGCGCTCGGAGGCGACCCGCTCCTCGCCGACGATCCGGGTGAAGAGCTGAAGGGCCTCCTCCGGGGACATGACGTCCAGGTCCACCAGGTGGGCCCCTGCCAGGTCGACCATGCGGACCCGGCTGGTCACGAGCGCGGCGCAGCCCTCCGTGCCGGGCAGCAGCGGCCGCACCTGGGCCGCGTCCCGGGCGTTGTCCAGCAGGACGAGGACGCGCCGACCGTCCAGGACGGACCGGTACAGGGCCGCCCGCTCCTCCAGGGAGTCGGGGATGGCGGGGTCGGCGGTGCCCAGCGCCCGCAGGAACGCGCCGAGGACCGTCTCGGGCTCCGCCGCCCGCGCGCCCGCGCCCTGGAGGTCCACGTACAGCTGGCCGTCGGGGAAGTGGGGCCGGGCCATGTGCGCCACATGGACGGCGAGGGTCGTCTTGCCGACGCCGCCGATCCCCGCGAGCGCCGAGACGGCCATGACACGGCCCTCCGCCGCCCCGAGCACGTTGCTGAGCTCGGCGACGAGGGAGGCGCGGCCCGTGAAGTCCGGGACCGTCGCCGGAAGCTGGGCCGGGCGCACCGGCGCGGAGGGCGCCTCGGCCGGCGGGGCCGAAGGCTCCGCGAGAGCCGGGTCCGCCTGGAGGATGCGCTGCTGGAGCTCCTTGAGGCCCGCGCGCGGGTCGACGCCCAGTTCGTCAGCCAGCAGCCGGCGCGTGTCCGCGTACACCGCCAGTGCCTCCGCCTGACGGCCCGAGCGGTACAGGGCGAGCATCAGCAGCTCGCGCAGGCGCTCCCGCAGCGGGTGCGCCGCGGTCAGCGCGGTCAGCTCCGACACCGCCTCCGCGTGGGCGCCCTGTTCCAGGTCCATGTCGAGCCGGGACTCGAGCAGTTGCAGGCGCCATTCCTCCAGGCGCGTGCGCTGGGTCTCGGCGTACGGTCCGGGGATGTTCGCGAGCGGTTCGCCGTCCCACAGGTCCAGGGCCTGGTTGAGCAGGCCGCGGGCGTGGCACAGGTCGCCGGAGCCGCGGGCCTTCTCGGCCTCGCCGTGCAGTTCCTCGGCGCGAGCCAGGTCGAGCGCGAGGGCGTCGCCGAGCGCCCGGATCGCGTAGCCGCCGGCCTCGCTGACCAGGACGCCCGGGTCCAGCACCTTGCGCAGCCGCGACGCGTAGGTGCGGACCGCGGCGAGGGCCTGCGAAGGGGGCTCGTCGCCCCACAGCGCGTCGATGAGCTGTGCCGCCGTCGCCGTGCGCCCGTCGCGCATCAGCAGCGCCGCCAGCAGCGCGCGCTGCTGCGGGGACCCCATGGACAGAGCTTCCGAACCGCGCCAGGCGCGCACCGGGCCGAGCACGCTGAAACGCAGGCCCGGCCCTTCCGCGTCGTGTCCCGGGGCCGGAAGTCGCTGCTCCGGCACTCGCGGCACACCGTCCATCGCTGTCCCCCCTGCCGTGCCCGTGAAGGCTGCACTCGTGAAGGCCGTACTGGTGAGGCGTTCTTGTACGTGCGCGTCGTCCATGTGATGCGTAGGCGTCGGCGGTGCGTCCGGGCCGTGTGCCCGGGCGGTTCGCCTGCGCCGTTGGTCCTTTCTCTCGTCCGACGCACCCATCGGTCCGCTCCCCGTCAGTTTGCCTTGTTCATGGCGGATGCGTCAGCCGTGGGAGACAGCTCTCACAACGTCCCCCCACCGGGGGAACGCGTCCAGGCCACCCGCGTATGCCCGAACGACAGCTGACGGAGCGTCAGATCGGCGCTACCGTGAGAGCCATGGACCCCATGGAGACCTTCCCCAAGATCATCTCAGTGGACGACCACACGGTGGAGCCCCCGCACGTCTGGCAGGACCGGCTCCCGGCCAGGTACCGGGACACCGGGCCCCGTATCGTCCGTGCCCCGCTGAAGGAAATGACCTTCCTGGGCGGCAGGTTCGCGCCGGTCATGGGCGCGCCCGGCGACGACGGGCCCGTCGGCGACTGGTGGGTGTACGAGGACCTGCACCGGCCGCTGACCCGGCTCGACACGGCCGTCGGGTACGACAGGGACGAGATCAGGCTCGAGGTCATCACGTACGAGCAGATGCGCCCGGGGTCGTTCAGCGTGCCGGAGCGGCTCGCCGACATGGACGTGAACCATGTGCAGTCCGCCCTGTGTTTCCCGACGTTTCCCCGGTTCTGCGGGCAGACGTTCACCGAGGCGAAGGACCGCGAGCTGGGGCTGCTCGGCGTCCGCGCGTACAACGACTGGATGGTCGATGAGTGGTGCGGGCCCGAGGCGGGCGGACGGCTGATACCGCTCACGCTCATCCCCCTGTGGGACGCGGAGCTGGCCGCCGCGGAGGTGCGGCGCAACGCCGCGCGCGGGGTGCGGGCCGTCGCCTTCTCCGAGATACCCCCGCACCTGGGGCTGCCGTCCGTTCATACGGACGACTGGGATCCGTTCCTCGCCGCGTGCGACGAGACGGGGACGGTCATCGCCATGCACATCGGCTCCTCCAGCAGGATGCCGTCGACGTCGGCGGACGCTCCGCCTGCGGTCGGATCCACGATCACCTTCGCCAACTGCTGCTTCTCGATGGTCGACTGGCTGATGAGCGGCAAGTTCGAGCGGTTCCCGAACCTGAGGATCATGTACGCCGAGGGGCAGATCGGCTGGATTCCGTACATCCTCGAACGTGCGGACGTGGTCTGGGAGGAGAACCGGGGCTGGGGCGGCGTCGCCGACAAGGTCCGCAAGCCGCCCTCCGAGTACTTCGCCGACCATGTGTACGGCTGCTTCTTCGACGACGCCTTCGGCCTCAGGAACCTGGACGCGATCGGCGTCGGGAACGTCCTGTACGAGACCGACTACCCGCACTCCGACTCCACCTGGCCGAAGTCCCGGGAGGTGGGCGAGGCCCAGATGGGCCACCTCGCCCCGGACGTCGTCGACCGGATCGTACGGCGCAACGCGATCGAACTGCTGGGGCTGACGGAGGACGGGCTCTGGCCGGGGGCGTGAGCCCGGTGCGCGGTCCGAGGTTCCGGGTGCTCCTTCAGGGAGGCGGGGCGTCCCCGGTTGTTTGGGGCGGCCCGCCGGGCGGCACTATCGCCCCATGACCCTCTCCGTCGCCGCAGCCGACAAGATCCTCTCCGACAACTTCGCGCCCTGGGTGCTGGAACTCGGCCTCGGTGTCGTGGAGGCGGGAGACCGTCACGCCGTGCTGCGCCTTCCCTGGTCGGACCGGCTCGCCCGGGAGGGCGGAGGTCTGTCCGGGCAGGCGCTGATGGCCGCCGCCGACACGGCGACCGTGATCGCCGTGTCGTCCGCCCGCGGCGGCTTCGTCCCCATGACGACGGTCCAGCAGTCGACGACCTTCCAGCGTGCGGTGACCGGCGCGGACGTCCTGGTCGAGGCCCGGATCTCCCGGCTGGGCAAGCGGATGGCGTTCGTCGACATCACGATGACGGCGGAGGGGGAGGAGGAGCCGGCGGCGCGCGCGTCGACGGTGTACGCACTCCTCGGGTGAGCCGGGTGAGCCGGGTGAGCCGGGTGAGCCGGGTGAGTCGGGTGGCGTGAGCGGGCTGGACGTCCGGGCGAGGGGCGTCCTCCCCGGTCGGGCCGGTTCCCCGGGCGACTGTCAGTGGCCGGGTGTTCAATCGGCGCATGACCGGTGGACGACAGCACATGGGCGACGGCCCCTCCCCGCACGACCCCTCGGGGGAATCGCCGCGCGAGCGGCACGAGGACCGGGTCGTCAGCGGCGAGGACTGGTACGGACGGGATCTGTCCGGTGAGACGTTCACGCGCTGCACGTTCTACGACGGCGACTGGACGGAGGCGACCGGCGAGGGCGCCGTCTTCGACGAATGCACCTTCGCGGGGGTGCGGTTCAACGCCGCGCGGTTCACCGGGTCCGCGTTCACCAACTGCACCTTCAAGGGCTGCAACTTCTTCGACGCGCGGTTCGAGCAGTGCAAGGGCGTGGGCAGCGGCTTCCGGGACTCGGACTTCGGCCTGCTGGAGGTGAGCGGGGGCGACTGGTCGTTCGTCGGGCTGGCGGGCGCGGATCTGCGGAAGGCGTCGTTCGACCGGGTGCGGATGCGGGAGGCCGACCTCACGGGCGCGCGGCTGGAGGGAGCGGCGGTCACGGGGTGCGATCTGTCGGGGGCGGCATGGCGCGGGGCGAGGCTGAGCCGGGCGGATCTGCGGGGGAGTGACCTCTCCTCCCTCGACCCGCTGACCGTGGAGGCCGGGCGGGCCGTGATCGACTTGGAGCAGGCGGTCGTGCTGGCACAGGCCCTGGGGTTCGAGGCCGGCTGAGGCGGCGTACGCCCCGGGGGCGACGCCGGCCGCGTCCCCGCCCGGGGTTCCCGCGCCCCAACCCTTGCCTGACGAACCGTCAGCTACGACGATGGGTCCCCGACCGTGCAGGTGACGGTCCGTCAGTTGACCTCATGCGAGGGGACGGGTACCCATGGCACGAACCGTGCCGCCGCCGGTGCCGCGGCGGCTGCTCTACGGAATGCAGCTCCCGGTGCAGTCGCAGAGCACCATCTACGCCGAGTCCTGGGAGACGGACGCGGGTCCCGAGGATCTCGTGGAGATCGCGCGGACGGCGGACCGCACCGGCTTCCACTACATCGCGACCTGCGACCACGTCGCCATCCCGCGCCGCCTGGCCGCGGCGATGAGCACGGTGTGGTACGACCCGGTGGCCACGCTCTCCTATCTGGCCGCCCTCACCACGCGCATCCGGCTGCTCAGTCATGTCGCGATCGTCGGACTGCGCCATCCGCTGGCCACGGCCAAGCAGTACGCCACCGTCGACCACCTCAGCGGCGGCCGGCTGATCCTCGGGGTGGGCGCGGGCCATGTACGCGAGGAGTTCGATGCGCTCGGTGCCGACTTCACGCGCCGCGGGGCGGTCCTGGACGAGAGCGTCGACGCGCTGAAGGCGGCCCTCGGACCGGAGGAGTACCCCGAGTTCAAGGGGGAGCGGTACGCCTTCGAAGGGCTCGGGCAGCGGCCCCGGCCCGCCCAGCCGCATGTGCCGGTCTGGGTCGGCGGCTCCTCGCCCGCCGCCGTGCGCCGTGCCGCGCTCAAGGGCGACGGCTGGCTGCCGCAGGGCGACCCGCGCGACCGGCTGCCGGAGCAGATCGCCCGGCTGAGGCGGCTGCGGGAGGAGGCGGGCATCGATGCGCCGATCACCGTCGGCGCGATCACCGAGCCGCTCCATGTGGGAAAGCCCGGCTGGGATGTCGGGCGCCGCACCCTCACCGGAGCCCCGGAGGCGCTGGCCGAGTCGCTGCGCGCGTACGCGGCGATGGGAGTGCACCAGATACAGGTCCGGTTCCGTTCGCGCGGCCGGAGCGAGCTGACCGACCAGATGGCGGCGTTCGCGCGTGACGTGGCCCCGCACCTCGACGACTGAGCACGGCCGGATGCGGCCGATGCACCACCCGGCGCGGCAGGGCACGGCGGGCGCGGCAGCTCGCGACGGGGGGCGAACCGAGGACGACAGAGGAGAGGACCTCGCATGGGCAAGCTGGACGGGCGCGTCGTACTCATCACCGGTGCGGCGCGCGGACAGGGTGAGCAGGAGGCGCGGCTCTTCGTCGCCGAGGGCGCCAAGGTCGTGCTCGGCGACGTGCTCGACGACCAGGGCGAGGCCCTCGCCAAGGAGATCGGCGGGCTGTACGTCCATCTCGACGTCGGGCAGGAGTCCGACTGGCGGCGGGCCGTGGCATCGGCCGAGCAGCACTACGGAAAGATCGACGGACTGATCAACAACGCGGGCATCCTGCGGTTCAACGAACTCGTCAGCACTCCGCTCGAGGAGTTCCAGCAGATCATCCAGGTGAACCAGATCGGTGCGTTCCTGGGGATCAGGACCGTCGCGCCGAGGATCGAGGCGGCCGGCGGGGGCACGATCGTGAACACCGCCTCGTACGCGGGGCTCACGGGCATGGCGTACGTCGGTGCGTACAGCGCCACCAAGCACGCCATCGTCGGTCTGACCCGGGTCGCGGCGATGGAGCTGGCGCCCAAGCGGATACGGGTCAACGCCGTGTGCCCGGGGGCCATCGACACGGCCATGAGCAACCCCGCCCAGCTCGACCCCGACGCGGACCCCGTCGAGACCTCGGCGGCCCTGGACGAGCTGTACCGCAAGCTCGTGCCGCTGGGGCGGGTGGGGCAGCCCGAGGAGGTGGCGCGCCTCGCGCTGTTCCTCACCTCCGAGGAGGACTCGGCGTACATCACCGGCCAGCCCTTCGTGATCGACGGCGGCTGGCTCGCCGGGGTCAGCGTCATCTGACGGTTCATCAGTAAGGCGCCGCGTCTTCTCTTGACGGCTCACCGGCGCACTGCAACAGTCGACGGCATTACATCTGACGGATCGTCAGAAATGAGCGACGGGCCCCCGGAGCTGTGGGACCGGTGGTCCGCCGCGGCGCCCCGGCGCTGTCGGACACATGAACAGGGACGGTGAACCTCCTTGGAATTCGGGCTCTTTGTACAGGGATACGTGGGCAAGCGGGCCGAGACCGACCCGCTCGCGGAGCACAAGGCGCTGATGGAGGAGACCGAGTACGTCATCCAGGCGGACAAGTCCGGCTTCAAGTACGCCTGGGCCTCCGAGCACCACTTCCTGGAGGAGTACTCGCACCTCTCCGCCAACGACGTCTTTCTCGGCTACCTCGCCCACGCGACCGACCGCATCCACCTCGGCTCCGGGATCTTCAACCCGCTGGCCCAGGTCAACCACCCCGTCAAGGTCGCCGAGAAGGTCGCGATGCTCGACCACCTCAGCGGGAACCGCTTCGAGTTCGGCAGCGGGCGCGGCGCCGGCTCGCACGAGATACTCGGCTTCCTGCCGGGCATCACGGACATGAACCACACCAAGGAGATCTGGGAAGAGACCATCGCCGAGTTCCCGAAGATGTGGCTCCAGGAGGAGTACGCCGGGTTCCAGGGCAAGCACTGGTCGCTCCCGCCGCGCAAGGTGTTCCCCAAGCCGTACGGGAAGTCGCACCCTGCCATGTGGTACGCGGCCGGGTCCCCGCCCTCGTACGCGATGGCGGCGCGCAAGGGCCTCGGCGTGCTCGGCTTCAGCGTTCAGAAGGTCTCCGACATGGAGTGGGTGCTGGAGCAGTACAAGAGCAACATCGCCAAGGCCGAGCCGGTCGGCGACTTCGTCAACGACAACGTGATGGTCACGTCGACGGCGATCTGCGCGCCCACGCACGAGGAGGCGGTCCGGATCGCGGCCGGCGGCGGACTGAACTATCTGCAGTCCCTCGTCTTCCGCTACCACGACACCTTCCCGCGCCCCGAGGGCTTCCCCGTGTGGCCCGAGACGCTGCCCGAGTTCAACGAGGAGATCGTCGAACTGCTCATCGCCGAGGAGCTGCTGATCTGCGGCGACCCGGACGAGGTGCTGCGTCAGTGCAAGCGCTGGGAGCAGGCCGGCGCCGACCAGCTGAGCTTCGGCCTGCCGATCGGCATCTCGCCCGAGGACACGTTGCAGACGATCAAGCTGGTCGGCGAGCACGTGATCCCGAAGATCGACACCGATCCGGTGCACCGGACGACGCGCTTCCGCCAGGCCGCCTAGGGGGTCCGCCGACATGCTCGACCATCTGATCAGGGGCGCGACCGTCGTGGACGGGACGGGCGCGCCCGCCTACAGCGCCGACGTCGGCATACGCGACGGCCGCATCGCCGTCGTCGCCCGGCCCGGCACCGTACAGGAAGAGGCCGGGACCAGCGAGGACGCCACCGGGCTCGTCCTCGCCCCCGGCTTCGTCGACCCGCACACCCACTACGACGCCCAGCTGTTCTGGGACCCCTACGCGACCCCGTCCCTCAACCACGGGGTGACGACGGTCGTGGGCGGCAACTGCGGCTTCACGCTCGCACCGCTGAACCCGGACCGCCCCGAGGACGCCGACTACACCCGCCGGATGATGTCCAAGGTCGAGGGCATGTCCCTGGTCGCGCTCGAACAGGGTGCGCCCTGGAACTGGCACGGCTTCGGCGAGTACCTGGACGGCCTGGAGGGCCGCATCGCCGTCAACGCGGGCTTCATGGTGGGGCACTGCGCGCTGCGCCGGTACGTCATGGGTCCTGACGCGATCGGCGGCCGGCCCTCGCCGGACCAGCTGGAGCGGATGGTCCGGCTCCTCCACGAGGCCATGGACGCGGGCGCCTGGGGCCTGTCGACCACGCAGTCCGCCACGCACTCCGACGGCGACGGCAAACCCGTCGCCTCCCGGCACGCGGAGCCCGCCGAACTCCTCGCCCTGTCGAAGGCGGTCGGCGAGCACGAGGGCACCCAGCTGGAGGCGATCGTCGCTGGCTGCCTCGACCAGTTCGGCGACGAAGAGATCGACCTGCTGGTGGAGATGAGCGCCGCGGCCGGCCGCCCGCTCAACTGGAACGTCCTCACGATCGACGCGGCCGTCCCCGAGCGCGTCCCGCGGCAGCTGGTCCCCAGCGAGCGGGCCCGCAAGGCCGGCGGCCGGATCGTCGCGCTCACCATGCCGATCCTCACCCCCATGAACATGTCCCTCGGCACCTTCTGCGCGCTCAACCTGATCCCCGGCTGGGGCGAGATCCTGGGGCTGCCGGTGCCGGAACGGATCGCCAGGCTCCGTGACCCGGACGTCCGTGCCGAGATGCTGCGCCGCGCGGACAGCAAGGAGGCAGGCGTCTTCCGGCGGCTCGCGCACTTCGGGCGGTACGTCATCGGGGACACGTACTCCGAGGCCAACAAGGGCCTCACGGGACGGGTCGTCGGGGACATCGCCGCCGAGCGCGGCCAGGACCCCTTCCAGTGCCTCGTCGAGATATGCGCCGAGGACGAGCTGCGCACGGTGCTGTGGCCGATGCCCACCGACAACGACCCGGCGAGCTGGGAGCTGCGCCGCGGGACCTGGGAGCACGAGGACGTCCTGCTGGGCGGCTCCGACGCCGGTGCGCATCTGGACCGCATGTGCGGCGCCCCGTACACCACCCGCTTCCTCGGCGACTGTCTGCGCGGGCGCAGGCTGGTCGGCCTGGAACGGGCGGTCAGGATGCTGACCGACGACCCCGCGCGCCTGTTCGGGCTGCGGGAGCGCGGGCAGATCCAGGAGGGCTGGCACGCCGACCTGGTCCTGTTCGACCCGGAGCGCATCGACGCGGGCAAGGCCACGCTCGTCCACGACCTGCCCGGCGACAGCCCGCGCCTGGACTCCAGGGCGATCGGTGTGACGGCGGTGTGGGTCGGCGGTGTCGAGGCGATGCGCGACGACGTCGTCACCGGCGCCACGCCCGGCCGGGTCCTGCGCTCGGGGCGCGACACGAGGACGGTGAGCACCCGTTGACCCGGGACCCGCAGCGGCTGTTCATCGGCGGGGAGTGGGTCGAACCCGACGCCGGCCACTACGCGGTGGTCGACCCGGCGACCGAGGACACCGTCGGGCTCGCCCCCGAGGCGAGCCGTGCGCAGGTGCACGAGGCGGCCGGGGCCGCGCGGGAGGCCTTCGCGACCTGGTCGCGGACCCGGCCCGAGGAGCGGGCCGCGATCCTCGACCGGGCCGCGGACGTCATGCAGCGCAACTTCGCCGGGTACGCGGACCTCGCCCAGGCGGAGAGCGGTGCCACGACCGGCACCGCGCGCGGTATGCAGGTCGGCGTCGGCGTCGCGCGCTTCCGGCGGTATGCGAAGGGGGCGCTGGAACCGGCCGAGACGGCGCTCCCCCCGCAGATCAACGAGGCGGGGCCCATGGGGAGGGCGGGTGTCATGGGCGCCCTCGCGGTCCGCCAGCCGGTCGGCGTCGTCACCTGCATCACGTCGTACAACAACCCGTGGGCCAACCCGGCGGGCAAGGTCGCCCCCGCGCTCGCCATGGGCAACACGGTGGTCGTGAAGCCCGCGCCGCAGGACCCGCTGTCGGTCTACCGGATGGCGGAGGCGCTGGCGGAGGCCGGGGCTCCGCCGGGGGTCGTGAACGTCGTGTCCGGCAGGGACGTCGGCGTCGGCGAGGCGGCCGTCGACTCCCCCGACGTGGACATGGTGAGCTTCACCGGGTCCACGGCGGTCGGGCAGCGCATCGCCGAGGTGTGCGGACGCGCAATGAAGCGCCAGCTGATGGAGCTGGGCGGCAAGGGCGCGGCCCTCGTCCTGGAGGACGCCGACCTCGATGCGGCGGTGCAGGGCATCGGCACGACGTTCTCCTTCTACAGCGGCCAGATCTGCACCGCCCCGACGCGCGTGATCGTGCACCGCTCGGTCCACGACCGTCTGGTGGAGGAACTCACCGGCTACGTCGGGCGGTTGCGGATCGGTGACCCCCGGCAGCAGGGCACGGTCGTCGGGCCGGTCATCTCGGCGGCCCACCGGGACCGGGTGGAGTCGTACGTCGAGCTGGGCCGCAAGGAGGGCGCGCACGTGGCCGCGGGCGGCGAGCGGCCGTCCGTACCCGGCGGCAGGGGCTTCTACGTCGCCCCCACCCTCCTCACCGACTGCACCAACGACATGCGGGTCGCCCGGGAGGAGATCTTCGGGCCGGTCGTCGTGGTCGTGCCCTTCGACGACGAGGAGGAGGCCATCGCCCTCGCCAACGACAGCGACTACGGCCTCATCGACTACGTCTGGTCGGCCGACGTCGCCCGCGCCTTCCGCGTCGCCCGGCGCCTGCGGGCCGGCGGGGTCGGCGTCAACACGGTCGGCCGCAACCTGGAGGCGCCCTTCGGAGGCTTCAAGAGGAGCGGCGTCGGCCGCGACGTCGGCTCCTACGCCCTGCACGCGTACAGCGAACTCCAGGCGATCGTCTGGCCCGGCTGACCCCCGTCCGCCGGACCCCGGTTCCGCCCCGCCCCGCAGTTGTCAAGACATGGTCAAAGGGCGTTCGTGCGGTCCCTATGATCTGTGACCGTTCAAGATCGGCAACGTCACGGAACCAACGGGGACATGAACAAGTACACACGGGCAACTGCGGGGCTCTTCCTGTCACTCGGACTCGTCGCGGGCTGCGGCCCCACCGGCGGCGACGGGTCCGACGACCGGGGCAAGGACCATGGTCCGGCCGCACAGGAGGGCGGGGCGAAGGCCGGGGGGCCGGCTTACGGCGGGCCCGCGATACCCGGTCTGGCCGCGCGCCAGGCGTGGAGCCTGCCGCCCGCCAAGGCCATCGACCTCGGTGACGCCCTGCTCTTCGCCAAGGACGCGAAGGGCACGTACGCCATGGCCGGTTACGAGAAGGAGCCGGTCGACGGCACCACCGGCGCCCTCCACATGAGCGACGAACCGGAACCGCTGACGCTGGAGTTCCGCGACGTGAAGACCGGAGCGGTGCGCAAGACCCTGAAGGTGAAGGCCGACCAGGTCGTCGCCACGACCTGGCACGACGGCGTCCCCGCGCTGGAGGTGCGCACCACCAGCACCAAGCAGTCCGACGGGCTGAGCGCCGAGAAGAAGACGGCCACGGTCACCGTCTACGGCAGCGACGGCACCCTGCTGGGGAAGGCCGAGCACGACGCGGACACGGAGTTCCACGTCCTCGACGGCTACTTCGTCGACCAGGCGGGGGACGCGGGCCTGCGCCTCACGCCCGTCGACGGCGGCACGGCCCGCACCGTCACCTGCTCCGGGGAGATGGCGCGCTGCTCCTTCGACCCGCGGAACAAGGAGATCGACGGCGGCCAGGCACACGCTCCCCTGATCACCGGGAAGTACGCCATCCACGTCGAGAACGCGACGACCTACACGGACGAGCCCGAACAGCTGGTCATGTCCGACCTCGCCACCGGCAAGAAGGTGTGGAGCACCGCGGACGTCACCCCGCCCAAGGGGGTCGAGCTGAACGACGACCACGAGCGGACCAGCGGCGCCCTCCGCATCCTGGACGTCCGCGGTGGCCGGGTCCTCACCGCCTGGGGCGCCGGCGCCCTCTCGCCGAGCACCTGGGTCACCGCGACCTACGACCTGGCGAGCGGCAAGCAGATCGGCGGCTCCACCACCTACTCCTACGAGGACGACCCCACCGACACCGTCAACACCGAGGGCTCCTCGGTGTTCTCCCCCGACCACGAGCTCGCGGCGGCCGCCACGAAGGCCGGAACCGCCGTGTGGAGGCCCGCAGGCGGTACACAGGTCTGGACGCAGGGCGGCGACGAACACCCGCTGACCCCGCTGCGCTTCTCCCCGGGCGGCGACGTGCTGTACGGCACCACGGCCGGCGACGGCATCGGCGGCGGCGAAAAGGTCCTCGCCGTCGACGCCCGCACCAAGAAGGTCCTCGCCAAGGACCTCCCCGCCGACAACGTGCCGCTCTCCACGAAGCAGTCCGGCTACGGCTACTTCACCACGGACAAGGGCTTCTTCGTCTTCCCGGCAAGGGCCCGGTAGCGCACGGCGGGAAGGGGTGGGACGGGGGAAGGCCCCGCAGGGCCCCCGCCCACCCCCACCAGCCCTCACACCCCCAGAAAGACCGGATTGGTGAAGGCCGCCATCGGCCCGGGCACACCGATGAGCACCGGGTCGTGGCGCAGCTCGGCCCGCACGTACGCCGCGTACGACGCAGTCGTCCGCCACTCGGCGGACCCCGCCCCGGACACCGGCAGGTTGTCGCTGGTGAAGAGCGTCCCCTGGTCGGTGACGAAGCGGATGGTGCAGCGCGGTGCGCCGGTGACGTCGAGACGGACGGTGACCGGCGCGTCGGCGTCCACCCGCAGCCGCTCACCGATGCCGGCGTGCTCGCCCCGCGGCCCCGACACCGAGAAGGACAACTGCACCGCCGATGACTCGGCGACATAGCTGCGCCCCGCGCGGATGCCCTCCTGGACGGCCTCCCGGGTGAGGTCGTCCGCGAGGACCACGGTCTGCGGCATCCCCACCCGGTCGGGGTCCCGGTGGGCGTCGCTGTTGCCCATCGCCGGAAGCCAGTCCCGCCGCCCCTCCCGCGCCGCCGCCACCAGCGTGTTGTCCCACTCGGCGAGCGTCACCTCGTCGTCGGGCGTGTAGGGGCCGTTCCACACCTCGACGGCGTCGGCCTCACCGAACCCGAACTTCCAGTTGCAGCCCACGCAGGTGGCGTGCGGATGGGCCGGGACGACGAGGCCCCCGGTCCGCCGGATCTCCCGCGCGTACCGGCCGAAGCGGTTGTCGCGGGCCCGGTAGCGCCAGTCGACGAAGGTGCCCGGATCGGTGCCGAGCGCCACCACGTGACCGTTCCGCGTCGTCACCTCCTCGCCGAGCATGACGAGCAGGTCGTCGCCGGCCTGGTCGGCCCAGTGCGCGTGCGCGGAGTGGGTGTTGTGCTCGGAGCTGTTGATGAAGTCGAGCCCCGCGGCGCGGGCGAGGGCCGCGATCTCGGCGGGCGTGCGCCGGCCGTCGGAGTGCCACGAGTGCAGATGGCAGTCGCCGCGGTACCAGGCGCGCCCCCGGCCCTTCGCCCGCTCCGGCGGGTACACCGGCCTCGGGGTCGTGCCGGGCTCGCCGTAGGTGAGCGTGACGGTGATCTCGTACGAGAGACCCTGCGGCGCCACCGTGTAGGGGCCGAGCGCGATGTGCCAGGTGCCGGGACGGACGGGACCGGGGATGTAGCCGGGCGTGGCGTCGTCCGCGCGGATGAAGAACTCCGTGCGCGCCCCGCCCGACCAGCCGCGGAAGCCCGCGCCGCCCGGCTCGGTGCCGCGCTCGTCGAAGATCCCGATGTCGAGCGCGTTGCCGGCGGTACCGGCCGGGACGGACGGCTTGTCGTAGGTGTACGAGACGTGGATCTCGCGCACCCGGCGCGGCACCTCCACCGGCACGTACACGAAGTCCGGGGACCCGGTGGGAAGGGTGCCGCGCACCGTCTTCGTCTCCTGGCCCGATGCCGCGCCGTCGGCGCCCCGCGCGAAGCTCACGTGTCCCAACGTAAGCGCGGCCGCGGCTCCCGTCACGACGAGAGCGCGTCGTCCCCAACCCGTGTCGGCGCCGGTTCCCTGCGTGTCCTCGCACATGCATGCCCCCTGGGTGTCGGAGTGGGCTTTGACATGGGTGGTGCTCGCAACAATGACAGTGAGCCGTGAACTGCCTTGTAAGGGAAGGGGATGGGCCGGTGGACTCCTGTCGCCGCTCCGGGTAGTAAGAGCCCCACCCCCGTCGCACCCCCCAGGAGTCTGCCGATGCGGATCTCGACCACGATCTTCCTGACCGACGAGACGATCACGCCCGTCCGGCTGGCACGGGAGCTGGAGGAGCGCGGCTTCGCGGGCCTCTACCTGCCCGAGCACACGCACATCCCCGTCGAGCGCACGACCCCGTACCCGGCGGGCGGGCCGCTGCCGCCCGAGTACGGACGCACCCTCGACCCGTTCGTCGCGCTCGGCCAGGCCGCCGCCGTCACCGAGCGGCTGGGTCTCGGCACCGGCATCACGCTCGTCGCCCAGCACGACCCGATCGACCTCGCCAAGCAGATCGCGACGCTCGACCATCTCTCCGGCGGCCGGTTCACCCTCGGCGTCGGCTTCGGATGGAATGTGGAGGAGGCCGCCGACCACGGGGTCGAGTGGCGTACGCGGCGTGAGCTCGGGCGGGAGCGGATGGCGCTGATGCGCGCGCTGTGGGCGGAGGAACCCACGGCGTACGAGGGCGGGTTCGGGGTCTCCGTCCGGGCCAGCCACGCCCACCCGAAGCCGGTGCAGAAGCCGCGCGGGCCGGTCGTCGGGCCGCGCACGCTCCTGGGCGGCGCCGCGGGGCCGAAACTGTTCGCGCACATCTGCGAGTACGCCGACGGGTGGCTGCCGATCGGCGGGCGCGGCCTCACCGAGTCGCTGCCCGTGCTGCGCGCCGCCTGGCAGGAGGCGGGCCGTGACCCGCACGCCCTCCAGGTCGTGCCGTACGCGGTCCTGCCCGCCCCCGGGAAGCTCGCCCACTACGCCGACCTCGGCATCGAGGAGGTCGTGCTGCAACTGCCGCCCGCGGGCGAGGACGAGGTGCTGCGGGTGCTGGACGCCTACGCGCCGTATCTCCAGCTAGGGGGTGTCTTGCCGATCACGCCGGGCGTTGCCGGACCGGGCTCCGCTCGGAGACCGTGGCCCGCTCAGAAGTCGTAGCAGACGTAGGCGCCCTCGGGCTCGCGGGCGATCCGGTCCGAGCCCCAGCAGTGGAGCATCGGCCCAACGCGGTACAGGGCGGCGCCACCGGCCAGCAGGACGAGGACGGCGAGCACGGCGGTCACGATCCGCATGGCCCTCATCCGCCGTACGAGCCACCAAGCCCCGGCGACCGCAAGCGCCCCCAGCCCCAGCATGACGGCCGATATCGGGGCGGTGTTGTTCTGGATCCCTGGAAAGTGGCCCGGGTGCGTGGCCCGTTGGACGGCGGCGAAGGCGAGGAAGAACAGCAGCAGCCCCAGCAGCAACAGTCCGACGGAGCCGACCCCGCGGCCGACGGCCCGGCCCCGGCTCCGTGGGACTCCGGGCGCCTCGGCGTCGTCCGCGCGCACGAGCCGCCGGTCGAGGACCGCCCGGAGCCGGTCCACCTCCTCCGGGTCCGCCACGGCCCGCTTGGGCAGGACGGCGAAGCCGACGGCGGACTTGTCGGCGCTGAGCAGCACGAACAGCTCCGGCGTCTCGACATAGCGCGAGTAGAGGTGCCAGTCGTGGCTGGCCGAGCTGTGCGCGGTGGTGAGCCGGACCCCGGTGTCGTCGACCGTCCCGCAGATGTCCCCCTGCCGTTCGGCGAGCCGGTGGAGGCGGCGCGCCTGCAACCACGGCACCGCAGTCATGAAGGCGACGGAGAACACCACCCCCGCATACAGCGGCCACGGTCTGTCCCGGTGGTCGGAGCCGGCCGCCGACAACAGGGCACCGACGGTCGTGACCGCCACCGTCCAGACCAGCGCACCGCGCTGCAGGCGTCCCGAGCCGGTGCTCCTCGCGCGTGCCCGCAGCCCGGACGCCAATTCGCCGACGGTCGGCCGGTAGGCCAGCTCCACCGGTCTCTCGGCGACCGTATCCGTTTCCCGGCCCTCGGTCATGTTCCCTCCCCGGTTCGGTGATCAACCGGATCGTGAGCCCGGCCGGCCTGGCGGCGGTCGGCACCATACGTCATCGAGGTCACGTAATGATCGGAGGGCAGAGCCACACGGAAGGTGTACCCCTGTTCGTTGTTGGTGGCGTGAGCCAGGAGGGCGTGCCTCTGTCCGGCGTATTGCTGGACCTCTTCCCATGGAAGGTCCCGTACGCGTGCGGACGGGTTGCTGATGAAGACGCCGGCGGAGATCTCCAGGAGCTAGCGGGTCAGGAAGCCGCGCAGGCTTGCGGGGCAGTTGGTGAGAACGATGACGGTCACCAGAGCGCCCCGGGGTCTTCGTCCTCGCAGTCGCGGCCTGCGGCCGAAGCCGGCAGCTGCTGGATACCGTTCCAGCGGCGGTCGTGGAAGAGACCGTGTTCGAAGTGGCAGTGAGCGGTGCTGAACGCCTGCAGGCGGCCGGTGCCGACGTGCGCCTGGTGTGCCTCGTGACAACAGAGCGTGGCCGCGACGGGCAGCCGTGCGTCCTGGCTGCGATCGGAGTGGCGGTCCTCGGGTCGCGGGGCTGCACCGGAGCGCCCCCCATCCGACGTCCCGACGCCACATGAGTGGCGCCTGCCGGGTGAGAGCAATAGCATCGGACTTGGTGAGTTCTCATGTTTTCGCCACCACCAGCACGAGCGCCACCAGCCTTGATCGTGGCGCTTCTAGTTAACCGGCGATCCTGTTCGTCTCCGACGAGATCGCTGGGCCAAGCGAACGAGGCTCCACATCGGACGTTTCCTGGAACAGGCGCGATTGACGCTCTGACCGGCTCCGCAGCAGACCACCTTCTTGTGAGTGATCCGATGACCCCCGTGGAAGTCAGAATCGACCTCACCGAGCAGCAGTACCGTGACGCGTTCCGGGCTCTGTCCGTCGACAGGAATCTGCGGCTTGTCGAGGTCTGCGGCTACGAGGTCAACAGTCAAGCCCGCTTCTCTGCGATCTGGGAACCTGGGCACGGGGCGTACAGTGCGTCCGCACAGTGGACGCAGCACATGATCAGAGCCGCCGATTTCCAACGTGTCTTCGACGAACGCAAGGTCTTGGGGTACCGCCCCGTGCGGATCAACGGGTACAACGTCGCCGGTGAGACGTTCTTCGCCGCCATCTGGGAGAAGGCGGACGGTCCGTCATGGGCTTGCCGGCACGACTTCCACATCCTCAACCTCGCCGAGCATCTCCGCCAGGTCCGGCTCCAGGGCTATCGCGTCGCGGACATAGGCTGTTATCGCAATCTTGAGCCCAATCCCGAAGTGCCGCCGCCTGCACCGCTCACCTACATCACCCGCTTCTCGTCGATCTGGGTCGAATCCGATGGGCGGGACTGGGACGTCGTGGGACCGAGCCGCGTCTATCAGTCCGATTTCGACCGCCAGGTTCAGCTCGGACGCTTTCCGGTGCGCGTCAGCGGCTACACGCCCGGCAACACTGACGAGTTCGTTGCTCTCTTCGAGAAGGCACCGGGGATGCCCGCCGAGGCGGGGCACGGCAAGGACACAGTCCATTACGAGGCCGACCGGCTCAGGCTGACGAACGCAGGTTGGCGGCCAATCGCCACTGGCGCCTACTCGGCGGGCCGCGGCTCCGGCGCCGTGCCGCGATTCAACCCCATATGGGAGCAGCGGAACGCCGCGTCCGTCGTCCCCGGGCTTGCGGCGACTTTCCTCAGGGACTTCGACATCCCCGGTATGGCGCTGGCGGTGGCCAAGAACGGTCGTCTGGTCTACATGGCGTCGTCCGGGGTCGCGAACAAGGCCAGCGGGACACCAGCATCGCCAGCCAATCTGTTCCGCATAGCCAGCATCTCCAAACCGATCACCTCGGTGGCCGTCCTGCGACTCGCTGCTGAAGGGAGAGTAGATCTGCAGCACTTGGTCTTCGGACCCAACGGCTACCTCAGCGCGCTGGGAACTCCGACGGATCCGCAGGTCGAGAACATCGTTGTGCGTCAGTTGCTGGAGCACTCCAGCGGCGGTTGGCCCAACGACGCAAACGACCCGATGTACACCAATTATGGGCTCAGTGCGCGCGAGTTGATTTCCTGGGTATTGAAGAACCGCTCCCTGAGTAACGCTCCGGGAACCAAGTATGCGTATTCCAACTTCGGCTACTGCGTTCTGGGCCGGGTCATCGAGCAAGTGACCGGCCAGACGTACGAGGAGTACGTCCGGCAGAACGTCCTGCTGCCCTGTGGAGCGCAGGCCATGTTCATCGCTGGGGACACCGAAGCGGAAAAGCATCGGTATGAGGTCACGTACTACGGCCCTGACGGCTTGGACCCCTACGGCATCCGGGTGAGTCGGATGGACGCCCATGGCGGATGGCTGGCCAACGTGAGCGATCTGCTGCGCTTCGCGGTTCACGTGGACGGTTTTGCCGCACCTGCGGACATCCTTTCCAGTGAGTACATCACCTTGATGACCACCCCTTCAGGGCTGGCGGGGTCCGACGGGTACGCGTTGGGCTGGTACGTGGGAAGCGACGGGACGTGGTCTCACTCCGGATGGCTGGCCGGCACGACGTCCGTGCTGTCACGGACCGCAGACGGATACTGCTGGGCAGCGCTGGCGAACTCTGGGCGGAGGAACGCGACGGACGGTCTTTCGGACCTGATGTGGAAGATTCACGACCGGGTCGACATCTGGCCGGAGAACACTCAGCTGTGAGACATGGCATCAAAGCGCCAAGGCCGGCTACTTCATGACCGTCACCAGCATCGCCTGCGCCCTCATCCGCTACCGCAGACTCGCCACGACAGACGGCGGTTCAGTTCTCGCTCGGTGTCAACGCCACCGTTCTCCCGGCGGCACGTATCCCTTGTGGAAGGGGTGGTCCTCGTACCGCTGCCCCCTCCCGCAGATGGCGGGTGGGTTCGACCAGGCGCCGGGATGGTGCGGTTGGGGTTGCGGCCGCCGACGTGGTTGAAGACAAGCAGCACGGGCGGGTGCGGGACGTCGCCGGGCCGATCTTCCCGCCGAGCAACTCCTCGTCGCGCGCTCCATGGCCGACGTGCCCCTCGATCAAGCATCCACAGTTCAGTGGCTCGACAGCGAAGGTGTGTAACTTCAGAGCCTCGCGCAACGTGACACCATCCCGCGGAAGACCCCTAGCCCCTCCGGGACGGCCCCAGGGCCGGCGGCCGCTCGTCCTCGCCCGAGAGGCCGTCGCCGTCCTTCCAGCCGGGGTCGTAGGCGCAGGGGCCGGAGGCGCCGCCGGTGAAGTACCCGCGGTCCGCGTACCAGGTGAAGGACATGCGCTCCTCGCCGTCGTTCCGCTGGACGAAGAGCTCCCACATGTCGCCCGACACCGCCTCGCGGTAGGAGGTCACCGTCCAGCCGGTGTCCTCCAGGTGCTTGTGCAGCCGGCGCAGGGCGGGCACGGCCTGCTTGGCGGTCACATGGTCGAGCGCCCAGCTGTGGTTCATGCTGTAGGCGCCGTCGACGGTCTTGTCGTCCAGCCCCAGCGGGCCCCCCGAGTAGCAGTACGACGAGTCGAGGGTGTTCTCCGGGCTGACGCCGACCTTCTCCACACCGGGTTCGACGGTGCGCCGGAACCCGAGCACGTCGTACGCCTCCTGGGAGCGCTGGAAGACACGCGCCGCCGTCTCCTCGGGCGCGGCGCGGGGGTAGTCCGTCGAGCCCGACGCATTCCACATCAGCCGGCCGACGAACGCGATCACGACGAGCAGCGGCAGGCCGACGAGCACGGCGAAGCCACACCCGAGGGTGCGGAGGAATTCGGAGCCTGCGTCCGGCTCGGTCGTGGTGTTCTCGGTCATGCGAGGACCGTAGATCGGGCAGGTCGCGCCGCGTATCGGTGCGGCTGCGCAGCAAGGAGTGGGTATCCGTACTCATTTGATCCGCGCTCGTATGCTCGGGGGATGACGACTTCCGCAACCGGACCGACGGGACACGCCGGGGCGACCGGGCCCACCGAGAACGCCATGCGTCGAGCGCTGAGGCGGGCGCGCGACGGCGTCGCGCTCGACGTCGCCGAGGCGGCGGTGCTGCTCCAGGCCCGCGGCGCGGACCTGGACGACCTCGCCGCGTCCGCGGCCCGGGTGCGGGACGCGGGGCTCGCCGCCGCGGGACGGCCCGGTGTCATCACGTACTCGAAGAGCGTGTTCATCCCGCTGACCCGGCTGTGCCGGGACAAGTGCCACTACTGCACCTTCGTGACGGTTCCGGGCAAACTGCGCCGTGCCGGGCACGGGATGTTCATGTCCCCGGACGAGGTCCTGGACGTGGCCCGCCGCGGCGCCGAACTCGGCTGCAAGGAAGCGCTGATCACGCTCGGCGACAAGCCGGAGGACCGCTGGCCGGAGGCCCGCGAGTGGCTGGACGCGCACGGGTACGACGACACCATCGCCTATGTACGGGCGATGGCGATCCGCATCCTGGAGGAGACGGGGCTGCTCCCGCACCTCAACCCGGGCGTCATGACCTGGACCGACTTCCAGCGGCTCAAGCCCGTAGCGCCCTCCATGGGCATGATGCTGGAGACCACCGCGACCCGGCTGTGGTCGGAGCCGGGCGGTCCGCACCACGGCTCCCCGGACAAGGAGCCCGCCGTGCGGCTGCGGGTCCTGGAGGACGCCGGGCGTTCCTCCGTCCCCTTCACCAGCGGTCTGCTGATCGGGATCGGTGAGACGTACGAGGAGCGGGCCGACTCGCTGTTCGCACTGCGCCGTGTCGCCCGCTCCTACCACGGCATCCAGGAGCTGATCATCCAGAACTTCCGCGCCAAGCCGGACACGGCGATGCGCGGCATGCCGGACGCCGAGCTGGACGACCTGGTCGCCACGGTCGCCGTCGCCCGGCACATCATGGGCCCGAGCGCCTGCCTCCAGGCGCCGCCGAACCTCGTCGACGGCGAGTACGAGCGGCTGATCGGCGCCGGCATCGACGACTGGGGCGGGGTGTCCCCGCTGACCGTCGACCATGTGAACCCCGAGCGGCCGTGGCCGCAGATCGACGCGCTCGCCGCGCGTTCGGCCGCCGCCGGTTTCGAGCTGCGCGAACGCCTCTGCGTCTACCCCGAGTTCGTGCAGCGCGGCGAGCCCTGGCTGGACCCGCGGCTGCTGCCGCACGTGACCGCGCTCGCCGACCCGGCCACCGGGCTCGCCCGCCCGGACGCCGATGTCGTCGGCCGCCCCTGGCAGGAGCCCGAGGAGGGGTTCACGCCGGGCGGCCGCACCGATCTGCACCGCACCATCGACACCGAGGGCCGCACCGCCGACCGCCGCGACGACTTCGACGTCGTCTACGGCGACTGGGAGGCCCTGCGCGAGCAGGCCGCGCCCGGGATGGTGCCCGAGCGCATCGACGGCGACGTGCGCGCCGCGCTGAGGCAGGCCGCCGACGACCCGACGGGGCTCACCGACGACGAGGCACTGGCGCTGCTGCACGCGGACGGCCCGGCGCTGGACGCACTGTGCCGGATCGCGGACGACCTGCGCCGCGCCACGGTCGGCGACGACGTGACCTACATCGTCACGCGGAACATCAACTTCACGAACGTCTGCTACACCGGCTGCCGCTTCTGCGCGTTCGCACAGCGGCGCACCGACGCCGACGCCTACACACTGTCCCTGGAGCAGGTCGCCGACCGGGCCCGGCAGGCGTGGGACGTGGGCGCGGTCGAGGTCTGCATGCAGGGCGGCATCCATCCGGACCTGCCGGGCACCGCCTACTTCGACATCGCCCGCGCCGTGAAGGAACGCGTCCCCGGCATGCATGTGCACGCCTTCTCGCCGATGGAGGTCGTCAACGGTGCGACCCGCACCGGCATGTCGATACGGGAGTGGCTGGCGGCCGCGAAGGAGGCCGGGCTCGACACCATCCCGGGCACGGCCGCCGAGATCCTCGACGACGAGGTCCGCTGGGTCCTCACCAAGGGCAAGCTGCCCGCCTCGACCTGGATCGAGGTCGTCGAGACCGCCCATGAGCTGGGCATCCGTTCGTCCTCGACCATGATGTACGGGCACGTGGACCAGCCGCGCCACTGGCTCGGCCACTTCCGCACCCTGGCCCGCATCCAGCGCAGTGCCCTCGCGAAGGGCGTGGAGGGCTTCACCGAGTTCGTGACCCTCCCCTTCATCCACACCAACGCGCCCGTCTATCTCGCGGGCATCGCCCGCCCCGGCCCGACCGCCCGCGACAACCGCGCGGTCACCGCGATGGCCCGTCTCCTTCTCCACCCGCTCATCCCCAATATCCAGACGAGCTGGGTGAAACTCGGCACCGAGGGGGCCGCCGAGATGCTCCGTTCCGGCGCGAACGACCTGGGCGGCACGCTCATGGAGGAGACCATCTCCCGCATGGCGGGCTCGTCCTACGGCTCCTACCGCTCGATCCAGGACCTGATCGCCATCGCGGACGCCGCCGGCCGCCCCGCCCGCCCCCGTACGACGGTCTACGGCGAGGTCCCCGAGGAGCGGCAGCGGTCCGCGGCGGCGTCGGACGGGCACCTGCCGGAGCTGCTGCCGTTGATCGACTGATATGCCGATACGATGCTCGGAATTCTCAGAATTCCGAGCATCGAGTCGAGGAGACCCCCGCGTGTCTGCCCGTCGGCTGCCCACCTGGGCCCCGGTCACCGCTCTGACAGTGGCGGCCCTCGCCGCTGTCACCGTCCTGGCCGTGCAGGCGAAGGGCGCAGCCCCGGAGGACCTCAAGGCGCAGGGACCGCGGCCGTCCGCGTCCGCCTCCGCGCACGGCGGCTCGACGCCGGGCACCCACCAGTCCTCGCGCCCGAAGCCGTCGCAGGCGCCGGTGCCGCCGCACTCCGGTGACGGCAGGCGCGTCGTCTACTCGCTCGGCGAGCACCGGGTGTGGCTGGTGAACGCCGACAACAGTCTGTCCCGCAGCTTCACCGTCTGGCCGGGCACCGTCAGCCCGGCCGCGGGCAGCTACAAGGTCACCTACCGCCGCCCCGCCGTCGAGGGCTCCGACGGCGTCCAGATCGAGAACGTCATCTACTTCACCGCCGTCGACGGCCTCAACGTCGCCTTCTCCAATGCCCAGGACGGCTCGTCCCCGAAGCCGGCGCCGGGCGCCAAGACCGGCGGCATCCGCCTGCACAAGGAGGACGGCGCCGCCCTGTGGAAGTTCGGCGACGAGCAGACGGTCGTCAGGGTCGTTCCCTGAGCGGAGACAGGAACGCGGCCCAGGCCGCGGGCGTCACCGTGAAGGTCGGTCCGGCGGGGTTCTTGGAGTCGCGGACGTGGATGGCGGCGGGGTGGGGGGACACCTCTACGCAGTCGCCGCCCTCGCTGCCGCTGTAGCTGGACTTCCGCCATTCGTGGGCGACTTCGAGGCAATTGCCGCCCTGCTCGGTGCTGTAGCTGGACTTGCGCCAGTTGTAAGCGACTTCGATGCAGTCGCCGCCCTGCTCGGTGCTGTAACTCGACTTGAACCACTGCAGTGCGGTGCTCATTGCTCTCCTAGCAACCGGTCCAACAGGTCCTTGGTCTCCCGGTGGTTGAGGGCCTGTGTCCGCAGCATCGCATACTTGCGCTCCAGGATGGACACCTCGTCGGGCTCGGCGATCAGCCAGCCCTTTCGCTGTCCCTCGACGTAGGCGACCCGCTGGTGGTCAGGGGTCTCGATGAGGATGAACGGGCCCGAGAGCCCGGCATGGAAGTCGCGTCCTACCGGCATGACCTGGAGGGTGATACCAGGCAGGTCGGCCCAGTCCCGTAAGTGGCGCAACTGACCGAAGTGCACCTCGTCGCCACCCAGGCGGTCCATGAGGGTCACCTCGGAGATGATGAAGCTGGCGGTCGGACGCTCCTTGCGCTGCAAGATCTCCTGGCGCTGCAAGCGGGCTGCGACGCGTTGAGCGATTTCATCCTCGGTGAGAGCGGGTACCTCGTTGCGGAACACGGCGTGGGCGTACGCATCCGTCTGGAGCAGTCCAGGGAGCGCCTGATTCTGGTACGAGGACAACGCCAAAGCCTCCCGCTCCAGGTCGATGAACTCCTCCGCCCACCGTGGGAACAGGTCCACCTCCGGCATGTTCGCCAGCGCCGCCGTCAACACCCCCCTCCCGTCCAGCACCTGATCCAGCAGCGCCGCGAAGTCCTCCTTCAACGGCCGTCTGCCCTGCTCGATCGAGGCGATCGTCTCCTCGCTCGCGACGACGAGTTCGCCGAGGGACCGCTGGGTGTGTCCGGACGCCCTCCGCAGGGCGGCGACCTGCGCACCCACCATCTTCAACGCCGAAGCGTTCTTCGTGCGAGGCAGCTTCTTGGGGTTCAT
Source organism: Streptomyces sp. NPDC002004 (assembly GCF_053593975.1). Taxonomy (NCBI): domain Bacteria; kingdom Bacillati; phylum Actinomycetota; class Actinomycetes; order Kitasatosporales; family Streptomycetaceae; genus Streptomyces; species Streptomyces sp. NPDC002004. The sequence goes on from NZ_JBSFDP010000003.1 coordinate 306,805, forward strand.
GAGGTCCAACTCCCCAGCTCGGACCGTACGTTCACCGCACCGAACCCGTACAGAAATGCCGTACGGGCTCACACACTGCCCCATCATGGCCACGGAGCGTCACCCTCGTCGCATGAACGACGAAACACCACCGGGACGGGAGCGCTTCTACCGGCGGGAACGCCGGTCCGTCCCCGCCGCGCGGGAGTTCACGCGTGCCGCGCTCGTGGACTGGGCCGTACCCGAGCCGGCCCGGCACGACATCCTGCTGTGCGTCAGTGAGCTCACCACGAACGCCCTGCTGCACGGCGCCCCGCCAGGACGCGGCTTCCAGTTACGGCTGCTCCCGTACCGCGACGCGCTGCGGGTCGAGGTCCACGACAGCGGTGACGGCGAGCCCCATGTCGTACCGGACGAATCGCGGGACCGGGAGGGGCGTGAGGGCGAGTCGGGCCGCGGTCTGCTGCTGGTGTCGGCGCTCGCCGGCAAGTGGGGCGTCGCGGACCGTTCGCCCGGCAAGATCGTCTGGTGCGAGTTCGGATGGTCCCCGGAATGGGCGCGAGTGGTTGCAAAAGTGATCTGAAGGGCGGCGGGTCACAAAACTGTGCACGCCTCTGGAGACGTGTTCGCGTTCGATTACAGTGCTGCCGGATCGGCCGTAACCGGAACACGTGCAGGGAGGAGGTCCGGTGAGTGCAGCAGCCACCGCTGTCTGGGGCCGCACGGAGCAGCAGGACTTCCGCAGCCGGGTCCGCGGAACCCTCCTGGGGTCGGCGCTCGGGGACGCGCTGGGCGCGCCGGTGGGCGGGCTGTCGCTGGACGCGATCCGCGCCGAGCACGGAGCCGAAGGGCTGACCAGGTTCGCGCCCGCATACGGTCGGCGCGGCGCCGTGACCGCCGCCACGCAGCTCTCCCTCTTCACGGTCGACGGGCTGATACGGGCGCAGGTGCGCCGTGACACCGGCGCCTGGCACCCTCCGACCGATCTGCACCGCGCCTACCGGCGGTGGATGGCCACCCAGAACGACTGGGGGCCCGACGAGCGGCGCAGGGACGACGGCTGGCTGGCCCGCGAGGAGTGGCTGTACGCCCGTCGCAGCCCCGACCGGGCGAGCCTCGTCGGGTTCGGGGACGACGTCATGGGCACCCTGAACATTCCGAAGAATCCGGATGAAAGGGGCATCGGGGCCACCCTGCGGTCCGCCGGGTTCGGGCTGCTCGTCGGCTGGGAGCCGCAGCTCGTGATGCAGCTCGCCGTGGAGTGCGCGGTGCAGACGCACGGGCACCCCACGGCCTACCTGGCCGCGGCCGCGTACGCCCTGATCGTGCACGGGCTCGCCCGGGGAGACGGGCTGGACGGAGCCGTCCAGCGCACCCTCGGACTGCTCGGGACGCGGCCGGGGCACGGGCCGGTGACCGATGCCCTCCAGCACGCGCTGGGCGCGGTGCGGCAGGGGATGCCCGCGCCGGCGCGGGTGGAGGCGCTGGCCGAGGACGGGGCCGCGGAAGGCGTGCTCGCCGCGGCCGTCTACTGCGCCCTCGTCGGTGAGGACGTCCGTCACGGGCTGTGCCTGGCGGTCAACCACGGCGGGGATTCGGTGGCCGTCGGGGCGCTGGCCGGAGGGCTGCTCGGGGCGATGCACGGCGAGACCGCGCTGACGCCCGGGTGGGTCGCCGAGGTGGAGGGGCGGGCCACGATCCTGGAGCTGGCCGACGACTTCGCGATGGAGATGACGCAGGGGGCCGCGCTGCACGGGCCTGCGCTCTCCGTGTCGGGGTGGCTCGCGCGTTATCCCCGGGGCTGAGCCCTTCTGCGGCACCGGGAGGCAGGACTCCCACAGCGGTGCCGCGGCGTCATGACTGCGCCGCATAGAGATCCGCAAGTGCCGCAACGCTCCGGGCGACCGCTGCGCGCAGCGCGGGCGGCCCCAGGACCTCCGCGTCGGCGCCGAGTCTGAGCAGGTCGCCCACCGCGACGGCCTCGGTCTCCACCGGCAGCTCCACCCGCACCCAGCCCTCGTCGTCCGGCGCCCCCGCACCCTTCAGGGCGCGGCTGCCCGCCGCGCCGAACATCATGGGCAGCAACCGCTGTGCCCGGGGCGAGATCCGCAGGCGGGCGGTCTCCGGGTGCAGCGCCGCCTCCAGACGGCGGGACGACTCCTCCCAGTGGGCAGCCAGATCGAACCCGACCGGGCGCTCGAAGACCTCGTCCGTGGTGTGCACGGCCAGGAACCTCGCCACGCGGTAGGTGCGTACGTCGTCGTCGGCGAGCGCCACCAGGTACCAGATGCCGCCCTTGAGGACGAGGCCGAGCGGGCGGAGTTCCCGGTGCACCTCGCCGCGCCACCGCCGGTAGTGCGCCCGCAGCACCCGCTGCTCCCACACCGCGTGGGCCACCGTGGCCAGATGGGCGACGGGATCGGCGTCCCGGAACCAGGCGGGAGCATCGAGGTGGAAGCGCTCCTGGACCCGGCGGGTCCGGTCCGCGAGGCCGGCCGGGAGCGCGGCCTGCACCTTCAGCTGGGCGGTCGCCAGGACCGCACCGAAGCCCAGGTCCCGCGCCGGGCCGGGCGCGCCGGCGAGGAAGAGCGCACCCGCCTCGGCGTCGGAGAGGCCGGTCAGCCGCGTGCGGTACCCGTCCATCAGGCGGTAGCCGCCGAGGGGGCCGCGCTCGGTACGGACCGGGACGCCCGACGCGACGAGCGCCTCGACGTCGCGGTAGACGGTGCGGAGCGACACCTCCAGCTCCGCCGCGAGTTCGGCGGCGGTCATACGGCCGCGGTTCTGGAGCAGCAGGAGCAGGGACAGGAGCCGGTCGGCGCGCATGGAGCGATTGTCCCGCGTACCTGACAGAAGGTGTCAGGTACGGCCGCCAGGCTGGGCGCGCACCGTGCGGCACCGGCCGTGCGGCCCGATCGAGAGGACCCCCATGCCCGTGAGGACCACCGGCCGGATCAGCTACGCCAACTGGGAGGAGAGCGTCATCGGTTCGGACGGGGTACGCCCGAAGCTCGCCCGCGCCTCCGTCACCAACACCTTCTCCGGAGGCATCGAGGCCGCCGCCACGACCTGCGAGTACACCATCGTCTACGGCACCGAGAAGACCGGCGCCTTCGCCGGCATGGAGCGGCTGGCCGGCACGCTGGACGGACGGGACGGCTCCTTCGTCGTGGAGGAGCGCGGCACCTTCGAGGAGGACGGCTCCGTGCAGTGCTCCTTCGAGGTCGTGCCGGGAACGGCCACCGGAGAACTCACCGGGCTGCGCGGCACCGGCATCTTCACCTACCGCCCCGGCGAGTCGCCCTTCCCCTACACCTTCGACTACGACCTGGAGTGACCGCGGCTACCGCATCAGTTCGCCCGCGTTCACCAGCAGGGACTGGCCGGTGATCGCCCGCGCCCGGTCGGACGCCAGGAACACCGCCGCGTCCGCCACGTCCCCGTCGGTGGCGAGCTCGGGCAGCGCCATGCGCGAGGTCAGCCGCTCCAGCACCTCGGCCTCCGGCACGCCCTCGGTGTGGGCGGTGAACTGCACGTACGCCTCGACCGGCGGCCCCCACATCCAGCCCGGCAGCACCGTGTTGACCCGGATGCGGTGGGGGCCGACCTCGTGGGCGAGCGAGTACATGGCGGAGGTGAGCGCGCCCTTCGACGCCGCGTACGCCGCCTGCCGGACCTGGGAGGGCGCGGCCACCGACGACTGCGTACCGATGATGACGACCGAGCCGCCGCGCTCCTTCAGGGCGGGCAGGCAGGCGCGGGTCATCCGGAGCGTGCCCAGCAGGTTGACGTCGACGACCTGCTGCCAGGTGCCGAAGTCCGCATCCTCGACGCCGCCGAAGTAGCTGTCCCAGGCGGCGACGTGGACGACCGCGTCGATCCGGCCGAAGCGCTCGGCTGCCAGTGCCGCCAGTGCCTCGCACTGCGTCTCGTCGGTAATGTCCGTCGTGCGGTACGCGGTGCGGGTGCCCTTCGGGTCGATCTCGGCCGCCGACTTGGCGAGGTTCGCCTCCGTGCGTGCGCCGAGCACCGCGTTGCCGCCGTCGCGTACGACCGCGGCGGCGACCTGATGGCCGAGCCCGGCGCCCACACCGGACACGATGACGGTCTTCCCGTTCAGCAGCATTCGGTCCCCTCCCGGCACTGGCGCATTGTCTGACGGGGCGTCAGAGTAAGGGCGTCCGGTGGAGGACGGAAGGCTCGTGCAGCGCCCCGGGGGAGCCCGCGGAGCGCTCAGGTCCTGCATGTGCTCGTGCCCGTGATCGTGTGCGTGACGGTGCGCGTGCCCGTGCCGGCGGGAGGAAGGGGAGTCGTGATGGGTCAGGAGGACACACGGCCCGAGGTCTACGCGGAGTTGGCCGCCGTCGGCCCCTACGGGGTGCGCCCGGGGCATGCCCTGATCACCATGGTCGAGCCGCATCCGGGCCATGAGTACGCGTACAACCGCTGGTACGAGGACGACCACTACTACGCGGGCGCGATGGCCATGCCGTGGATGTACGCGGGCCGGCGCTGGGTCGCCACCCGGGACCTCCAGCTGCTGCGCTACCCCGAGAAGTCGGCAGTCGCCCAGCCCGTGACCGCCGGGTGCTACCTCTCCACGTACTGGATCACCGAGGGCCGCTACGACGAGCACATGAAGTGGACCGTGGCGATCAACAAGCGCCTCAACCGTGACGCCCGCGTCCACCAGGAGCGCACCCATGTCTTCACGGCCTTCCAGGACCACGAGGCGACCGTCTACCGCGACGGGGCGGCGGGCCCGCGCGACGTGCACGCCCTCGACCATCCCTACGCCGGCCTGGTCGTCGAGGTGATCGACACCGACGGGCCCGAGCAGCGGGCGCAGCTGCTGGAGTGGCTGCGTGCCAGGGAGCTCCCCCGGCGGCTGGCGGGGTCGCCCGCCGCGATGGTCACGATGTTCCGGCCGACCCCGCTGCCCGGCGACCGGATGACCTACGTCAAGCAGGTCGAGGGGGTCGACACCCGGCTGACCCTGCTGTGGTTCCTGGAGCGCGACCCGCGCGAGTGCTGGGAGCACTTCACGGGGCTGCACGCGGGGGAGTCGGGGCGGGTGGAACTGGTCGCGCCGTTCATCCCCACGGTGCCGGGCACGGACCGGTACGTGGACCAGCTGCGCTGAGCCCGGAAGCGGCCGGGGCCGGAAGCGATGCCGGTGACCGGAAGCGGCCGGGGCCGGGGCCGGAAGCAGTGTCGGCCCTGAACAGCCGGGCCCGGGGAAGACCGGGCCCGGGCAGCGTCGGGCCCTGGGGAAAGCCGGGCCCGGAAAAAAGCCGAGCCCCCTCGGCCGGGACGGCGGGCCAGTCGAGAGGGCTCAATCCGTGGTGCTGGTGCGTGCAGGGGCGTCCTGTGGTCGCCTCTGCCTCAGTGCTGCCTGAAGCGCGCGACGAACGCGGTCCAGGAGTCCGGCGTGAAGGCGATGGACGGGCCCTCGGGGGCCTTGGAGTCACGCACGGCGATCGCGTGCAGAACGGGGGACTTGACCTCGACGCACGCACCGTTGCCCGTGGAGTACGACGACTTCGTCCACGAGTCGGTGGCGCCCTGGTGAATTGCCATGACTGTTCCGGCCTAACTGTTGTCGAGCTGATGTCGAGTGCTGCCTGATGGCGTGATCGACGCTACTCGTCCGCCTCGAGGCGCGAAGCGGCCATTCACTCAACCGGATGGCATATTCCATGGGGGTCTTCCGCCCCGATGTGGCGAAGGTGTACCGTGCGGCGCCTTCCCGCTGGGAGCGTTCCCATGACTCCAGGGTGCATTTAATCAGCCGATCCCACCCAGTCCTTCGAAGTCGTCGCCGCGCTCGCCGTGGCCGTACTCCCTCGCATACTCCTTGGCGATCTTGGCGATGAATTGCCGCGACTGGTCCACGTTCAGCGCCTGCGCCCGCAAATGCTCGTACATGACGCTGTATTTCTGGACGTCGTTCGCCTTCTCCAGATAAAGGTCGCTCGTGACGCCCTCGATGTAGACCACGCTGGAATCGGCGGCGTCCGGGAACTCCAGAATCGCGTACTGGCCGTTCAGCCCCGGATGGGCGCCCATGTGGAACGGAATGACCTGGACCGTCACATGCGGCAGCAGCGACTGCTCGACCAGGTGCTCCAACTGCTCGCGCATCAGCGTCCGGTTGCCCACGACGCGGCGCAGCGCCGCCTCGTCCAGCACCGTCCACAGGCGCAGCGGATTCTCCTCGGCCCTGATCCGCTCCTGGCGGCGCATCCGCACCTGGACCCGCTTCTCCACGTCGCTCTGCGCGGTTTCCGGAAGCGCGCCCGCGATCAGCGCCTCGGCATAGGGCCGCGTCTGCAGCAGGCCCGGAACGACCTGGGGGTCGTAGACGCGCAGGGACGCGGCATCCGTCTCCAGGCCGATGTAGACGCTGTACGGAATGTCGCCGAAGGAATGCCACCAGCCCTGCTGGCGGGAATCCTTGGCCATCTGCATCAGCGATTCGACGATCCGGTGGTCCTCGACCTCGTACACCCCGCACAGGTCGCGCACATCGCGCTGGCTGATGCTGCGGCGGCCGTTCTCCAGCCGGCTGATCTTCGACTGGGAGACGAGCAGCCGTTCCGCCACCTCCTCCGCCGTCATGCCCTTGAGCTCACGGAGCCGGCGCAGCTCCTGGCCCAATCGGCGTCGCCTCACCGTGGGATTGACATTGGACGCCACGGAACGTGCACCTCCGGCTCACTGCTGCTGCTCGCCGTCGACCGCCGGCATTCCGCCCGCCGTCCACAACGTGCCCGCAACTATGCGTATCTGCTGTTCAGCAGATTGCCACCAAAGGGCTTTCTACCGCTGGAAAACAACGGATATGCGGCTGATGGCTCGGCAGTTCCGTTGGATACCACGTCTTCGGTGTCATCGGCGGCACCGACAGCGCCGACAGCACCGACGGCGGCGCCGGCGCCCGCGGCGTTCGCGAACCGGCGTGGCGGAACGCGGCCGCGCGGGGCGGCGGCCCGGAGCCGTCGTCCCGACGGTCCCGGTCATCGCCCCGCGCGGCCCAGCGGCTCCCGAACCGGGTCGGAGGACTGCGGTGCTTGTGAGGGGGGTTCAGTGGGCCACGGCGCGTGCCATGGACCCGCGGTGCGGTTGCAGCGGGACCCTGTCCTGGGCCGCTGCGGGCCTGGCTCCCTGGCGGCTGCCGGGGGCCGGGCTCCGGCGTGGCTGTGCCGCCGCGCCGTTCTGGACGTCCATCACGGCGTGCGCCACGAGTCCGCCCATGGGGTCGTGCCTGATCAGGTCCCGGAGCCGGGAACGCGATGAGCGCCCCTCGTTGCCCGGGTAGAGGTGCTTGCCGAGGCCGACCGCGTGGGCCAGCGCGGCGAGCGCCGCGGTCCGCGGGTCCGGCGGTACGCCGGTGCGGATCGCCGAATCCAGCCGGGCCCTGATCTCCCGGCTGATCGCCGTGTCCGTCGCCTGGTAGCGAGTCGTCGGCAGTACCCCGCACATCTGGCCGGGCACGGCATGCACCATGCCGCACCGCTCCAGATGCGAGAGATACGTCTGGCGCAGCCCCAGGCGGGGCCCGCCGATCCAGTGCACCGCGCGTACGGGTGCCCCGCGCCTGCGGAGCAGTTCCAACGCACAGTCCAATGTCGGATCTCCTGTCGGCCGTGGCACGACCACGGCGATACGATCCCCGTCTGGGGCTATCCGTCCGGCGAGCGCCAGCTCCACTAGCTGTGCACCGGCCAGACCGAGGTCGAGCGACTGCGGCTGCGCTGTGGTACCCGTGGTCGGGTCCAGAGCGAGCAGCAGAAGCTCCTCCGGAATTGTTCTGCGGCTCCTGCCCATCCATGCCTCCCCGCGTGGATGAATGACAGGGTGACCCCTCTCACATTGGTCTGTCGAGGGTGCGAGGGGGCTTTGTCATGGAACCGGTAGCTATGTCGTTCTCGTCTAGCAGGTCGGCCGGGCTCGCACACAGGACACTGGTAGATGTAGCGGACCGGTGGAGTCCGCGGCTCCCTTCGGCTGTTGGGAGCCCAGGGGGGTTCGGGGTGGCATCTCGTGGCATTTGAGTGGTTGAGGACACGGTGCAGGGGCGTATGAAGGAGGCATCGGTGGCGGGCGAGTCCCCCGACAGGTCGAAGCAGCAGAAGTCGTCGGACGGCGACCATGACCCGCGTGTTGCGATGTTCTCCCGGGGGGAGGCAGGGGGGTCGGCTTCCGAGGACTCGGGGTCTTCGGGCGGGAAGACGCTGATGCTGGGGTCCGTGGTTGCACCGGAGAAGTCCTCTCCGGACGCAGGGGACCCCACGGAGTCCGCGGACTCCACGGATTCCGCCGGGGGTGCGGGATCCGAGGGGGCCGGGACGTCCTCCCGGGCATCGGGGGGCGAAGAGCCCGCGAATGACCCGCGGTCCGTGGACGGTACGGAGTCCGCCGGGGGCGCGAAGTCCGCCGAGGGCGCCGAGGCCGAGGAGCCTGCGGAGGCCGGGGCGGATGCCTCGGGGGACGGTGGGCGCGACGGCGCTGATGACGGCGACGGCGGCGACGTGCACGCCGACGCCGACGGCGACGGCAAGGCGGACGCCGACGGCAAGGCGGACGCCGACGGCAAGGCGCATGCCGATGCCGACGGCGAGGGTGACGCGCGGCTGAAGGCTGCGGTCGCCGCGTGGATTTCGGGCGACGGAAACGGCGAGGGGGAGCCGAAGGAAGCTTCCGCCAGGTCGACGGACGAGGCGGACGACGCTGACGGCTCCGCCTACGGCTCGTCGGCCGAGGACGGCCCCACGGCCGATGCGGCCGATGCGGACCGCGCCGCCGATGCCGACAGCGCGAAGGCCAAGTCCGGCGTGGACGCCGCGAAGTCGGGCACCGAGAAGTCCGGTGCCGAGAAGCCCGGCGCCGAGAAGCCCGGCGCGGGCGCCGTGACGTCCGACGGTCCCGCCGAGAAGTCCGGCGCGGACTCCGGGAAGGCGGATGCCGAGAAGCCCGGCGCGGACTCGCGGAAGTCCGACGCCGAGAAGCCCGACGCCGAGAAGCCCGACGTGCCCGCGGCCAAGGCCGAGGCGCCCGCCGGGAAGTCCGGTCCGGACGCCGAGAAGGGCGACCGGCGTGCCGTCGACCAGGCCACTGCCATCTTCCGGGCCGTGAAGCCGCCCGTCGACCAGCCGACGACGATGCTGAAGATCGGCGACAAGGCCGGCAAGGCGGAGCAGGCCGGCAAGGCGGAGCAGGCCGGCAAGGCCGAGCAGACCCGGAAGCCGAGCTGGGCCGAGAAGGCGGGCAAGGCCGAGGACACCGGACGGCCGGAGAAGGGCCAGGGCACCGGTGCGCCGGGGAAGGCCGACGGTGCCGGCACTGCCGGGAAGGGCGACGACGCGGGCAAGGGGAAGCCCGGTGCCGAGTCCGACTCCGAGCGGACCAGCAAGTTCGTCGCGCTGAAGTCGTTGGACGCGCCCGCGCCGCCGAAGCAGCCGGCCGCGCCGGAGAAGCCCGCTGCGCCGAAGAAGCCCGTGGCCGAGGAGCCCGCCCCGCCGGCCGGGCCCAAGGCGTACGTCGGGCCGGAGAAGACCACGCAGCAGCCGCTGCCGCCGAGGCCGCCGCTCGATCTGCTCGCCGAGCTGACGAACACGCCGCCGCCTCCGGAGACTCCGCTGCGCACCGCCGTGCGCCGGGTCAAGATCTGGACGCCGCTGCTGGCGCTCCTGGTGGTCGTCCTCGCGATCGTGCAGGCGGTCCGTCCGCTGCCGGCGCCGACGCTGTCGCTCACGGCCGACGAGACCTTCGTCTTCTCCGGTGACAAGCCGTCCATCCCGTGGCCGAGCGCCGGCCAGGCCGCGATGGAGGTCGACGGCATCGGAACCTTCGGCTCCTCCGGCGAGCAGAAGCCCGTGCCGATCGCGAGCGTGGCCAAGGTCATGACCGCGTACATCGTGCTGCGCGACCACCCGGTCAAGGACGGCACCGACGGGCCGCTGATCACCATGGACCAGAAGGCCGAGGACGACGCCAAGCTGGTGTCGGCCGGCGAGTCCACGGTCGATGTGACCAAGGGCCAGAAGCTGACCCAGCGCGAGACCATTCAGGCGATCATGCTTGCGTCCGCGAACAACATCGCCCGTCAGCTGGCGCGTTGGGACGCGGGTTCCGAGGCGGCGTTCGTCAAGAAGATGAACGCCACGGCCAAGGAACTCGGCATGACCAACACGACGTACACCGACCCGTCGGGTCTGACCGCGAGCACCGTGAGCACCGCCGTCGACCAGGTCAAGCTGGCCAAGAAGGCGATGGAGAACAAGCTGTTCCGCGAGGTCGTCCGGATGCCCTCCTACAAGGACATCAACGGCAAGAACCAGCCGAACTGGAACCGCCTCGTTCCCGTCAACGGCGTCATCGGCATCAAGACCGGTACGACCACCAAGGCGGGCGGCAACCTGATGTTCGCCGCGCGCCAGGACATCGGCGGCACGACGCAGATCGTCGTCGGCGCCGTCCTCGCGCAGCCCCCGGCCGCGCGCGACAACTCGATCCTGACGGGCGCGCTCGACGCGGGCGACAAGCTGATGCAGGCCGCGCGGGGCGTCCTGGAGTCGAAGGCCGTCGTGAAGAAGGGCGACGTCGTCGGCGTCGTCGACGACGGGCTCGGCGGGACCACGCCGGTCGTCGCGACCAAGGACGTGTCGGCCGTCGGCTGGGCCGGGCTGACCGTGAAGCTGGAGCTGGACGACGACGGCAAGGCGCTGCCGCACGAGGCGAAGGCGGGCACGAAGGTCGGCGTCCTCAGCGTCGGCGACGGCACCGGCGGCGCCGTCGAGGTCCCGGTGGCCCTCCAGAAGGACCTGGCGGAGCCGGGCTTCGGCGCCAAGCTGACCCGTCTGGGGTAGTCGCCGTGGGCCGCGGCCCCCGTACCGTGAGCGGTGCGGGGGCCGCGGCCGTGGTGCGCGACGGGGCCGCCCCTGCGGGCACATCCGTCGTGCCGACGACTGGCTGCCGGGGGCCCGGGCGGCCAGCATGGTGCGTGTTAGCGTCGTCCGGCTGGCTCCGGCCGGGACGGCACAGGCCGACAAGGGAACAGACACGGGGAGTGCCATCAGTGGCCACTGCGGAGCCGACGCGGGCCGGCGGGACCGGAACGGACGTCGACGAGGGGAAGCGTCCGCGAATACCGTCGTCGCCCCCGGTGCCGGACGGCGAGCCGTCGCGTGCCGGCCGGGCACGCCGGTTCCTGCAGGACCTCGTGGACCGGTCGGCCGAGCGCCCCGTCCTCGCCATCACCGCCCTCGCGGCGGTCCTGCACGTCGTCTGGTTCTTCGCGTTCGCCAACAGTGGCGGTGACCTGGCGGCGCAGGACGCCTGGGCGGAGTTCGTGGGGCGGCACCCCGATTCGGCGTACAACCTCGCCTGGTACGGCGGTATGCACCCGGTGTCGTACAGCGTCGTGTCGCCGTATCTGATGTCGCTGCTCGGCGTGCGGACGACGATGATGCTCGCGGGCACGGCGTCCGCCGGACTGCTCACGCTCGTGCTGGTCCGCAGCCGGGCGGTGCGCGAGCCCCTGTGGCCCGCGCTCGCGGGTGTGTTCGGGCTGTGGTGCAACGCCGTGTCCGGCCGTGTGACGTTCGGGCTCGGCACGATGTTCGCGCTCGCGGCCGTCGCCGCGGTGTTCTGCTGGCCGTACCGGTGGCGCCACCGGCGCTGGGCCAAGGCCTCCGTCGCGGCGCCGCTGGCCGCGCTGGCGACCGCCTCGTCACCCGTGGCCGGGCTGTTCGTCGGGCTGATCGCGGTCGCGCTGTTCCTGGAGAAGCGGCGGCCGGGGGCGTACGCCCTGGGCCTCGCGCCCACGGTGGTGGTGGGCCTGTCCGCCCTGCTGTTCCCCTTCTCCGGTACGCAGCCGATGTCCTTCTGGTCCATGCTGCTGCCGGTGCTGTTCGCGGTGCTGGTTCTGGCGCTCTCGCCCAAGGACTGGGCGACCGTGCGGTTCACCGCCGGTGTGTACGCCATCTCCGTGCTCCTCACCTGGCTGATCAGCTCGCAGATCGGCTCCAACATCACCCGGCTCGCGATGCTCTTCGCCGGTGTCGCCCTGGTCGCCGCCCTCCCGTACACCGTGCCGCGCTCCCGCAAGTGGTACGCCCTCGTCGTCGCCCTGACCGGGTTCACCGTGTGGATCGGGATCAAGACCGTCGACGACATCGTGCACACCACGCCCAAGGCCTTGGGGGCGCGCGAGCTCGCGCCCCTCATCAACCAGCTGCAGAAGACGCACGCCGAGAAGGGCCGCGTCGAGATCGTCCCGGCCCGCAGCCACCGCGAGGCCTCCGCGTTCGCCCCGTACGTGAACCTCGCCCGCGGGTGGAACCGTCAGGCCGACATGGAGCGCAACCCGCTCTTCTACGACGACACGCTCAACTCCGCGAACTACCACGAGTGGCTCCAGCGCTGGGCCGTCCACTACGTCGTGCTGCCGGCGGGCGAACCGGACGGCGACGGCGGTCAACGCGAGCGTCAGCTCGTGCTGCGCGGCCAGCCGTACCTGCGGCAGATCTGGGGCGACTCCAACTGGCGGCTGTTCCAGGTCACCGACGCGACCCCGCTCGCCGATCCGCCCGCCGTCGTCGACCGCGCCGAACAGGGCGAGCTGACCATCGAGGTGAAGCGGCCCGGCCGGGTGCTCATCCGGGTCTCGTACTCGCCCTGGCTCGGCCTCGTCGACGAGCACGGCAAGGCCGTGCAGCCGCCGCAGGAGACCGAGGAGTCCAAGCAGAGCGCCAACGGCTTGCCGAAGACGTACGACAACGTCAACGGCTGTCTGGTGGAGACCGCCGAGGACACGGCCGGCGACCGGTGGACCGAACTCCTCGCCCCGCGCCCCGGCACCTACCGGCTCGCCGCCCTCTACCAGCTGCCCCGCGGCACCCCCTGCCCGGAGGAGCTGCGCTAGGGCTCCAGCCCCCGCGCACGCCGCGCCCCGCGAGCCCGGCGCCGTCCGTACGGCATCCCCCGGCGGTCACCCAGACCGCTGGGACGCCGGGTGCGCGCAGATCCCGTCCAGCGGGGGCCCGGTCCGGTCCGCCCCCTTCACCCTGGACTGCACCTGATCCAGTTCGTCCAGCAGGGCGGTCAGCTCTCCGGGGCCGGTCTGGTAGTTGTCGAAGTACTTCAGGACCGCCCGGTAGAAGGCGTCCCGCAGCTGCGGAGGCATCACGTCCGAGGCGTCGAAGCAGAGCTCCGTGGCCTGGCCGTTCTGTCCGGAGAGCTGATGCGCCACCTCCTTGCCGATCTCGTCCTGCGGCTGCGGGTCCTGCTCCGAGGGGAACAGCGGGCGGACGGCGGTGCCCGCCGTCCGCATCCACAGGCTGCGGCCCTTCGGCCCGGAGAGCTCGTCGACGAGTTCCTGCGCCGCGTCGCTGTCCTTGAACACGGCGGCCATGTCGCCGGACACCTCGTACGCCCCGTCGTACTCGCTCGGCCCGGGCAGATAGCGCGCCGACGGCTCCCATCGGACGGGGGTCCTCGCGTACACGTACCGGATGTAGGCGTTCTCGTGCTCGTGCGCGCAGTCCATCGAGTTGAGCAGGCCGCGCGGCTGTCCGTCCCTGCCGTCCGACGGGCCCATGTACGACGTCGTCAGCGACCGGCGGATCGAGTCCGCGGAACGCCTGCCGAGCAGCGACGCCCAGGTGGTGAACGCCTCCCGGACCGGGCTGCGGTTCCAGTGGAGCTGTCCCGTCGCCCACTGGCCGTAGACCTGCGGGCCCGACCGGTGCAGCAGGATGTCCTCGATCCAGTCCGTGCCCGGCCAGCCCGACGTGGCCTGCGACGCCAGGCCCACGCACCAGCGGCGGTCGCTGCTCGGCGTGCCCCGCTTGCTCCACACCAGGCTCTTCAGATCGACCTTCAGGGGCACCCAGTAGGTGTCACGGACGCCGTCGACCAGCAGGGTCGGCGCCCACGGCGCATAGGCGCGCTTCGACGCTCCCCCTCTGAGCGGGAAGGCCTTGTGACGGCGCGCGTAGTCGCTCAGCTCGCCGATGCTGTTGAGGATCGCCACGTCCGGCGGGTCGCCGGCCTCCAGCTGCGCGACCAGCGTCTCGCGGAGCGAGCTCGTGCCCTCGTAGGTGTAGGTGTAGCCGTCGTGGTCCAGTGTGCGGAGCGTCGCGGCGAACGCCTTGCCCTCGTCGCCCGTCCACGGCCCGAGCACCCGCAGCGTGGTGTGGCCGCCCCGGGCACACCCCCCGGAGGACAGCGCCGTCAGCGCGAGCAGACAGAGCACGAGCGCGGTGCGCAGCGCCCTGACGGGACGCGGGCGCCCGGGACGCGGCGGCCTCGGACGGGACCGTCCGGGACCTGGGGGACCGGCGTGCGCCGGTGTGGTGGGTGCCGGTTCCGTCGACACCTGCTCCATGGGCGCGGGCTTCCTGTGCGGCAGCTTCATGTGACGGCCCCCGGGCGCGTGACGAGGAGGTACTCGCGTCGGTACATGTGCAGCGCGGCCCCGGTGACCGCCGCGCTCAGCAGTCCCACCGGGACGACGTAGGGCGCGGCCCCGGGCACGCCCGGGACGCGGCCCGCGGCGAGCTCGTGGTCGATGCCGCCGCCCAGTCGCTCGATGGAGTGCCGATCGACGTCGCCGGGCGCGTCGTCCTCGGCGCTGATCTCGATCTGCGGCGTCGTCTCCTCGGACAGCGTGCGGGCATCGCCGACGACCGTGTGCTGGGCGTGTTGCGCAAGCACGGCGTCGACGGTGAGCAGCGGCACGGCCGCCAGCGGCAGCGCGGCCAGCAGCAGCGGCAGGCTCGGCCGGACCCGGAATCTGCGGTGCAGGAAGCTCAGGGTCCGCCACAGGCCGAACACGAGCAGCGCGAACGCGACCAGCGACCCTCCGGCCGCAGCCAGCACCCCGTCGCCCCAGGCCGCCCGCTCCGCGAGGCGTCCGTGCAGGGCCTGCTCCAGCGCCGAGATCTGGTCCACGACGGTGGTCGCCCGGTAGCCCCGGTCGGCCCGGCACTGCTTCGTGAGGTCGTTGGGCCGGAGATGGGTGCACAGGATGGTCCGGGAGTAGGACAGTTCGGCGGTGCGCAGCGCCGGGTCGTCCGCGTCGCCCTCCGCGCGGCTGATGTAGGAGCCGTACTTCTCGACGAGTGCCCGGGTGACGCTCAGCTTCTGCTGCTCCGGCGGCGTCAGGGCGCCGGAGCGCGCGACTTGGTCGAGCTGCTGGGCGCTGCGGGTCATCCGCAGTCCGTACTCGTCGCTCAGACCGCTCAGCCGGGCGGCCTGCCCGTCGGCCAGGCTGTCCTCGGCCTCGTGGTGCGCGATCTGCAGGGACGTCTTGGCGTCGGCCAGACCGACCAGTGCGGGTGCGACCCGGCCACGCAGATAGTCGGTGTCGGAGCGCACCTGCGCGTACGCCCAGCCGAACGAGGTGAACGCGACGACGGCGAGCACCGGCAGCGCGATCAGCCGGTCGCGCAGATACGTGCGGTTGCGGCGCGGGACCCGCTCGGGCCAGAGGTACGCCCACAGCCGGGCGCCCACCGCGGCGGCGACGGCCGGTAGATGGCGCGAGCGCGCCCGGAGCGCCGTGCTCCGGCGGGATTCCGTCACGGCTCCTGCCCTTCGTACCAGCGCACGCTCATGCTGGCCTGGACGCGGGTCGCCGCGAGGTCCAGCTTCGGGATGGCGGAGCGCAGGCGGACCTCGCCCTGTTCGGAGTCGAGGACACGGACCAGGCCCCGCAGATGGCGGCGCATGTCGGCGTTGCCGACCGCGGCCGCCAGCGACCAGGCGCGGCCGAAGTGGGTCTCGGCGGCGCGGCGCTCGCCGGCCTGGAGCGCGGCGCAGCCCGCCTCGAAGGCGTCCCGCAGCGCCTGCTCGTCGCGGTAGTGCTGCACCCGCGGGTTCCGCGACCTGCCGCCCGCCGGCGCCGCGTGCGCGGCGCCGCCCCAGCGCAGATGGACACCGGCCGGGGCCGGCAGCCGCACCCGCGGGGAGCCGGACCCGGCCCGGTCCACGCCCACCGACGCCAGCAGCAGCCGCACGCCGCGCTGCGAGGGCCGGAAGGGGGCCGTGGCGCTCAGCAGGTACTCGCGGTGCTCCTCGCCCCACGGTCCTGTGTCGTACCACTGCACGGGCCCGCCGGCGCCCCGGTGGACGGCCGTCAGATCGGTGTCCGACGACCACAGGGCGACCCGGCTGGGGTGCACGCGCTCCACCGAGTGCAGCGTGACGTCCTTGCCGAGCCGCAGCCGCAGCCGCAGGCCCGTGACATCGCGGGACAGGGCCTGTGCGGTGAGCTCGGTCAGCGCCTCCGGGAGCCGCGCCAGGTCCTCGACGGTACGGGCCTGCCCCTCCAGCGCCTCGGTGACCCCGAGGAGTTCGGGGCTCTCCCACGCGTCCCCGATCCCGACGACGTCGCACTGGAAGAGGGACCGGCATCCGTCGATGCGCCCCCGTAGCTGCTCGGGGGTCTCGTACGCGGGGTCGTTGCCGCTGTCGGTGAGGAGCAGCGCATGCCGTACGCAGCCGTCGCGCCGGTCCGCGGGGATCCGCTCGAACAGCCGGCGGGCGTGGTCGAGCCAGAGGCCCATGGCGGTGCCGCCGCCCGGGGCGTGCCGCCGCAGCGCCTCGGCCGCCTCCCGCCGGGTCCGTCCGCCCGCGACGGCGAAGCCGTCCCCCGTGGCCGGATAGACCGTCTCGGTCCGGTCGCTGCACGCGACGACCGCGAACTCGGCACCGTCCGGGAGGCGTTCCAGCGCGGCGAGGGCGGCGGTGCGGGCCGCAGCCATCCGGCCGGCCCGGCTCACCATGGACGACGCGTGGCTGATCAGCAGCACCGTGGCCACGGGCGGCGCCCCGGTCCGGGCGCCACGGCCGGCGGCTGCCTCCCCGGCCCTCGCCCGGTTCCTGCGCACCGTCATGGAGACCACCGCGTACACCCGGGACGGCGTGCGGGGGTCGGCCGGCTCGGGCACCTCCTCCTCCTGGTCCACCCTCAGCGCGACGGTGGCGTCGTGCTCCTCGCCCGCTCCGCTGCCACGGTCCGCAGCCATGCGATCGCCCTCCTCCCGAACCATGGACTGTCCCTGTGGTGACGCCAGCTCACCGGGCGTACGCCGTAGGCCAGGTCGAGCAGCCGCTCCGCGAGCGCTCCGGTGTCGACCCCGCAGCCGGGGACCGCGTCGGGCGACCGGGCCACCTGGTGCGCGAGGCCCTGGTACAGCCGCGACAGGTCCGTGCCGAGTCCCGTGCGGTCGGCGGGGAAGCCGAGCCGCGGGTCGGCCTCGCTGTGCAGCGTGGCCAGATCGGCCCCGGTGAGCGCACCCGCGTCGAGGAGTTCCCGCGCCTTCTCCCAGACGGCCGTGGTCATCCGCATACGGGCCTGCTCGTCGGTGAGGCCGTGCTCGTGGAAGAGCCGGGCCAGCCGGTTCAGGACCGTCCCGAGGTCGCGTGCGTCGACGGTGTGGGCGACGCTGATCCGCACGGCCGCGGCGCGGGCGGCCGTGTGGTGCCGGGAGTGGTTCGGCACCTTGTGCAGGGCGCGGATCGCGCTGCGTGCCGGATTCGGCCCGCCCAGGTGGAGCAGGGCGCGTGCGGTGCCGAAGGCGGCGCTGCCCAGCGACGGGTTGCGCAGCCGCACCGCCTCGTAGAAGGTCAGCGCGGCCTGCCACTCGCCGAGCCGCTCCGCGCAGTGCCCGAGGGCCAGCTTCGGCGCGTACTCGCCCGGTATCGCCGCGTACACGCGGTCGAAGTGGTCGCGGGCGACGCGCACATGGTCCTGGGCGAGCGCGAGGAGCCCACGGTGCCAGTCGATGCGCCAGTCGTACGGGACGCGGGACATGCCGAGCGTCGTGATGGCCTTGTCCAGCTCCGCGGCCGCCTCGGTCATGCCCGCCTCGTACGCGTCCCGCGTCCGCTCCGCCGCCTGCGCGGCACGCAACTGCAGGCGGCAGCGCAGCAGATGCACCTCCGGGGACCCGTCGAGCGTGCTGGTGCGCTGGAGCAGCGTCGCCGGGTCGTCGTCGGTGAGACGGTCGAGCGGACCGTGCTGCGGGTCCTCGGGGTCGGGCCGCGGTACCGGCAGGCCGCGCGCGACCTCGCCCGACGGCGGGGGATCGTACTGCCGTGCCGTGCGGGCGCCGTCGGTGGCCCACCGGGACACGGGGGGAGCGGCGCCCAGCTGGGCGTCCAGCGCGTACGACGACTGGAGGAACAGCGGCGACGGCTCGAAGGTCTCCTCCCGGGTGCGCAGCGAGCGCAACTCGCGCAGCACGCCGCGCAGTTGCTGCTCCATCTCCTGGGCGTGCGCGAACCGCTCCTCGCGCTTGACGTGCGTGGCCCGGTGCAGCACGCGCGCCAGGGAGACCAGACCGAGGCCCTCCGGGGCGGGCGCGGTCATGTGCCGGGCGGCGTGCGCGAGACGGCCGGACGACAGGGCCGTGCCGGTGGCCGGCTCCGGGCCGGTGTCCGGGTCGGCCGACGCGGTGAGCCCGGTGCCCGCGGCGAGCGCGGCCAGCTCCCGGTGGTGGGTGCCCAGACCGCTGAGCACCCGCAGCGTCTCGCCGAGGCTGAACAGGTCGTCCTGGGGGCCGTATTCACCACGCGGCCCGGCGGTGGGTGCCCGGAACGCCAGCGTGTACGGCCCGGGCCTGCCCGCCTCCCGCACGCTGCCCACATCGATGATCTTCGTCGCGGCACCGTCGTGCATGAGGTTGTCCGGCTTGAGGTCGCCGTAGACCTTCCCCGCCGCATGCAGATAGCCGAGCGCCGACAGGATCCTGATGCCGTACGCGAGGACGAACTCGTGGAAGCGGGACCCGCCGAACTCGTCCGGGTCGCGGCGGGCCCGTCCCCGCACTTCGTCGAGGGTGAGCCCGTCGACGTACTGGAGCACCAGGAAGTCGCCGACGCCCGGGTGATGGCCGTAGTTGTAGACCCGGATGATGTCGTCGTGATTGAGGTCGACGAGCTCCTTGCGTTCGCGCAGCAGGATGCTCGGTGGCACCGCCGCGCCGGTGCCCTGCTCGGGATGCAGGATCTTGACGGCGACCTCCCGCAGGTCGACGTTGCTGTCGAGCGCGAGGAACACCTGGCCCATGCCGCCGTAGCCGAGCGGGCGGATCACGCGGTACTGGTCCGCGAGCAGGCCGCTCGGCGGGAGCTTCAGCACGCGCAGGCTGAGCGGGTCGACGCGCGGGTCGGTCCGGTCGCCGTCCCCGCGCCGCCCGGCCGCCCGCTCCTCCAGGGTGATCTCCGGCAGCGCCGTCGGGTCGGCGGTCTCCGGCGGCATCACGACCCGTGCCGGGCGCCCGGGGCCGTCCACCGGCAGCGGGTCCCGCGCCCCCGCAGGTTCGCTGGGGAAGGGCGCCGCCGAATGCTGCCGCGTGGTGAAGTCGACCCGCTCCAGGGTCACCAGACAGTGGCCGAGCTCGACGGCGCCCGGGCAGCCCTCGAACGGGCACGGGGTGGCGCCGGTCAGGGGTGCGCTGCCGGTCATCGGCCGCCCTCCTCGTCGTCCTCCGGGCGCCTGCCGGTGAGCCGGCGCACCACGGTCACGAACTCCTCCACCGCCCGGGCCGCCGCCTCCAGCGTCACCGGCCCGCCGTACAGATGGCGGTGGGCCGTGCGATAGGGGCCTACGGCGCCGGGGTGTTCGCCGAGGCCGTGGCGCACCAGCCGTGCCCGGTACGCGTGCAGCATGCCGATCAGCCGGTCCCGCTCCTCGCTCAGCGCCTCCAGCGCCCAGCCGGCCTGCTCGACCCGCAACAGCCGCCGCTCGATGCGCTGTTCGCCGTGCGACAGCCGTTCCAGATACGTCGCCGGGGCGGGCCGGTCGCCGTGACGCTCGGTGTCCATCGCGAGCAGCGCCTGCCACAGCCGTGCCTCCGAGGTGTACTCGGGCGGCCGCAGGTGTCCCGCGATATGGGCCTCCACGGTGTCGTAGACGTGGCTCACGAAGATCTCGGCCTCCGCGAGGGCACCGATCCGGCGGCCGATCCGGTCCAGCCAGTCCGCGGCCCGCGTCGGGGGCAGCAGCCGGGCCATCTCGTCGGCGAACGCGCTGTCCGGGCCGGCCAGCACGATCAGCAACCGGGCCCCTGCGAGGGCCAGTTGGTGCAGCCGGTGTGCCGTGGCGTACGGGGCGGAGGTGCTGCGGTCGGCGCCGAGGACGGCGATCGCCGGGCGCACGGCGTAGCTGCCGGCATGCGCCAGCGCCTCGTTCAGCCCCTCCATCGCCTCCCGGACGGAGGCGGTTCCGGGCGGGTCCAGCGAGGTACCGGCGAGATTGAGGACGAGGCTGATGCTGCCGACGCGCGGGGTGATGCCGGCCTGGCCGAGCAGCGGGGCACCGGAGAGACGGCGTCCGTCCCGGGCACCGCCCCGTGCGGTGGCGCCGGTGGCCGGGGCCGCCCGCCTCGGCACGCCGTTGCCGGTGCCGTGTCCGTCGATGCGCAGGTGTCCGTCGGTGGGTCCGTCGATGTGCCCCCGTGCGTCGGCGGGTCCGTGGTCGTCGCCGCTGCGCCGCCGTGGGATCACGTGCCGTGCCGGGTCGGCGGAGAAGCGGGGCGCGCGCTCGCGGTCGGCGAGGGTGAGCAGCAGTCGCAGCGCCTGCCGCGCCCGCTCGTCGTCGGACCCGATGAACAGCACCTCGACGTCCCAGGCGTCGGGGTCCGCCGGGTCGCCGTGCAGCCAGCGCAGCACCGTCCGCTGGAGGGCGTGGGGGCGCGCGGTGAGTGCGTACTCGGCGGGGACCGCGTCCTCGTCGGACATGGTGCGCGCCCCGTGCACGAAAGGGGCGACGCCGGGGAGGCAGGCGGCGACGATGGACGTCGGGATCATGTAGGCGCGGCGGCCCTCGGCATCGGCCCGGACCAGGACGCCGATCACCCGGTCGGTGTTCCTCAGGACGACGCCCGCGCCGTCGAACCCCGCCAGGGCCCGGTCCCCGCCACCGTCGAGGTCGATCCGGTCCCACTCCTCGCTCGGCCCGCCGGGACCCAGGTGCGTGCCGGTCGGCCACGGGTCCGCGTCGCTGCCCGCCGGGAAGCCGTGGATCCCGACCGGCGCCCCGTACCAGCCGGCCGCCCGGAACAGCGTCACCGGCGACGCCTCGGGCACCGGCCTCACCAGTGCTAGCAGGGCCAGGTCGCCCTGGTCGTCCCCGAACCGCGGCCGCCAGTTGCCGTCCATCACGGTCGCCGTGAACCGCTGCACCCGCCGGGGCCGGTCCGCGCGCAGCAGCTCGACCTGGACGCGCTCGGGGCGGCGGTGCGTGACCGGGTCCTCCTCGACCACATGTGCGCACGTCAGCACGCGGTCCCTGCCGAGCAGCACCCCGGCACCGAGCACCCGGCCGCGCCCGCGCGCGTCCCAGCTGCGTAATCGAACCCGCCAACCACCCTGTACGCCGAGGGAGTCGGCCCGCCCCGAACCCCTTTCCGCATCCCCCTCCATGTTTCCTCAGGATAGGCGCGGATACGGACAATGACGCCTGGGATGCATGGGGTGACCGATCTCGTGCCCGGCGCGCGGAAGCGGGCCCGCGCGTGGGCGGCGGCGTACGACGAGGTCACCCCCGTCGACGGCGACCGCGCCGTGCGCCGCCGGCCGTGTCCTCCGGTGCGCCCTATCCGTGCCGTGCCACGACCGGGAAGGCGACGTCGCACACCTCGTCCTCGGGCCCGGACGCGTCCCAGTCGGCGAAGTAGACCTCGCGGCAGGGACCGGCGATCTCCAGGCCCTCCCGCGCGATCCACTCCTCCACGGCCTCGAACGCGGCGAGGATCTGCGGATGCGCCACCTGCGCCTTGGTGATGCGGGTGCAGGCCAGCCGGTGCGCCGGCTCCACCCGGGCCGCGGTCTCCCAGGCGCGCCCGCGCGCCTCGGCCCAGGCCCGAGCGGCCGCGGTGTCGGTGACGGGCACGCACGACTCGGCGGGCCCGTCGCTCTCCTGGGTGACCTCGGCGTGGTAGACGACGAAGGGCGCACCGGCGACGCCGCCGCATTCGCCCGCCGCGCTCTCCAGCCGCTCCAGCGAGGCGCCGATCCACTGCGGCAGCTCGTCCGCGAGCGTGTGCCGTGTCTCGGTCAGCACGAACTGCTCCGGCACGTCCACGGTCCTGACCTGGAACATCGCGTCGTTCATCTCGGAACTCCTTCCCGACAGCCGTCCACGGAGGAAGTGCGCTAGCGTCCGCTGTCCCGCGACCCGCTCCTCGACGCCGGCCCAGTACTCGCCGACGGCCTCGGCCGCCTGCCCGCCGTCCTGTTCCAGGACCTCGGCGATCAGCGCGAGCGGCATGTCGATCCGGCGCAGCAGCGCCACCGTCCGGGCGCGTTCCACCTGCTCGGCCCGGTAGTACCGGTAGCCGCTCGCGGCGTCGACGTACGCGGGCGAGAGCAGCCCCAGCCGGTCGTACAGGCGCAGCGCCTTGGCCGACAGCCGGGCGCGGGCGCCGAACGAACCGATGGACAGCAGATCGCTCTCGTTCACGGGTGCATCCTCCGTCACCGGGCGCGGTTGGCCCGGTGAAAGGACGGTGGGCTCTGCCCCAGGGGCAGGGTCAACCGCCGGCGTGTCCCGGCCGGGGTCCCGCGCCGCCCCGGCCGGTCCGGGGTTCTCCGCCCCCGTATCGGTCGGGGCGTTCGTCCCCGTACCGGTCGGGGTGTTCGCCCGCGCACGGGTCGGAGTGTTCGCCCGCGCACGGGCCGGGGTGCTACGCCCCGGCGGCCGGGAGCAGCCGCTCGATCGCGGCGGTGACCTCGGCGGACTCGGGTTCGGTCTGCGGCGAGAAACGGGCGGCGACCCTGCCGTCGGGCGCGATCAGGAACTTCTCGAAGTTCCAGCGGATGTCGCCGGTGTGGCCCTCGCCGTCCGGCACGTCCACGAGGTGCTGGTACAGCTCGTGCCGCCCCGCGCCGTTCACCTCGGCCTTCTCTGTCATCGGGAAGGTCACGCCGTACGTCGCCGAGCAGAACTCCGCGATCTCGCCGGACGTACCCGGCTCCTGCCCGCCGAACTGGTTGCAGGGCACGCCCAGCACGCTGAATCCGCGCCCCGCGTACTGCTCGTGGAGCCGCTCCAGGCCGGAGTACTGCGGGGTGAGCCCGCACTTGGACGCCACATTGACGATCAGGACGACCGAGCCGCGGAAGCGCTCGAGCTCGGCGGGGCCGCCCTGGAGGGCGTCGATCTTGACGCCGTACACATCGGTGTTGTCAGTCATGCCCGGATGCTATGCCGGGCGGTCGGCGGGCCGGGGTCCGGCCCGGGCGGCCCGATGGCCGGGCGGCCTCCGCAGCCCGTGGGACCGGGCGGCCCCGGAGGGCCGTGGGGCGGGGCGGCTCCGCGGCCCGGGGGACTACGCGGCCTCGGCGACCCGCTCCTCGGCGGCGGCCCGTGCCGCCCGCTCCGCGCGGGTGGAGGCGAGCGCCCACTCGGTGACCAGCACCGCGTACTCGGCCCGCTCCTCCTCGGTCAGCCGGCCACCCGAACGTGCCCACAGCGCACGGATCTGCTCGTTCACCTCGGCAGCAGAGCGCACGGAACCAGGGGCATCAGAGCGTAAGGACATGCGGCAAAGCCTAGGGCCTTGGCATGACAATGCGCTACCGGATGACTACGGCAGCGGTGTGGGGTGGCCAACACCGGGCCCCGGCGCCGCCGGGCGCCGCGCCGCGGCCCGATGCGCCCCCCGCCGGTGGGCGCCGAACCCGCGGTGCCCGACCACGGACGACCGCGGACGGGGGCGCTCGCCGAGCCCTCAGAGAATGCACACGGGCGCGAAGTCTTCTAGATTTTTACTGGTAAGGGTGATTGATGCTGAGCTGAACGAGTGACGGCGATATGTCCGCCGGTCGCACGGGCGGCGCGGCTCGACGCCGACGCGATCGGCGGGAACCCGCGTCACTCTCGGGGTGCTTGCTCAGCGCTTCCCTCGTCCGCGCGGTCCGGCGCGACCGGGGCCGCGTGACCCGATCGAAAGAGCAGGTGCAGCCGTATGCGTGCGTCGCCTCGAATCGTCAGCACTCTCGCCGGCCTGGCCATCGCCCTGGGCGGCACCGTCGTCGCCACCGCCCCCGCCGCTCACGCGGACCTGGACGCCTGCCACGCCTACGTCGAGTCCCAGGGCGTCACGGTCACGGACGCCGTCAGGATGGCGTGCTACGTCGGCCTGGTGGGCGACCAGCCCGGATGCGTCAGGGATCTGACACAGCTCCACCTGTCGGACACCGCCGCGACCGAGGCGTGCCGCCGGGCCCCCTGAGGCCCCGCGCAACGACGACGAAGGGCACCTGCCGATCGCGGCAGGTGCCCTTCGTCGTTCAGGACGCGGCCGCCCCCGTCGCCGGGTCGCTCCTTCGCCCCGTCGCCCGGTCGCCCGTTCGCTCGGCCCGGTCGCCCGTTCGCTCGGCCCGGCGACTTCCGACCGAATGCCGCTGATCCCGGGCGGTGCCTGTCAACCGAAACCCGACAAGTGGCCTCTTCCTCAGGGGACATGTGGTGCCGGTGAGTTCCGCAGCGGCGCAGACTTGCCCCTGCCGCCCCCGGCCGGTGTGGACTACGCGCCTCTTCGGCGTCCTGCGCAGTACAACAGCCGGTCCGGTGGCTCCAGTTCCTGTCCCTTGTCCGTCCCCTGTCCGTCCCCTTCCCGTCCATGGACCGCTGACGTCGGTCGCACCGCCAACCCGAGGGCCCGAACAACTTCATGACCTCCCGTACCGACGTGCGCCGGCGCCGCCTGCCCATCTGGCCGATTCCCGTGCTCTGGACCCTCGCCCTCGGCGTGTGGGGGCTGTCCCGGCAGCACAGTGTGTGGCGGGACGAGGCCGCGACCTGGCAGGTGGCCCGGCGGTCCACCGCCGAGATATGGCACATGCTGGGCCAGGTCGACTCCGTCCACGGGCTCTACTACCTGCTGATGCACGGGCTGTTCGAGGTCTTCGGGCCCAGCACCACGACCCTGCGGCTGCCCTCCGTGCTGGCCATGGCGGTGGCGGCGGCCTGTGTGGCGGTCACCGGCCGCCGGCTGGCTGGGGACTGGGCGGGCCTGGCAGGCGGGCTGGCCTTCGGGATGCTCCCGGCCGTGCAGTTCTATCTCCAGGAGGGCCGCCCGTACGCACTGGTCGCGGCCGGAGCCGCGATCTCGACGCTGTTGCTGGTGACCGTGCTCCAGGGACGCGGCCGGACGGTGCACTGGGCGGCGTACGGCGGCACCGTCCTGCTGTGCGGGCTGCTGAACTGGCTGTCGCTGCTGGTGCTGCCCGCGCACGCGGCGACCCTGGTCCGGACGCGGGCCGGGCGCGGAACGTGGACCCGCTGGGCGGCGGCCTCGGCGGCCGCCACGGCGGGTGTGCTGCCGCTGATCCTCTTCAGCCGGCGCCAGGCCGACCAGATCTCCTGGATACCGCCGCTGACCTGGCACATGATGATCGGCCCCGCGGTCCTGCTGGCGATCGGCGGCCTCGGGGCCCTGCTGGACCGGCCGCGGGCGGGCCGGCTGTCGGCGGCCGCCGTCGGGCTGCCCCTGCTGGCGGTGCCGCAACTCGCCCTGATCGGCATCTCGCTGGTCCAGCCGCTGTTCCTGGACCGGTACGTGCTGTCCAGCATGCTGGGTCTGGCGCTGTTGATCGGGGCGGGACTGGGCGCGGCGATACGGGCGGCAGCGCGGCGGTTCCCGGCGGCATCGACATGGATCCTCCCCGTGGTGGTCGCCCTGGCGATGGTGGCGCTGCTGCCGGTGTCGCTGGCCAAGCGGTCCCCGTCGAGCCGGGTGGACGACGTCCTGGCAGTGGCGGCGGATGTGCAGCGGCTCAAGGGGACCGGGGACGCGGTGCTCTTCGTGCCGGCGGCGCGGCGCGACACCAGGCTGGTCACCCCCGGCGCCTTCACCGGCTTGCAGGACATCGCCCTGGCGCACGGCCCGGTGGAGTCCGGGACGCTGAAGGGCGTGGAGGCCGGCCCGGCCCGGATCAGGGCCGAGATCCTGAGCCGGCGGCGGATACTGCTGGTCACGGACGCGATGTCGGTGGCGAAGCCGGTGTCGGCGGAGCGGGACCGCGTGAAGCTCTCCGTGCTGAGGACGCACTTCACGGTGGTGGCGGACGAGCAGATACGCGGGCGGAGGGTGACGGTGTACGAGCGGCTCGGCACGGCCCACCGCCGTGAGTCCGGCGGGTGAGCGGGGCCTGACGCGCCGACCGGTCCGGCGGGTGCGCGGGGCCTGATGCCTTGACCGGTCCGGCGGGTGCGCGAGGCCTGACGCCTCGAACGGTTTGGCGGGTGACCCGGCATGACGCCCTGTCCGCTCCGTGCGCGCGGTCGCACCGGGGCGCACCGGGGGTGATCGTCAGGTGAGCCGGAGAAGCCGGGCGGCCGTTCCTCCCAGCACCATGTCACGGACCTCGCCGGAGGGGGTGACGCGCTCGGCGGTCGCGCGGGCGAGACTCGGGTCGCCGTACGGGGCGTCCGAGCCGAAGAGGGTGCGGTCCGGGATTTCCCGGACCGCCAGGCGGACGGCGAAGATCAGGTTGGCGGTGGACGTTTCCAGGAACATGCTGGGTGTCTCCCGGACCAGCTCGATCGCGTCCATCCAGTGCATGCCGCCGAGTTGGCCGATCACCACGGGCACGGCCGGATACCTGGCCGCCAGCCGCGCCAGGGTCCGAAGGTCGGCCGCTGTGGTCGGCGCGAAGCCGTGGACGACCACCGGCAGTCCGCCGTGGTCCGCCGCAGCCCGCAGCACGGGCTCGACGAGGTCCGCCCGCCCCGGCGGCGGTGTCAGCTCACCGATTCCCCGCAGGCCGCGCCCGACCACGTCCCGCTCGACCATCTCGGCGATCTGCTCCGGAGCCATCCCGAGCGGCACGCTCCTGAAACCGATGAAGCGATCAGGGTGGGCGGCGAGTGCCGCGTCGAGCTCTCGCCAGGCGGTGCGGTACCCGTCGGCCGTGTTCGCCCGGCCCCCGACGGCCTCGTCGAGAACGGCCATCTCGCGGCGCAGCGACTCCAGGTCGGTGGCACGTTCCGGGTGCGGCCGCGTACCGAAGAGCACCGCGCGGTCCACTCCGGCCTCGTCCAACAGCGCGATGTGGTCCTCGACCGGGTCGTGGACATGGCTGTGCGCATCGATGATCATGCTTCTCTCCCTGTGCGAGACGGCAGGCCCGGAATGCGAGCGGCCCGAACAGGGTTGCGCCCTGACACCGTTGGAAGGTCAAGCCGAAGGAGGAGGCTGTTGCTGATCGGGGAGCTGGCACGCCGCACGGGAGTGAGCGAACGCCTCCTGCGCTACTACGAGCGCGTCGAGCTGATCCGGCCGGAACGACGCGCGAACGGCTACCGCGAATACGCCGACGAGACCGTGGAGACCGTCCGGCAGGTGCGCGCCCTGCTCGCCGCGGGCCTCCCCACCCGCGTCATCAGCCAGATCCTCCCGTGCGCGACCGACGGCAACGCCCTGCGCCCCTGCCCTGGTGTCCTCGACCGCCTGCGTGCCCAACTGGACGTCCTGGACCGCCGCGCCGCCGACCTGGCCGTGGCCCGCGACCTGCTGCGCCGGACGATCGCCGACACGGAGACACCCGCCGCCCCGGCCGACCGGGGTGACGCCCCGGCGGTCGGTGAGCGGGCCCGCTGAGGCCGGGCGCGTTCGGCGAAGGCCGTCCACCGAGATCGAAGGGTGGCCGGGCGCCGGGAGGAGCACCCGCGCCCGCGACGAGCGCGTCCGGACGTGCAGGGAGCCGACCGGACCCGGGTGGAGCCGACCGGGCCGGTGCCCCTCCGTCAGGGAACCCGACCGTCGGGAATACCCCTGCTCACCGCGGACTTGGCAGTGATGTCGGACCGGTATCCAGTGGTGGGGGGCAGGAATGAGGAACGGACGCGCGTTGGTCATCGGCGGTGGCGGGGTGGCCGGCATCGCCTGGGCGACGGGCGTGCTGGCCGGCCTCGCCGACGGCGGGGCCGATGTCGTCGACGCGGACGTGCTGATGGGGACGTCGGCCGGGTCGGTGGTGGCGGCACAGATCGCCAGTGGCACGCCACTGCCCGCGCTGTTCCGGGCCCAGGTGGATCCCGCACTCCAGGGGGAGGAGCTGAAGCCGCGGGACGGCGCGCTCGCCGAGGTGTTCGAGTTCGCCGAGAAGGTGGACGCCGAGGTCACCGACCCGGTCGAACGTCTGCGCAGGATGGGCGGGATGGCGCTTGCCGCCGACACCGTGACCGAGGCCGAGCGGCGGTCCGTCATCGAGGCGCGGCTGCCGTCCCACGACTGGCCCGAGCGCAGCCTGTCCGTGGTCGCCGTGCATGCCACCACCGGTGAGACCCGCCTCTTCGACCGCGCCTCCGGCGTCGACCTGGTCGACGCCGTCTCCGCGAGCTGTGCCATCCCCGGAGTCTGGCCCGCCGCGACCGTCGGCGACGCCCGCTACATCGACGGCGGAGTCCGGTCCTTCACCAACCTCGATCTCGCGGCGGACCACGCCCGCACGCTCGTCATCGCCCCGATGCCCGACCCGGTGCTCGAAGCCGACGCGGCGTCGATCGCCGAGCGGGGCGGCCTCATCGAGGTCATCACCCCCGACGAGGCGGCTCTGGCCGCCTTCGGCACCGATCCGTTGTCCCCTGCCAGCAGGACCCCGGCGGGGCACGCCGGCTTCGCCCAGGGCCGGGCGGCCGCAGCGGCGGTCGCCGTGCTGTGGCACACGGCGTAAGGCCGCACCGCGACCGGCGGTCCGTTCGCCTCGGCACCTCTACCGCCGGCTCACCCATCGCGCCCGCATCCCTCGCGCTCCCCGGCCTCTCCGGCCGGGCACCGGCGAACTCGGCGGCCCGCGGGGGCTGTCGGTGGCTGCGGCTATCGTCGGCCGAATGGATCAAGGTGAACTGATCGCCGAGCTGGAACGGGCCGGACGCGACAAGGAGTCGGCGGCGGAGATCGTCCGCCGACTGGCCGAGCCGGGTGACGCCGCAGTGCCCGGACTGGTCGCCGCGCTGGGCACGGTGGACCGGCAGACGATGTGGGGGCTGCGGGACGCCCTGCGTCTGATAGGCCCGGCCGCCTTCGACGCCGCGGTGGCGGCCCGCGCCAGGGCCGAGAAGGTCCCCGACTGGTGGGAGCTGGGTCATGTGCTGCGCAGCTTCGACGAGCGGTGCCTTCCGCAGTACGTGGCCGCGCTGTCGCACCCCATGAAGGAGATACGCCGGCAGGCGCTGGGGGGATTGCAGAACCTCGGCGACGCTGCCGCCACCGCAGTGGTGGACGTCCTCCCGTTCCTGAACGACCGGGACAGCTACACGCGCTACCAGGGCGAGCAGACGATCCGGGCCATCGGCCGGCGGACGGGCCCCGTGCTGCGGGGCATTCGCCGTGAGGGTCCCGCCCACCTGCGACGGCACGCGCTGACCGCACTGGCCCTCATGGGCGGCGAGTCCGAGCTCGACGAGCGGGACCGGCGGGCCCTGGAGCGGCTCGTCCGGATCAAATCGGCCCAGGACACACCCGAAAGCCTGCCCGAGCACCGCTGGCTGGCCGTCCCCGGTGCCACGTACGAGGGCCTCTTCGACGCCATGGGGCTGCACGACAGGAGGCCCTGCACGCTCTCGATGGGGCTGTCCGCCATGGAGGACGACATGGCTCTCGTCGAGGGCCCCGACGGCACGGAGCGCACGGTGTACCGGGTGTTCGTCACGCCGGAGCTCGACGGCTGGCGGCTGGTCTACGCCGACACGCCGCTGTGGGAGATGCACTGGGACGTCGACGACCTCCTCGGCCGGATCAGCGCTGCCTGCGGCCAGGCCCAGTTCTTCTTCCAGGACGACCACAGCGACTCGATGGTCTGGTCCGTCGCCGTCGACGGCGCGGTGCGCCGCAGCTACTGGCGCTACGGGGAGCCGGAGTGGAAGGGCGAGCCGATGGACTGGGAGGAGCTCCTCGGCGAGGACCCCGACTACGACCCCGAGGAACACCACGAACCGAACGCCACCCAGGAGTCCAGCGTCGGCCGTGCCGCCTGGCAGCTCTCCCTCGATCCGGCGGGGGTCGGCGAGCACACCTCCCTGCGCGGCCACGGCTGGCTGGCGGTCACGGAGCCGGGAGTGGGCCACGGCCCCTTCACCGGAGCGCTGCGCATCTAGCCTTCGGCGTGCGTTCGTTGTTTCCGCGGCCATAAGCCGCTCGTACGAATCGGTGGCCCGTCAGGGCGGTCTTCCCGGACCGCCCTTCACCGTGTGCAATCGCATCGTCACGTTGCATTGCCCGGGGTTGGCTTCGACGCAGTCCGTTTGCATATCGAGGCAAACAAGGCTCAAATCAAGCCAGTTTCACCTTACCGTTAGTTACGTCACAGTCCCATGGAATAGCACCCCCTACGCTGATCATGGTTACCAGCGGGTAATGCGCATGCCTGATTCTTACCTTCTCGGTGGATGAACTCCGTTGTGCGGTGCGGAGTTCCGGGCTGCGGACGATGCCACCGCTGGGGGATCCGAAAGAACGGACGGGGGAATGGCGGCAGACGTGGGCGGAGGAACATCCGTGCTCTGTGAATCGTTCTACGAGCGCCTGGACAAGGCGAAGTTCGCCAGCAGTTCATCCACCGCGGGTCCATGGGGCCCGGAAATGCAGCATGCCGGACCTCCGTCGGCGCTGCTGGCCATGCAGATGCTGGACGACCATGCGCGCGAGGGATTCCATCCGGCGCGGGTGACGTTCGAGCTGCTCGGACAGATTCCCGTGGCAGAGCTCACGGTTGAGACCTCGGTGCTGTATTCGACGAAGCGGACCGATCTGCTGTCGGGGACGCTGCTGTACGGTGACAAGCCCGTTGCGCTGGCCCGGATGTGGAGATACCGAACCGCCCCCGAGTCGCTCGCCGCCGTACGGAGACCGGGTGGCCGTCACCGGCCGTTGGCGTTCGAGGATTCCGTGGCTCCGGCGGAGCCCCTGGTGCTTGCCTACGACGATTCCGTCACTCCCCCCGTCCCGTTGGAGATGACCAACCACACGGACGGCTACATCTCCGCCATCGAATGGAGATTCGCCGACGAGCAGCCTTTCGGGAAATACGGGCCGGGGCAGGTGTGGGCCCGGCCGCGCATTCCACTCGTGCTCGGCGAACCCGACACGCCCTTCGGTCGACTGATGACGATGGCCGACAGCTGCTGGTCCATGGGGCGCCAGGTCGAGATGCCGAAACATCTGGCGATCAACACGGACATCACGGTGCACTGCCATCGGCTGCCGGAGGGCGAATGGCTCCGCCTCGACGGCTCGACGGTGACGACGCCTGGCGGGGCCGGAGTGAGTCATTCGACGATGAGCGACCGCGAGGACGAGTGCGCCTATGTGCTCCAGTCGATGTTCATCGCCTAGCGATCACCGCTTGGCGTTCGTCGCTTAGCAGGGACGGCAGTTCACCGAGACGAGCGGACACTTTATGTTAGTGGACGGGAAAGCCCGCAGCTTTTCCTTTTTCTTGATCCTGGCCAGTGTCGTGGTCGTCATGGCGCACACCGCGATGCCCACCCCGATCTACGCGATCTACAGCAGAGAGTTCGGGCTCACCACCCTTCAGGTGACCGAGGTGTACGCGATCTACGCCCTGGGCGTGATCGCGGCGCTGGCGATGTTCAACTCCCTCTCCAACACCACCGGTCGGCGGCCACTGCTGATGATCGGGCTGCTCTGCAGCGTCGCCTCCAACCTCGTCTTCCTCAACGCCGACTCGATCGCGTATCTCTTCGCCGCTCGGCTGCTGACCGGACTCGCGGCGGGAGTGTTCATGGGGACCGCGACCGTCGCGGCGGTCGAGGTGGCGCCGCCGAGAATCGCGCACCATGCCGCCGTGTGGGCCACTGCCGCCAACATCTTCGGTCTGGGACTCGGTCCCGTGATCGGAGGGCTCGGCACGCAGTTCCTCGACAGGCCCCAGAAGGACCTCTTCCTCGGCCACCTCGCCGTGGTCGCCGCCCTCGTCGTCCTCCTGCCGGCCACCCGGGAACCGCTGGCCAGGGCCGATCGCGTGCCCTTCTCCTGGAAGGGGCCCAAGCCGCCTTCCGAGAATCGGCTCACCTACGCCGGGCTGACGATGATCGGCGTATCCGGGATGGCGACACTCGGCATGCTGGCGGGTCTGACCCCGCACTTCCTGGGCAGTTTCTACCCGCATGCCAGCGGTCTCGCCGCCGGTCTCATCGTCGGATGCGGCTTTGGCGGTTCCGCACTCGCGCAGTTCGCCTTCCGCCGCCTCACCATCACTCGTGGCCTGGTTTCCGGAGTCTGTGTGATGAGCCTGGGCCTGCTGACCCTGATCGCTGCGATCTTCTTCGGCAGCGGAGTCCTGTACACCTCCGCGGCCCTGCTCGCCGGCCTCGGACAGGGCCTGTCCATCGCCCGGTCCGTTCAGGAGATCTCGCTCAAGACCTCGCTCGCCGAGCGGGTGAGCGCGGTCAATCTCTACTACGTGGCGCTGTACACGGGCGCGGCGGTGCCCGTCATCGGGCTGGCCTTCATCGAGAAGAGCTTCGGTCTGACCACTGCCGGCTTCGCGTTCTGCCTGTTCGCGTTGGCCTTCGTCGTCATCGGAGTCCTCCAGCTGAGCAGGGCCGGCATGTGGCGCGGGGAGCCCGCAGCGGACCACGTGGAATCCATCAGGACTTGAGCCACGGCCGACCGCACCGTACATCCGCGGCGGTCGGCGGCTCTTGAATCTGGCCGACAGGCCAGTACATCACCATGCGGCGTCATCGAAGCGCCGCGAAAAACAGGGGGAAAAACGCATGTCACATGCGGACAACAAGGACGGCCTGCTCGGTCGCACCAGCATCCTGGTGGACCACGACCGTACCTTCGCGTCGGAGGTGTCGGACTGGTTCCGGCACGTCGGGCGCGAGAAGACTCTGCGGCAGGAGATCGACCGGGAGTTCCCGGCCGAGTACCTGTACTTCCTGAAGTCGACCGGGCTGCTCGAGCGGTCGTTAGTCCCGGAGTGGATCGGTACCCACGCCGACGGCTGGACGCCGTACCGCGTCACCGGGCTGAGTGAGCACCTGGCGTTCCACAGCTTCACCCACTGGCTGATGTGGCACGTGAGTTCGCTGTCGGGCACCCCGGTGTGGATGTCGGAGAACGCTGCGGTCCAGAAGACCTACGCGGAGCAGTTCAAGGCCGGAATGCTCGGCTCGTTCGGCATGTCGGAGCGCGGGGCCGGAGCGGACTGGCGGCACACCGCCACCTCGGTGAAGCGTCTCGCCGAGGGCTACGTCGCCAACGGCGGCAAGGACTACACCGGCAACGGCAACGTGTCGAGCCTGATCACGACGTTCGCGCAGCGGGCGGACGGCGGCGACCGGGACTACATCCTCTTCCGGGCGGACTCGCACAGGGCCGGGTTCGAGCTCGTCGGCAATGCGGTCCCCGAGCAGATGTACGTCAGCGAATTCCGCCTGCTGGACTACGAGTTCGCCGACGAGGACGTCATCTCCACGGGCCCGCAGGCGTTCGCCGACGCGGTCAACACCATCAACGTCGGCAAGTTCAACCTGGCGACGGCGGCCACCGGGCTCCTGTCCCGTGCGCTGGTGGAGACCTACCACCACGCCTCGAACCGCACCATCTTCGGGCGGACCACCGCCTCGTTCGGCCAGAACGAGGACGCGCTGTGCCGCGCGACGCTGCGGCTCATCGGTATGAAGGCGTACACCTCACGGTGCGTGGACCACATGCACGCGGCCGGCGAGGACGACGACCGCTACGTCATCATGAACGCCGTCGCCAAGGCCAAGGTCACCCACGACGTCACCGACGCCCTGCGCTCGCTGGGCGACGTGATCTCCGCGAAGGGCTTCGAGGCGGACTCGGCGTTCCGCCCGATCCTGAAGTACGCGGAGTACCTGCCGCGTCTGGAGGGCACGAAGTACGTCAACCTGATGCAGGCGGTCCGCTCGGCCCCGGCCTTCTTCGACTTCGCCCGCAACACCCAGCAGGCACCCGGTGCGGCCACGGACTCCACGGAGGCGCCGCGCTACCTGCTGACGCAGCGCAAGCTGGGCGGGCTGGAGAAGCTGTCGTTCAGCGACCACACCCCGTCGAAGGAGGCGCTGGGACACCTGCCGTCCGTCGCGCTGTTCTTCGACGTGGTCGAGCGCCTGGCCGAGCTCTTCCGCCTGCCGTTGGACCAGAAGGACCAGCGCAGGGTGCAGGCCGTCGGCGAGGTCTTCGCCATCGCGGTCTACGGCACCGTCGTCGCCGAGTACGCGCGGCAGCGGCCCGACGACGAGGTGTGGGAGGCGGTCTTCAACCTCGTCCTCGAGGATCTGGCCCTCACCCTCGTCCGTACGAGGCAGGACCTGGCCGACCACCGTGAGGTGGCCGACGCGGTCCTCGACGCCGTCCAGTCCATCCGCGCCGTGTGGCCCGTGAGCCGGATCACCGACCACCTCCAGGCGGCCGTCGACCGTTCGATCGGCCTGCTCTGACCCACCGGGGGGATCCGTTTCCGGCGGATCCCCCCGGCTCTCGCTCCACCGTCCGGACCACAACGGGGATAGACCATGCTGAACATCGCCATCATCGGGGCGGGCGTTGGCGGGCTGACCGCCGCAATTGCGCTGCGCTCCAAGGGCCACCACGTCAACGTCTACGAGCAGACCGCCGAACTGAAGGCGATCGGCGCCGGCTTCGGCGTCCTGCCGAACGCCATGCACCTGCTGGCCACCGTCGGTCTCGACGACGACATCAAGCGGATCGGCTACTCGGCCGGCGCCTCGATCGTCCGGGATCTGGACGGCAACAAGCTTCCCGTGGAGAACTGGCCGCAGAAGCCCAGCCCGCTGGGCAGCACCTACGCCGTGCACCGCGGCGAGTTCCAGCAGCTGCTCGTGTCCAAACTCCCCGCGGACCTGGTGCACCTGGGCAAGCGGGCCGTCAAGGTGCACCAGCTCCAGGGCCAGGCCAGGATTGACTTCGCGGACGGCACGGATGTCACGGCCGACCTGGTCGTCGGCGCGGAGGGGATCCGCACCGTGGTCCAGGAAGCCGTCGGCGTGGAGGCCCCCGCCACCAGCGAGGGCGTCATGGCCTACCGGGCCCTCGTCCCCGTCGAGAAGCTCGGCTGGGCGCTGGAGGACCAGCGCCTGGCCATCTGGTTCGGGCCGCGGCGCACCTTCCTGTGCTACCTGGTCTCCTCCGGCAGGATCATGAACGTGGTCGGCTACGTGCCCAGTGACCGCGACGCCGTCGAATCCTGGTCCGCGCCCGCCCGGCTCGACGATCTCCGCGCCGAATTCGCGGGCTGGGAGCCCCGCGTGCAGGAGACGATCGATGCGGCCGAGTCCACCTTCAAGTGGGGGATCTTCGACCGGCCTTCGCTCCCCACCTGGTCCACGGCGTCCATCACGCTCCTCGGCGACGCCGCGCACGCGATGGTCCCGCACCTGGGTCAGGGCGCGAACCAGGCCATGGAGGACGCCTTCGCGCTGGCGACCATCCTCGACGGCGCGGACAAGGACTCGCTCGCGCAGCTGCTCAAGATCTACGAGAACGTGCGCATAGAGCGCACCTCGCTCGTGCAGCGCGTCTCCCGGGAAGCGGGCCACCTCTACCGTGACTTCGCCAACGACGACATGACGCGGAAGGCCGAGGCGATCTCGGACCTCATCGCGGGCAACCACATCGCGGGCTACGACGCGATCGCGGAGGCGAAGCGAGCCCTCGCCCAGCGATAGGCACGCGCGCACCGCAGGGGTGGGGCCCGGTCCGACTCGGACCGGGCCCCACCCCTGCAGCATTTGACGCCTGCGACCGCCGCCCCACCCGGGTGGCTGGGCGTCACGGCGGGTTGGCCGCCATCCGGCAGGCACCGTTCGCCGCGCCGCCCGGCACGCCGACCCCGGTCAGGGCGTTCACACAGCCCTGCAGGTCATTGTGCACACCTTGGGTACACGCCGTTCTGACGGTGTCCGAGACGCCGACGCCCGCCATCTGGACCATTCTTGTGCAGGCCGGGATGTCCGCCTGGGCGGACGGGGCGGCGAACACGCCGCCGAGTACGAGGGTCAGACCGGTGAGGACACCGGCGGTACGAGCCGACACACGCATGGGAGGCACCTGCTCTCCGGGGTTGCTCGGGGACACGCGGAATCAACGTGCGAAGCAGCGGACGCAGCCGGCGTACGACTGTGGACCCGGCCCCCGCACCCGCTCCCAGCCCCGGCAGGACCGCCCTCCTTCGACGCTAGAACAGCGCACCGCCGCGCGCACTCCGGCCCCGACGGCGGCACACCGCGGCACCCGGCCTCCGGCATCCCCGGGCTCTGTGTTCCCTGTGTCCCCGGGTTCACTTTCCGTGACTATCCGCAGGTCTTGGCATGGGTCCCGCACGACCATCGTGACAGCTGTGACCCCGGACGCCGTCGGGCCGTAACGCGGAGGCGCCCTCACCGCGTGTAAGAGGTGACGTCCGACCACGAAGGGACACACGGTGAGGGAAGCACCCGCGGACTACCTGGAGTTCGCAGAGGCCCGCAGCGGGCCCCTGTTCCGGACCGCCTGCCTGCTCACAGGGGACTGGCACCTCGCCGAGGACCTGGTTCAGGAAACCCTCGCCAAGATGTACCGCTCCTGGCGGCGGATCAGCCGCGTGGAATCCCCGGTGGCCTACGCCGACACCGTGCTGGTGCGGACCTACATCTCACAGCGCCGCCGCCGCAGCTCCACGGAGCGCCCCAGCGACCGGCTGCCCGACGCGGCGAGCCCGGCGCAGGACCCGGAGCTACGGATGGCCCTGCTGGACGGCTTGGCCCGGATGACGGCCAAGGACCGTGCCGTGCTGGTGCTCCGCTACTGGGAGGACCGCTCGGCGGAGGAGACCGCACAGGTGCTGCAACTGTCGCCGGGAGCCGTCCGCGCCAGGAGCATGCGCGCCCTGCAACGGCTGCGCGACCTGCTCGGCAATCAGCTGGCCGACCTGACCGCATGAGGAGCACGGCCCGGCAGCGCTCCGCGCCCGGGTCGCGACCGACGCCCCGAACGAACGGAGATCCACCATGCCAGTCGACGAGGACTTCGAGAATCGGCTGACCCGTGCCATGAGCCGCGCCAGCAACGAGTTTCCGCCCCACTCCGCGGACCTGGTACGACGTTCCGTCGCCCGGGGCCGTCGGATGCGGCTGTTCCGCGCCACCAGGACTGCCGCCGCGGCCTTCGTGGTGGTCGCCGTGGGCGGCACCCTGATGGCCACGGACGTCATCGGCAGCCGGGGCGGCGGCACGCCCGATCAGCTGAGGGCCGACGCCCCGGTGCGCTCCCGGACACGGCCACCCTCGTCGATCAGCGGCGAGGAGATGGTCCGTGCGCTGAAGGGCCTGCTGCCGCCGGGCGGCACGGTCTCGGAGGCCTCGGGCAGGGGTTCCCGGGCGGGCAGCCCCGTCGTCTGGCCGACCGCCAAGCTCACCTACTCCACCGCGAAGGGCTCCTCCGGCATCGATATCGCCGTCGCGCGGCTGGAGCCCGGCGTCCCCGCTGACCAGCAGGGCCAGGGCGGGTGCCTTCCGGTGGAGGTGCGCCCGTACGACAAGTGCACCACCGAGAGGCTCCCCGGCGGTGCGGTGGTCAATACCACCAAGTCGTTCACCAACCCCGACAGCGACACCGGGCAGAAGCGTTGGTACGTGGTGCTCACCACCTCCGACGGGGCTCAGCTGACGGTGCAGGAGTTCAGCGGCGGCGGCGAGAAGGGCTCGTCCAGTGGAGCCGACCCGCTGTTGTCGATCGCCCAGCTGACCTCCGTCGTGCGCAGCCCGGTGTGGCACAAGGCGATCGCCGCGCTGCCGGCCCCGCAGGACGCCCCCTCCTCCCGTGCCTCCACGAGTGCCTCCGCCAGTACGAGGCGGGTATCCGGCGCACACATGACCCGGGTGCTGAAGTCACACCTGCCCCGGGGCGGGACCATCTCCGACCTGAACGCCGGCGACGGGATGGTCCAGCTGGTCTACGACGACGGCCGCGGGAAGAACATGGTGGAGGTCAATGCGCAGTACGACAGGTCCGCCGTCCTGGCCGGGCACATGGGCTGCGTCGATGTCTCCGGTGACTGCGAAGCCACGACGCTGACCGACGGCACCCGGGTCAAGAAGGTCAAGGGCCACTCGGAGAAGGGCGGCTCGGCCGCGGTGTGGCTGGTCGACATCCTGCGATCGGACGGCCGCCGGGTGGTGGCCCGAGAGGTCAACTCGTACGCCGAAAGCGCTCCGGTGACGCGCCCTCGGCCCGCGCTGAGCACGGACAAGCTGCTGAGCATTGCGCTCGACAGGAGGTTTTTCACGGGCTGAGCGCCCATACGGACGGCGCAGCGGAACGACGGACGCCCCGGAGGTCCCGAACCGTGATAGGTCCGGGGCCTCCGTGGTCCGGCTCGGCGAACGACCTGGCCGGCTAGCCGTTGCTGCAGGTGTTGCCCATCGCCGGGTTGAGCAGTCCGATGACGTTCATGGTGTTGCCGCAGGCGTTCACCGTGATGTCCACCGGGGCCTGTACGACGTTGCCGGACAGCACACCGGGCGAGCCCGTCGCGGTGCCCACGGCTGCTTCCTTCTTCCTTACGGTCGGGGTCGCGGTTTCCGGGAGGTCCAGGCCGACCGCAGTGACCGCTTCGGGGCGGTTGACGTAGCTCCCCGCCTTGTCGGCGGTGACATTCACCGTGACCGTGCAGGACTTCTGCCCGGCGGCCGGGTCGCCGCCGGCCAGGGCAACGGACGAGTCCCCCGCCGCCGCGGAGACCGTGCCGCCGGGCCGGTCCGTGCGGGGCGGAACTCCGGGGCAGTCCGGATCGACCTTGCCTGTGCAGCGGGCAGCGACCTGCACGGGTGGATGCCGGGCCGGTCGCCGCCTGCTGCATTGGTGTCACCGGTGTCACCGGGTCGGGGGAGTTCGCCACCGGCCGCCGAGCAGGACATCCCGAATAGGTGTGACTATCACTCCAAGGTGACCTGGCGACTCCCGACCGTCACCACAGCTGGCAGGAGGACCAATCGATGAACCTCACTCTGAAACGCCTGCTCGGCGCCACCGCCGCGGTGGCCACGGGCGTGGCGGCCCTGCTCGGCACCGGCGCCGGCACCGCCGGCGCCTCCGGCGGCTCCCACAGTGCGCACTGCGATCGCGCCCAACGGGACATGTTCAGCGCCGGCCCCGGCACCGACGTGATCGGCCACGGCTGCGACATGTCCGACAACGGGCGCCGCTGGTACAACGTCGATATCGACTCCCTCGTACAGACCCACTACAAGAGGGACTACGTGGACGGAGGGATAGAGCGGACCGAGACGGTGCACGACACATCCGTCAGGTGCATGGGCTACATCTCCGACGACGACAATGACACGGTGCACTGGTTCGGCTGCCCACCCTCCTGACACACCCGCCGAGGGTTCCCGACGCCCTGCCCTCTCGGCCCGGCCGTCCGGAACGCCGTCGTGCGCACTCCTCTGTGGTCACCTCGGCGTGATCCCCGTCGGCCGTTGGTGAACAGCACGGGACGCCACCGTGATGCGACCCGGTCGTCAGCGGTCACCCGCGTTGGTGCCGGAAGAAGATGCCACAGGCCCCGGACCATGAAAGGTCCGAGGCCTTTTGGCCGGTGCCCCGCAGGACTCGGCCCGGCGAGACCCGCTTCGGCAGTTCGGCCGACCGGACGCTCGCCGCGGGGGTCGAACCGCGTGGGGTACGAAGCAAGCCCTGATAAGGAAGCCGGCCATCATCCGGCCTGATCCACAGGACACCCCTGGTCGTCGACGCCCAGATCGGCGCGCATGGACTGCTTCAGTGCCCACAGACAGGGCCAGACCTCCGCGTGGAGTCCACCCTCCAGGGCCGTCAGCTCCTCCGCGTACGTGGAGGGTGCCGTTCCGTACTTCCTGAGCTTGCCGTACGCGGCGTTCAAATGCGTTTTTGCCGTGCTGGAGGCGCGCAATACCGCGTTCGAAACGATCATCTGGGATTCCGCGTAGCTGTCCCGATAGGCGAGCCTGGCCGCCTCCAGATTCTTCAGGGACGTGGCAACGTCCTCGCTGCGTTGAAGCGCGTAGAGGTAGTTGGTCATCGCCGTCAGGTACTGGCGTGAGGCAGTGTTCAGTGCGATGTAGCAGGTGCGCCGCCGTTCAAGGCTCTCGCGCTGCCACTGTCTGGCCTGCTCCGCCCTGAGCAGCTCCTCGGCATGACCGCGTTCCTCGCGCCGCTGTTCAGCGGCGGCCCGGAGCTCCATGCGCTTGGTGCGGTCCGCGCGGTTCTGTGTCAGCAGCGCGGCTCCCAGCGTTCCCGCTACGCCCACCATGGCGATCAGCAAACCCGTCCAACTGGCGTCCATGATCCCCCCTTTGTGAAGTCGGAAGACCTCGCCCGCGGCAGGCCCCGTGCGCCTTGCCGGAACTCATGGCCTGCATCCCACCATCAATGTCAGTGCCTGCGGCCATGGTCTCAAGCACGCCCTCGGCTTACGGAGGTTCCAGCTCGGGAGGGAATGGCTGCGTGCCCGGCCTGCGCCGGCCTCATTCCGATCGGGTCGACCACGGACGAGGGGCGACGCACCACCGGTCTTGTCATCCGCGGTCACAGTCTCCTGGCCCGTGGTGTGAGGGCGGCGCAACTGAATGTCCCGCGTGGCCTAACAGGCCGGAAACCGGCCGCTACGGCGGTCGGACTAGCTTCGTGGCCATGAGGGTGTGGAAGCCAGTACGATCGGCGCTCGGCAGGCTGAGCGCAGTCGGCAAGGGTGTTTTATGCCAGGGCAGTTCGGGACGCCGCCGCAGTGGCCGAACCCCTCCAGGCCGTCGGCCGATGCCTGGCTGGCGCAGCATCAGGGGCCGTGTGGCGGTGGTCATCACGGTCCCGATCTGCCTGCTGCTTGCGGTCGCCGGTCTCGCCGTGCACGGCCGCGCCGTGGCCCTCGGCGACGCCCGGACGACCCGTTCCGAGGTTGGCCTCAGCCTGCGAATCCAGGCCCTGGTACACCAGCTGCAACGCGAACGCGGCCTGACCAACGGTTTGTTGGGAGGTGAGGAGCAGTTCCGCTCCCCGCTCGACGCCACTCGCAAGCGCGTTGACACGGCACTGCGCGGAATGCGCCGCGAAGGCGCCGTCGAGGATGTCATCCGGCGGCACTTGCAGAGGCTCGCCGACATCCGGGCCGCCATCGATACGGACACCGCAGACCGGGCCTCGACCCTGACCTTCTACACCACCGCCGTCGAAGCCCTCAACGCCGTCGACCCGGTGGCGGAAACCGTGTCTGGCGCCGACCGTGAACTGCGTGACGGAATGGCTGCGCTGCGGGAGCTGGCCGCGGCCAAGGAGTCGGTCGCCCTCGAACGCGGCTTACTCAACGGCGTGTTCGCCGAAGGCGGCTTTCACGCCCGTGAGTACCTCACGTTCACCGAGATACGTGCCACGCGCGTCGCCGCCCTCGCCCGTTTCCGGCAGATCGCCACCGCACCCCAGCGCGCGGCCTTGAAGCACGCCTTCGGCACCGAGGACGCCGAACGCGCCACCGTCTACGAGAACCGGGCGGAAGGCGCCGCCGACGGGTCCGCGCTGCACGTCGACGCCAGCGCCTGGTGGGATGCGATGACCGCACTCGTCGACGATCTGCACGCCGTCCAGCAGTCGGTCGGTGACGACGCAAGGGACCGGGCCGACCGGCTCAGCCACGATGCCGAGACGGGCCTCGCCGTCTATCTCGTCGCGGGAGCGCTCATGGCCGCCCTCGTCGCGAGCCTCGCCGCTTTTGCCTCCCGTTCCCTCACGCGCCCGCTCGGCGCGCTCGCCGAGGCCGCCCACGACGTGGCGCAGCACCGGCTGCCCGCAACCGTCGCCCGTATCCAGCAGTCACCGCAGGACCATGTCGAGCTCCTTCCGCGGGCGGACGCGCCGGACGATCCCGACTCACGGCTGCTGGGCGGCGCGGCGGAGATCGCCGAGGTCGCAGCGTCCCTGCACCAGGTGGAACACACCGCCCTCCGCCTGGCCGCCCAGCAGGCCGGCCTGCGCCGCAACACCACCGAATCGCTCGCCAATCTCGGGCGCCGCAACCAGAACCTCGTGCGTCGTCAGCTCAGACTCATCACCCGCCTGGAGCGGCAGGAGCTCGACCCGGACGCCCTCGCCGAGCTCTTCGAGCTCGACCACCTCGCCACCCGTATGCGGCGCAACGCCGAAAGCCTTCTGGTCCTGGCCGGGCAGAATCCACCGCAGCCCACGGCGGCACCCGCCGACGGCCTGGAAGTCGTCCTGTCCGCCGTCGCCGAGGTGGAGCAGTACCGACGGGTCCTGATCGCCACCGTGGAGCCGGTGCGGGTGCGCGGACACGCTGTCGCCGATGTCGCCCACCTCCTTGCCGAACTCATCGAGAACGGGCTGACCTTCTCGCCACCGACCGAACCGGTCGAGGTGCACGGCTGGTACGACACCGAGGACGACACGTACTGCTTGGCTGTCGTCGACCACGGCATCGGCATGTCCGAAGCCGAGAGGGAACGTGCCAATGCCCGCCTCTCCGGCGCCGACGAGGAAGTTCTCCTCGCCGCGCCCACCCGGTTCCTCGGCCACCTCGTCGTCGGCCGACTCGCCCACCGCCTCGGTGAAGGCGCACAAGTCCACCTCTTCGACACCCCCGGCGGGGGCGTGTCCGCACTCCTTGCCCTCCCAGGGCGCCTGCTCACCCCCGTGGAGGGCTCCTCCGCCTCACTCCCGCACGCCGGACCCGCTGTCTCCTCCCTGCTCAACGGCTTCCGAGCAGGTGTCGCCCGTGCCGAGGCCCGAAGCACACAAGGAGCGTCATCGTGACCACCGCCACCCAGAATTTCGGCTGGCTCATCTCGGAGTTCGTACGCACCGCCGACGGCGTCACCGATGCCGTCGCCGTCTCCTCCGACGGCCTGCTCATGGCCGCATCGGACAACCTCGGCCGAGATCGCGCCGACCACCTCGCCGCTGTAGTCTCCGGCATCACCAGCCTCGCCCAGAACGCAGCCACGGCACACGGCTTCCGCGGCATGAAGCTCGTCATGATCGAAATGTTCGGGGGCTTTCTCATGGTGGGTCGCATCCGCGACGGCAGCTGCCTCGGCGTCCTCGCTGCCGAGGGGTGCGACGTCGGCCTGGTCGGCTACGAAATGGCCATCCTCGCCGACCGCGCCGGCGAACTGCTCACCCCGCAGTTGGTACGCGAACTCCACTCCGCTCCCCTGGCCGCGGGGTAGCAACGGCGCGCTCCGGCCATCTGCGTCTCAGGACCCTGCATCCGCGACAGATCCCATCCGTACGCGCGCACCGCATGTGTGCCATCTGCGTGCTGCGAGCGCCGGAACCCACCTGTCCACCTGTCCGCCTGTCCGCCTGTCCGCTGGACAGAAGGGCCGCTGGCCCGATGTTTCTCCGTGCCCCCGGCATTCGAACCTGCGACACCTGCTTCAGGAGCGAGGTTGGGGCTGCAGGACAGGTGCCCTGCGGCTTCGCCGGCTGAGCCGGCGGGCACGAGTGCGCCCGTTGGCCGCCCTGGTTGACCGTGACTGACCCCTGGATCCGGCACGGTTGTGGCACGCGAGTCCTTCGTGGATGCGTACGCGGTCAGTTTCCTTCCCGCTCGTAGCGTTCCACCCGACGCGCCAGCTTGGCGCGGTACCTCTCGGGTGAGTGGAAAGCCTGAGAGCGGCGGATCATGTCCTCCGGCCTCAGGCTCTCCGCGTAGGCCCGGAGCGCGGGTATCCGGAGGAGGACAGCACGCTGCGCCTCGGCTTCCTCGACACTCCCCAGCGGGGTGCCGACGTTGCGTTCATGGTTGCAGCCCCAGTGTGTGAGGCGCACATTGTCCCGCGTGTCGGTACCGCCGGCCGCGATGGTGCGGACGTGGTCGATGCTCGGTGACCGAGGGTCCGGGTGCCGACGGGCCCGGTCCACTGGATCTCGGCACAGGCCACAGATCCACCCGTCCCGTTCACCGATCTCCTTCATTGTGTAGCGCTCGATGCTC
Organism: Streptomyces sp. NPDC002004; assembly: GCF_053593975.1. NCBI lineage: Bacteria > Bacillati > Actinomycetota > Actinomycetes > Kitasatosporales > Streptomycetaceae > Streptomyces > Streptomyces sp. NPDC002004. The sequence goes on from NZ_JBSFDP010000003.1 coordinate 350,791, forward strand.
CCACTGCTCCGCATGCGCTCACGGCGGCGCCGGTCCTGGGCGCGCTTGGCATCGCTGCGCCGAGGCGTGGGCAGATCCGCATTGCTCACCTGTGCGCTCCTGGCGAAGCTTCTCGCGGCGGGTGAACCGATGACTTCTGTCGGTGGTGCGCTGCTTGTCTGCTTCTCGGTAAGGGCGCCACTCAGTCGCCGTGACCGGCACGACGAGCCTTGGCGAACGCTCCGCCCCGGACCTGAAGCACCGCACCGAGCACGATGAGCCCCAGGGCAACGGTGGAAAGAACCATCGCCGCTTCGGAGGGGAAGCCGAGGAGTTTGGGTCCTCCGTCCAGGACGAAGCCACCACCCGCCGCAATCCAACCCCAACCAGCCCTGGGCGACGGCGCATACGCCGCGGTTCCCCGGCCGTTCAAGGTCAGCACACCCAGAACTACGAGAAAGCAGCCGGACCCCAACATGATCCACGCAGACATGGCACCCCTCCGCGGGGAGGCTACTGCATGGGCATAAGGGCTGTGGCCCGGCAGTGCCGTGGAGCAGCAGCTCGGAAGATCGCGTAACCGGATCGGGGCTCCACCCCGATCGTCCAACTCGCGCCGCACTCCGGGCAGTTCGCCGTCCGGTCAACCTGGATCGCCTCGGTCCTCGCCCGCGCTCTCCGCATCCGCCGCCAGTGGCGCGCACGACAAGCCGACGAGCAGAAAACCGCCGCCGCCTTCACCGTCGGCATCTCTGGGCCACCACATCCACGGCAGAGCCGCGGCCCGGGATCGTCGTCCGTGACCACGACCAGCCTCAGCCGGGGCGCTCCATCCCTGCCCACGGGACCACCATAGGGGTCCAGCCGAGGTAAGCCGAAACCCTGTGGAGCCCACCTGCATGGCGTGGAATGCTCTTGGGCGACTGCTGACGGAAGGGAAGGTCAACAAGGTGTACGTCCCGTCATCTGCACGAGTTCTCGATGATGACGAGCGTGAGCTCGTGGAGCTGGCACGCCGCACCATAGACGCGCATACCGACGCCGGGCCCGACGAAGACGGGATCCACACGGTGGGCGCCGCGGTCATGGCCGCCGACTACCGGATGTTCGCTGGCGTGAACCTCTACCACTTCACCGGCGGACCCTGCGCCGAACTCGTGGCTCTGGGAGCCGCGCGAGCCCAGGGCGCCCGCCAGATGCGCTGCATCGTCGCCGTGGGAAACCACGGGCGCGGGGTCATCGGCCCGTGCGGGCGCGATCGGCAGGTCTTCGTGGACTACTACCCCACCATGCGCGTCATCGTGCCCACGCCCGCGGGGCTCAGGTCCGTACTCGCCGCCGACCTGATGCCGCTGGCTCAGCAATGGACCCCGGAGGCGGGCATGAACGGTCTCGACCCATCGCTCTGCCAAGACCCCGAGACGGCCGGTCCCCCGATCATTCGGTTCAACCCCCGCTACCTCGAAGTCGTCCGCTCCGGCGCCAAGACCAAGACCACCCGCTTCCGGGACCCGGCCCAGCTCGGGCCGGCACGGCTGGTGTTTGAGAGCGACCCCGAAGTCGTCCTGTCGGCAGAGGTGACCGGCATCAGGCACTGCCTGGTCAGCGAACTCACCGACCAGGACGCCCAAGCTGAGGGGCTGACGACCGCAGCCGAACTCCGGGAAGGCCTCAAGGGCCACTACCCAGATCTGGCCGGAACCGACGAAGTCGACGTCATCACCTTCCAGATCAACGACAAGACGGGCGCCGCTTGAACCGCGGATGCGCCAACGACGACTGGGCCGCGAGGTGACGACGAGCACTGAGGGAGCCGTGATCGTCCCACTGCCCTGTTCGGCTTACCTCGGCTGGACCACAAATATGGACGGCATCGGCGTTCGTCCGCCCCGCCGCTTCGGGCAGATAGCGAGCGTGACAACCGGTGCAGCGTGCGACGAACGGACCGACGTCGGGGTTCGTGAGAACGCTGTAGTGGCTGGAGGGCTGAGCCGGGAGCATGTGCCCGTTCGCCGTCGTCTCCAAGCCGGGCCACTCCGGCGAGCACTGGCACGGGCGCTCCACTGCGAACGGGTCGCCGTCAGGAGTCCTGGCCGTGCTCTTGAAGAGCTTGGCGAAGTCCTTGCGTAGCGACATGGCGGAGGCCCCCTCGCTGTGCCCGACCCTCGGACCTCCAGACGGTAACCGAGGCCGAGTTGGGTCGGCGGGCGCGGTGTTCGGGAGGGGAACGCGCGCGCGAGTCTCCGGGGAGGGATCAAGGGATCCCCGCATCTCGTCGTGGCTCGAAAGAATCTGTACGATGCGTGCGCCCATGGGCTCTTGTCGGGAAACGTCCCGCGGGGGCCCTTCTTCTCACCGTGGGGATGCATATGCGCAGACGCGCTTCGGTCGCCGCTCTGTCCGGCGCCGTGGTTCTCTCTTCAGCTCTGGTGTTTCCCGCCGCCGCGCAGGCGCACCCGGGGCCTATGACCAGTGAGGACACGACGATCACGAAGGTCGTCGTCAACGGCGGCAAGGACATCGTCCTCGGCACCTCCGCCGAGAAGTCGTTCACCGCCACGGTGACCGCGACCGACCCGGACGGCGTCACCGGCGGCTGGGTCGCCCTGTGGCACGGCACCTCCTTCGACGACCAGGGCAGGGACGGCGCTCTGTTTCCCGCCGAGGAGGGATCGGGCTCATGCGTGGCGGCCGATGCCCAGACGTCGACGTGCACGGTCCACTTCACCGTGGCCCCGAAGGTCGACATGACCACGAACTCCTATGCGGGCACCTGGCACGCGTACGCCGTCGCGTACGGCCTCCCGAGCGGTTCCGTCAACGACGGATACGCCGGCACCGTGCAGGTGAAGCGCAACACCACGCTGACCGCGAATGCCTCGCCCGAGCCGGTGGTCCATGGCCGGACCATCACGGTCAAGGGCACGCTCACCCGCGCCAACTGGGAGACCCATGCGTACGCGGGCCTGAGCAACGTGTCGGTGAAGCTCCAGTACCGCAAGTCGGGCACCAGCACGTACACGACCCTCAAGACCGTCACCAGCGGCTCCGGCGGAGCGGTGACGGCCACCACGACCGCGACGGGCGACGGGTACTACCGCTTCTCCTACGCGGGTACCACGGCCACCGACGCCGCGACGTCGGCCAGCGACTTCGTCGACGTCCAGTAGGAACCCGGGAGCTTCCGGGACCAGGGACAGGGGAGCGGGGAAACCCGCCGTCGAGATCAGTCTCGGTCTCCCGGATGCGGGGTTCCCGTCGTGTACGGGTTCTCCTCGCCCTCCTTGAGGATGCCCACCGGTCGTCCCCTGGGGACAGATCGATGTGCCGACCCGCCTGCTCTGGGAGTCGGCGGCCCAGGCACAATCAGCAGGCATGTCCACTCCTCCCGATCCTGCTCTCGTGTACCCCGGCATCGCAGCCTTCGGCAGCCTCGCCCTCGCGCTCCGGGCCGAGGCGGAAGGCTGCCTCGGCGTCGTCGCTGTCAGGTCCTCGGACTCCGCCCCGCTGCTCTACGCGTACGTCGACAGCGTCCTGCCGCACCGCGAGCCGCTGCGGATCAGCGCGTGGCAGTACGAGCGGCGGTGGTCCATCAGCGGCACCGAGCCGTCCGAGGGTGCGACCCTTATCGACGGTACGACGGACGACTTGGCGGAGGTCGCCAGAGCCGCCCGGGCCTGGCATGACGGGGAGGCTCTGAGCGACATCCGCCGGGCGGCACCGTTCGTTCACCTGACCGGCAGGTTCGAGGTGCCCGACCATGACCCCGCCCGCCTGGCTGAATCCGAATGGCAGCGCATGCGCCAGGAAGCGGCCGAGCTTGAGTGCGACTGGCAGGAGTCGTACCAGGCCCTGATCGAGGCGGCGTACGCCGAGCCGTCGCTGCGCGCCCTCTATCCGTTCACGAGCCAGTGGGTCCTGCGATTCTCGACCACCACCCGTCCGACCGTGACCATCGTCGGGCCGTGCCTGACCGCGAACGGTGACGGCCCATACGGGGTGGGCAGGGGCTTCATCACTCCCGACCTCGGCCTGTTCGATTCCGTGCACGACGCCGTGGCACTGGCCGTGCGTGAGCTGCCGTCCGGCCTCGGACCAGTCGCGCTCGGCCCCTTTCCCCAACCGGCCAACTAGAGCACTCAGTCACAGCGGGGGACTGAGCGCCACGTCCTTGCTCTCGTGTCGTACCGCCGTGGGACCCGTGCCATCGAGCGGGGAAGTCAAAGGCCCCGGACCATGATCGGTCCGGGGCCTTTTGGCTGGTGCCCCCGGCAGGATTCGAACCTGCGACACCCGCTTTAGGGGCGAGGTTGGGCGGTTGCTGGCGTGAGCTGCGGTGGCCTGTCCTGAGCTAAGTCCCGGCGCGTGCCCTGCTATTGCTGCTGAGTCTCCGTGAGTCCCCGCCCGTTCTGTCACGAGTGTGGCACGGCCATCTTCTGATCCGTAGCTCTATGTGAATCCGCCGCTCAGGGCCATACCGGTCGCATCATGGTCCCAGGCGGACGGGGGTGGTTCGTGGTCGCTGCGGTTGCCGTACTTCGCTGCTGTGCGGCTGGCTGCGAGAAAGGGCGTGACGAACGCTGCTGAATCCGCGTACGGGCCGACGACCTTGGCCCATGTTGCTGAGACGACCACGATCCCTCTGGCGGGCGCTGGAGCCTTACTTGAGGTTGAGGCCCGGACCAGGGTGACCGCCCTTGTAATGCCTGTGGTAGCAGATCTTGACGGGCCCAGCTCCAACGCAGACCTCAATGCAGCCACCCTGAGGCGTCATCTCCACCGGTCGCAAAGTAACCGGGAGTGACAAGTGAATTTCATCCCGCCCGTCAGTACCAGGAAGTTCTTTCTGGGCCTCTTCGAGTACGTAATCGATTAGAAGATCGGCAAATTCTTCAGGTGCATCAACGGTGCATCTACCGGTGCGGGGCTCTCCTTGCATGTGGTTCTGCAGGTATTCCTGGGTCAGCTTGGGCATAGTGTCCCGCCTGTGTTTGGTTCCTCGCGGCAAAGCCAGTTTGACGTGAATTCTGGTGTTGTCCACAACCTAGAGTGCTGTTGTTGATTTCGTGTCGGCTGATGCAGCTGCGGTCGACCAGTCGTTTGCGCGCGTCGTTACTAAGTAGAAACCGAAGAGGTGATCGCCGCCGCTTGGGCGCCGAGTTGGCGCGCATGATGCGGTTTCCGACGCGCTGGAGATCCTTTCTTCAAGGACGTGATGACCCTGGCCGATGTCTACCGTTACGTCACTCACTGGGCGCCGTACTGCTCCCGCAGGACGCGCAGGATGCCCTCGTGCAGCCACGTGCCGAGGATCGCGGCGTGCATATTGTCGGCGAGGTCGGTCGGCCAGGTGCCGTGGACCTCGTGGGCGGCTCGGCGTCTGCACAGGCCGACCGACGACGGGCCGAGAAGGCGCTGGCGGGAGCGGGGTCTGGCGCGGTCGTCGCGGTGCGCGCCCTTCCACAGGTCGGGTACGGGGACGCCGAGGTTGTCGACGACGCTGTCGGTGGTCATGGTGTTCTCGCACTCTGTCGGGAGGTCTGCTCCATCGCCTGACGAGCAGAGGGGCTACTGAGCCGTGGTGGCGTCGGCCTTGCTCCGGGAGGAGCTGCGGGGCGATGCCTTCTTCGCAGCGCTCTTTCGTGACGCCGTCTTCTTCGCGGCGGCCTTGCGCGGCGCCGCCTTCTTGGCCGGGGCACGTCGGCGAGTGGGTGGGGTCTCGGCCGTCGCGTAGTCTTCGGCGGAAGCGTCGCCATCGGTTTCACCGTCCGGCTGCAGCGAGCCGAGGAGGGCACGCAGCTGTTCGGCACTGGCGTCCTGGTAGGAGACGCCGAAATCGTCGAAGCACCGGTCGTTGACGGTGTCGAAGGCCATGCCGAGGCGGTCGGCCAGTCGCTGAACTTCCCTGCGTGTCTTGTCCAGTTCGGCGTGCGGGTCGGCAGGTGGCGATGTCTCGTTCTCCCGCGCCGACACGGTGCTCGACGTCTCGTCGCCATTCCGGGTTTCGAGGACTTCGGCCTCGACCACATCTCCGGGCGACGGAGCCTTTCCGGCCGACTGGGCCTTGTCGGGCTGCTCTGTCGTGTCGTTCTTCAGCCGTGCGGCGGCGGCCTGGACGCGCTCACGGGACTCCGCCGCGTCGGCCGCGTGCATCTCCTCGTCGACGTGCAGGCCGGAGAGGTCCGCGGGACAGGCCCGGCGCAGGGCGAGCGCCTCCGCGACCTTGCTCAGCTGGCTGGCGGGCATCTGCGGCCACAGGCCACCCAGCTTGTACTCCTGCGCCTCGTAGTCCCACACCTTCGGCGCGTACTCCCGCCAGTGGGCGACGGCTGGGAAGCGGGAGTCACCACGCCAGACGACGACCCGGCAGGCGGCTGGTGGTTCGTCACGTAGCCACACCGTGTGCTCGCCGCCCTCGGCGTCGTACCAGACGAAGTCCTCGTACGCGATGGACTGGCCGGCACGGTCGGCGGCTCGGCGCGCGATGAGCCGGTAGCCGTCGATGCCGGTCTGGATGGTCCAGCGGATCTCGCCGCGCGACTTGCGTTTGATCATGTAGATCTGCCGGCCGAAGGGGTCGAGCCCCGACGCCTTGCAGTAGTGGAAGAAGATCCCCAGCTGCGCCGGACTGGCCTCCGCCAGATCCGGGAACGCCGCGCGCAACGCGCGCAACTGCTGGTCCTCGAACGCCTTCTGGTCCTCGCGGATCGCGAGCCAGGTGACCGGAGCGTCGGCCACATCCCCTCCATGCATTGTGGTCTCCTCGCTTGGATTTCAACTGTCACAACACATGTTGAGATCAATTGAAGTTACTCAAAATCTATTTCACTGACTCTTGATCGTCAAGTTTGAACTATCAATCCTCGTCGGCTGTGCGCAGGCTGCGCAGCTGGAACACGCCCGCCCACTCCGGATGGCGCGAGCGCAGCAGGCGCGCGTAGCGCGAGGTGAAGTCGTTGTTCAGTCGGAACGGCCTGCCGTTCGAGATCTCCGGCCGCGACCAGCGGAGCTGCTCGAACAGTGCCTTGACGCCGATTCGTCCGCCGCCGGCTTCGAGCCAGCGTGCCGTGAGGTCTTCCAGGGCTTCCAGCACCCAGGGGTGTGCGGCGTGGAAGTCCTCGAAGCGCTCGTCGATGGTTGGCTCGTCGTGAAGGTGGGCGTGGTCTGGCTCGGCTATCTCCAGCGGTAGCTCCGCCTGATGGTGCGTGTACATCGCTATCCCCAGAAAGGCTGACGTCTGTCACAACACATGTTGGCTCACTACCTTAAGCGGGACGGCGTCGAAGTGTGCTGCCTGCGAGACGATTGGCCCGGATGCGCATGAGATGCAGCGGCGCCGCCCTCTTTCCGTGACGGTCCCCGGGCCAAACGTCAACCACCCTCCGTATCAGCGCCGTTCGCAACCTTGTACGGTGCCAGGGGCATCCGTAACAGCTCTGCGGGGGAACTTTGGATCTTCGGCATCAGACGGCGAACTTCGTCAACGCGTCCTGGTCGATGGTGGGGCTGCGTGACCTGATCTACGAGATGCTGAGCCTGCTCTTCACGGAACTCAGCGAGAACGGCGGCATGGCCGGCGACGGTGAGGCGGGCCGGGCCTTCGCCAAGGTCTACAAGGAGGCCGTCAAGACGGTGTTCGACAAGGCCGGATTCGCTCACCAGGTTATGGCCAACGGCGCGGGCGCCCTGCTCAAGGCGTCGGAGGAGTTCCTGAAGCAGGAGAGCAAGATTGCGGCAGAGCTCCTCGGGCAGAGCCCACAGGGGCCGGGGATCGGTACGCAACCGACTGGCCCTGACTGCAATCCGCGCGCCAGCCACAATGCGGAGGACCTGCCAGAGGTCGTCGGTGAAACCAGCGGCGTCGACCAGTACCTGTTCAACGAGCGCTTCCTCGGACAGCCGCAGAAACTCCGTGCCGTGGCCAAGACTTGGCGTGCGGCGTCCAAGATTCTCGAGGACGCGTACTGGGACTCCGACACCGCCTGGAAGACCGCGAACCTGGCCCAGGTCGGTGAGACCGCGGACGCGGTCGAGGGCTTCTTCAAGAAGTTCGTCGGTAAGAACTCGCCCCCCGGTGAGGTCGGCGAGGACGAGACCCTCATGGCCAACCTTCCCGTGGCCTGCAAGATGATCGCCAACGCCTGTGACGCCTATGCCGATCACATAGAGACCGCCAAGCAGCGGCTGCCATACGAGGAGACCTCTCCCACCGGCGAGTTCCTCTGGCCGTGGGAGCAGCCGAGGTTCGGAGGAGACGGCCACGACGGCGGTCTGCACGAGCTCATCGCGGGAGACATGCGGATTGCTTCCCTTGGCAAGATCCCAGCCGCACTCGACAGCTCCAAGGCGCGGGTGCCGATGCCGCAGCCGGACAACGACGGCTTCCTGCCCGGCGTACCCCCGTTCCTGGCCCCGCTGATCCGCGTCCCCACCCTGGTGCCGGTCGCCTACCGCCCCGCCAACGGCCCCCGTGTCCAACCGATCCCGCCGACCACTCCACCCGACGCGCGCTTTCCACCGCTCACCGCCGGACAACAGCAGAAGTTCCAGACCTGGCTGAACTCCCTGCGACAAGGGGACGTCTCGGGTGGCAAGCCCGCGGAAGTCGCCTACCAGTTGCGGGTGGCCGGCTACCCCGAGTACGAAGTCCACATCCCAGCCGGGCACAGCGTGAACAACACCCTGATGGTGGACGGGTTCCGGGACCTCGACGGCATGGCCGTCGAAGCGAAGTACGTCAACAAACCGAACCAGCGCTGCTACCGCTCCCTCGAGGAACTCCGCGAGAACCACGCGTCGGGAAAGAAGGACTTCCTCTACCGGTCGGACCGCGACGAGCTCAAGAAGTACGCGGCTGCGCTCAACGATCCGCGGAACACTGAGATGCGGGGAGTCGAGACCGTCACCAACAACCAGGAGTCAGTCCAGTACTGGCGCATCATGATGGCCGCCTATGGCGTCAAGGGCAGCGCCCGCTACGTCCCCTGACACCACCACCTGTCGCAGAGGAAGCACCGCAACACGATGGAACTGGACGAGATCGCCGAACTCCGCACCATGTACATCTTCACCCCGCCGGACGGGCAGAGCTGGGGCCTGACCTACGAGGGCCTGGAAGCCGTGCTGCGTGAGCGGAACCCTGAAGAGTTCGTCCGTGTCGACGACAGCACCGACGGACCCGTCAGCGGGACGTCGATGCACTTCGGGATCACCCTGGACGACGAACAGCTGGAAGGCATGGCCCTGCTGTCTCCCGAGGGCGTGTCCGTCAAGGACTGCACCGCCCAGTCCGCGGCGAGGTTCGTCCTCTGGCTCAGGAACAACGTGGTGCCAGCGGGCATGGCCGTCATGTTCAACACTGAGTGGGGGGCAGAAGCCGACCTCCCTGACACCCCTGTCCCGGACGCCACTCGCCCGCGCATCGTTGCCGCCTTTGTGGCCCATCTCGTGGAGACCGGGGACCTCGACTGAACCCGGTGATCGACAAGACCGCTCTCCGCCGACCAACGTCGCTGCAACGCGACGTGACCGGTCGGCTCGGCAGCGGGCTGTCCTACCGCTTGGGCCGGACGGTCATGGAGAACCCGGAACTCAATAGCTCGGTGACGAACGTGGTCACGTCTTCCACGGTGTGCTTATCCGGTGTGAAGGTGCGCGCCTCCGGAAGCGGCGGGGGCGTCGGCTTCGGCTCCGCGGACGGCTTCCGGCCCCGGGGCTTGATCTGCTCGCGCTCGCCCGACCGGATGCGGTCGATGCCGTCCTGCACGGTCGCCCGCCCGCGATGCTCGGCGTCCTCCAGCACGGTGTCCAGCAGCCACAGCGGCGAGCCGGAGATCACGGCGTCCTCGGATGCGAAGCTCCTGCGGACCCTCCATTGGTAGACGTCCATGTACTTCTTGCCGAAGACCCAGGGGATCTCCTTCAGGCCGACGATGGCCGGCAGCTCCGCCGCGTCGCTGACCTCGTAACCGCCGTCGATGCCGGCCTTGTACTCCTTGAGCTGATCTGGCAAGTACTCGCGTGTCCCGTCCTCGGCAAGGGTGAGCACGGTCGGCAGCAGCCAGTACGGGTTCCCGGAGATCACGACATCCGGCTCACCCAGCACGCCACGGGTCTTCCACAGCTGGGAGGTCTGCCGCTCGACGTCGTAGAGGGACGCGATCTCGGCGTGCCCCAGGAGATAGGGGAACCGCTTCTTCGCCACAACGCCCTCCGGGACCGTTCGACTGCATAAAACTGACTTGATGCGTCAAGCATAGTTGCTGGGCGGGAGTGCCGTGATCACGCTTAACGGTCACACGTGGGCGACCCTCTCGCTCTCGGGGCCGAGAGCGACCTCGGTGATGCCGAATTCCTCGCGGAGTCCCCTATGCTCGCGAGGCAGTTGGTATGAACAGTCCATTTGGGGGGCGCGGAGCCGCATGGCCGACGAGATCAAGTACGAGTACAAGACCGTGCAGACAGTTCGCGGCACCAACGGCTTGGTGATCTCGAAGATGCAGAAGGATGGCTGGGAGCTCGTGGAGCAGGCCCAGGGCACGCTTCGCTCCACCCTCAACTTCCGTCGGCCGAAGAAGCCGCAGCCGTGGCTCCTGATCGGCACGGCGACCGCCGTCCTCGTGATCCTGACCGTCGTAATCGGCGTTGCCTCCGCACTCAGCGACGGAGGCGAGAAGAAGGACGAGTCCGACAAGTCGACGGCCGCTGCGAGCGAGAAGCCTTCCGCTACGCCGACTCCGACCGTGGCCGAGTCGGCTGCCACTGAGGTGATCACGCCTCAGAACAACCCGGAGTTCGCGGCGCTGCTGAAGGCAGACTCGTGCGACGACGCGAACCTGGACTTCGCGACCAGGCACCAGGGGCAGACGGTCGCGTTCAACGGCTCGATCGTGAACATGGCGCCCCACGGTGACTACGACACGCGCTACGACTTCCTCCTGGGCCCAGGCGACAAGGGACGGAACACGACGGTCGGCCCGGCCTTCAAGTACGAGGACGTCAACATCTCTGACCTGAAACTGACCGGCAAGAAGATCCCCGCTACCGTCGGCGCAGGCGACAAGTTCCGCTTCGTCGCCAAGGTGGGCGAATTCAACGCGGACCAGTGCCTCTTCTTCCTCGACCCGGTCTCGACGGAAGTCCGGTAGTCAAGATGGGCAGCTTGACCATTTCTCGACGCCGCGCCTCGATGCCCCTGCGGGGGCGTCGCTTGTCCGCCGCAGGCCCGCGTCCTAGGCTGGCGGTCTCTTTCCTTTGTGGAGCGGCGCCCCGGGATCTGACTCGCACTCTGCCCGGGGCGCCGTCGCTTTCAGCCGGGCAGAATCCCCTCCGGGCGGTACGGCACACGCGTCTACGGCGACGAGGCGGCCTGCGCGTAGGGGTTCCAGCCGTGCTGCCGCAGGGAGCCCTGGACGTGTCGGATGAGGTGCTCCAGGTCCGCGCAGTAGACAGACGGGTTCCGGTAGCCCTGGGCTTCGCTGAAGCGGTGCGGGAGGTAACCACCGCCGCACACGTCCACGAGTGGGCAGGCGCGGCACTTCTCGGCGAGCGCGCCCTTGCCGTGCTGCCGGTGCAGCAGCTTCGGGTGCGACAGCGCTTTCTCGAAGGAGTGGTGGAGGACGTCGAGCCCGAGCCAGGAGGCGCCCTCCTCGACCGTTCGCAGGGTGTCCACGGCCTCGATGGATCCGTCGGACTCGATCACGACGCTCGTCGGCGGGGCCAGGCCGAGCGTCTCCACCGAGCCGCGCACGCCAGAGCTGAGGGCCACGATGTCCTCCAGCATCCGGACGCTGTGCCGGTACTCGGGCCGGTCGAGCCAGGCGTCGTACACCCTGCTCATCCACAGCCCGTACTCGGGCACGCTCGGGTCGGAGCGGTGCGGCGGGTCGTCGTGGGTCGCGTGCGGCAGGCCGAAGTCGATCACGGGCGGTTCGAACGCCGCCAGGTAGTCGTGGACCTCCACGGGGTCGTTGGCCAGGTCCACGACGGCGAGCAGCCCCGCGAACAGGTGTGGCCGCGACCGCAGGAGTTCGATGCCGCGCACGGCGGAGGCGGCGCTCGACCGCCCGGCGTGGGTCAGCCGGTGCCGGTCATTCGCAGGTGGCGGCCCGTCGAGGCTGACGCCGACCGCGACCTCGTACCGTTCGAAGAGGTCCAGCCAGGCACCGGACAGAAGAGTCCCGTTGGTCTGGAGCTCGAAGAGGACCCGGGTCCTGGCCGGCACGCTGTCCCGGACGGTCTCCAGCAGACCGGTCATGTGCCCAGCGCCGACGAGAAGCGGCTCTCCGCCGTGCAGGACGACGTGGATGGTCCGAAGGCGGTGTGCGGAGGCGTGTTCACCTATCCGCCGGGCCGCAGTCTGGGCCACAGCGAGGTCCATTCGGGCGGGCAGACGCCGTGCCGCCTGGTCCTTGGAATTGAAGACGAAGCAGTAGTCGCAGTCGATGTTGCAGCGGTTGGCGACCTTGAGGATGAACGTCCGGAAAGGAACGGGTTCTTCGGGTTCTGTCATCGAGCGGACGTGCTCACAGCGGCCAGGGCCAGATGAGCGAGGCCGCGTGGGCACCGTCGCCGACCCGGGCCGTCGCGCCCTCCTCGGCCTCCAGCCGTTGCCGGACGCGGACCGCCACGCGGTCCAGGACGGCGGTGCCGGCCGCCGTCGGCTCCGTGGACGCCGGGCCGGCGGGCGTGATGGTGCGTGGCTCGGTGAAGGACGTGGGTGACGGCATTCAACGCTCCTCGTGAGGTACGTGCCGGAGGTGGCACGGTGCGACGGGGTTGAAGCGACAGATCAGCCGGAAACGTAGCATCCTCAACCACCCACCTGGCACGGAAAATTCGGCCACATGGTCGGCGTCAGCCGGACCGCTACACCAGCAACCGTTCGATGTCGTCCACGGACGCGCTCACTCCCAACCGCCGGTAGAGAGTCACGGCGGCTCGCAGCGAGTCCACGCCGTGACCTGGCCCGTCAACCGTCCAGTCGCAGCGGCCGATGCCCTCCAGCGCCCGCGCCTCCTCCAGCGGGCAGCGGATATCCCGCGCGAGCGTGAGCCCCTGACCGAAGTGCCGACGGGCGGCTGTCGGTTCATCGGAGGTGAGCAGCAGCATCCCCCAGTGGCTCAGTGTCTCCGCCTCGCCGCACCGGTCGCCCAGGCCCCTCAGGATCTCCAAACCGCCTTGGAACGCCTCGATCGCGCCGTCGCGCTCACCGACGATGCCGCGCGCCACGCCCAGCTCGCTCAGCGAGGCGGCCTCACCTCCGCGGCTGCCGAGCTCACGGTAGGCGTCCAGGGCCTCCACCAGAAGCCGGATCGCCTCTGCCGTATCCCCGGAAATGCGGTCCACGACGCCAAGGTGGCGAACGCTGGTCGCGCGGCCGAACCGTTCACCGAGCTCGGTGAAGTGCGTCAGGGCCTGGCTGTGTGCCGTCCGCGCTCCCTCGACGTCTCCGGTCAGCCGTCGGACGACGCCCAACTCGTTCAGCGCGTAACCCTGGTGCACACGGTCGTCCAGCTCCAGGTAGATGTCGAACGCTTCCTGGTGATGCTGCGCGGCCAGGTCGTATGCGCCCATGAGGCAGTGCACGACACCCAAGTCCCGCAGGGAGTTCGCCTCCCCGTACCGGTCACCGAGTTCTCGGTAGATCGCCAGGGCCTCGCTCTGGGCCTCCACTGCAGCGTCGAACCGGCTCATCTGCCGGTGTGTCATGCCGAGATCCGCGAGCGCGTTCGCCTGTCCGAGCCGGTACCCCAACTCTCGGTAGAGGGCGAGTGCCTCAGTCTGGGCGCGGGCCGCGTCCTCGTTGTCCGCAGTCAGGTACCAGACGATGCCGAGCTGGTTCAGTGCGTCCGCCTTGCCACGCCGGTCGTCGACCGCTTCGTACGCCGTCACGGCTTCGTTGAGGGCCTCGATCGCCTGTGGGTAGGCGGCCATGAAGCGGCGTACGACACCGAGCTCGGCGAGAGCGTCGCCCCGTGCCCGCTGGTCGCCGGTATGGCGGGCGGCCTCGGTGGCGGTCCGATGGAGCGCGACGGCCTGGTCCCAGGGTCCGGCCTGGCGCAGGAAGGGTGCCATGGCCGCGGCGAGCCGGACCACGAGGTCGTACAAAGCGAGGCCGTTCGCCCGCCGGACGCAGGCCAGGATGTTGGCCCGCTCGGTCTCCAGCCAGCTCAGGGCATCCGCCCGTGACTCCAGGACCGGGGTTTCCCCCTGCGAGGTGTCGTCCGGCGCCGGTGGCACCGCGGCTCCGCTGCGCACGGTGTGCCCGTTCGCGACAGCGAGAGCGGCCAGGTAGTAGTTGCACACGCGCTGGACGGCCTGAACGTGGTCCATGCTGTCTCCCTCGACGGCGAGACCGCGAGCGTAGTCGCGCAAGAGATCGTGGAGCCGGTAGCGACTCCCCGGTTGCTCGTCGATCAGGTGGTCGTCGTAGAGCGCCTCAAGGTGCTGACGGGCCACCACGACGGAGACCTCACCAAGTGCCGCACCGACGTGCGCGTCGAGATCGGTGCCGGGGAAGACCCCAAGCTGTCGGAAGAAGCGCTGCCGCTCCGGCGCGAGATCCCGATAGGAGAGATCGAACGTCGCGGTGACGGCGCGTTCCCCGGCGCGCAGCTCTCCCAGGCGGTCCCGCGCCGCCACCAGTCGCCCGCGCAGGTCCTCGGCGGTCCATGACGGATGGTGCCGCAGCCGTGCCGCGAGGAGCGACACGCCCAGCGGCAGACACCCGCACAGCCGCACCAACGCGTCCACCACATCCCGGTCGAACGCATCGGCCAACCGCCCACTGAGCCGTCCGAAGAGGTCGACAGCGTGTTCCGGCGGCAGTGCGTCCACCGACATGACCACCTCCTCGTTCGCCACCAGCCGCTTGCGGCTGGTCACCAACACCAGGCACCCGCTCCCACCGGGGAGCAGCGGCTCCAGCTGCCGGTAACTGGCCGCGTTGTCGAGAATCAGCAGCGCCTTCTTGTCCGCGAGACTGCTCCGCCACATGGCGGCCCGGGCCTCCGTGACCGCTCCGACGTCATCACCGACGGGAATCTGCTGCGTCGGCACGCCGGCGGCCGCGAGAAGCGAGGCGAGCGCCTCGCCAGCCTGTACCGGAGTGCGCCCCGGCGTGTACCCGTTGAGGTTCACGAAGAGCTGTCCGTCGGGGAACCGCTCGGAGAGCAGGTGGCCAGCGTGCACGGCGAAGGTGGTCTTCCCGACGCCGGGCATGCCGTCGATCACGTGAACGGGCAGCCCCTCGCCGCGCTCCTGTGAGGCCCGCACCGAGCCCACCAGGCGCTCCAACTCTGCGGCACGGTCGGTGAACGCGGCGGTGTCGCGCGGCAACGAACGCAGCACCTGGGCGGCCCCCGGCGGCCCCGCTCCATCCTCCGGTCGCCCGGCGGGGTGGGAGGCCGCGTCTCGGAGAGTCCGGCGAGCAGGGCCGTCAGCCCCGCCATCGTCACGCCCAACACGACGAACGAGAACCAGGCGTGCTCCTGTAACCACCCCAGCCAGCCGGGCCACCGCGACTCATCGGACACGGCGTTCGTGACGAGCCCGACCAGCATGGTGGTCAAGGCGCCGCCTCCGGCGACGACGGCGATCGCTATGCCGCGTCTCCGTCTCATACGGTCATCATGCCGCTGTGGGCGAACCGTGAGAGCGCAGGTGGAACCAGCCTGGATAACAAGGGACCCCCGAAATCGATACCCGACTGTCCAAGCGCATCAGGCACACGCCGACTGGTCAAGGACGCCTCAGGTCGAGCTCAGGACTCGGCCCTGTCTCCTCGAAAGTCTCCTGTCGGCCAATTTCCCTGACTACGCTTGTTACCAGCACCTGAGACGCAGCGAGGCTCGATGCAGGAGACCTGGAACAGCGACCGCCGTCGTACAGCCATCGGCCGCGCAACCCTGTCCGTACCCGCCCGTCAAGCCCTCGCCGACAGGCAACTCACCCCGGACCGAACAGTTCTCGACTACGGCTGCGGCCGCGGTGACGATGTCCGGGCTCTAGAACGACTCGACTGCAAGATCACCGGATGGGATCCGTACTACCGCTCTGGCTCCCGCGTCGAACCCTCATCCGTCGTCCTCCTCACTTACGTGCTGAACGTGATCGAGGACCCCGCAGAACGCCGGGAGACCCTGAAGCAAGCCTGGGAGCTGGCAACTACCGTCCTGGTCGTCTCCGCTCGCCTTACCTGGGAGAAGTCCAAAGTTCGCGGCGAGACGTTCGGCGATGGCTTGCTCACCAGCCGTCAGACGTTCCAGCACCTTTACGGCGCCAGCGAGCTGCGCTCGTACGTCGAGGAGGTCACGGGGGCCCGGGTCGTCTCGGCGTCCCCCGGCATCGTCTACGCCTTCAGGGAAGATGCCGCCCGTCTCAGCTACCTCGCGCAGCGGATCGTCCCAGATGCCGAATGGCTTGCATCTGAAGACACTGCGACCGCAATCACCGCACTCGTGGACTACGTGGAGCGGCGAGGCCGCCCTCCCCGCATCGACGAGATGCCGCGTGCCACCGCGGAACTTCTGGCACACCTCAAGCCGAACGAGCTCAAGCGTCTCGTCCGAGACTCAGCCGACGCCGACAAGATCTCCGAGGGGGCCAAGCGCTCGACCCTGAACACCCTGCTCTACCTAGCTGTGGAACTCTTCAACGGGCGCGGCCCGTTCAGCAGCCTCCCGGCAAGTGTGCAGTTGGACGTACGCGCCTTCTTCACGTCCTACAAGGAAGCTTGCCAGCGCTCAGACCGTCTGCTCCTCAAGCTTCGCGATGACGGATACGTACGCGGCGCGATGAATGCGTCACAGGTCGGAAAGCTGACGCCAACAGCCCTATACGTACACCGAAGAGCCCTGGACCAAATGCCCACCGTGCTACGGCTGTACGAGCACTGCGCATCGATCGCCGCCGGCCGCCCGCAGGACTGGACCGTGGCCAAGCTGAGGCACCAGGGGCGCGCGGTCTCTTGGCTCGACTACCCAGACTTCGACAAGGATCCGCACCCGCGGATCCTCTCCTCCTACCAGGTCGACTTGAAGACCCTTGAGACGTCACACACGTCGTACGCGAACTCCGCCAACCGTCCGCTGCTCCACCGCAAGCACGAATTCCTCACCCCGGATGACCCCGACGTGCCCCGCTACCGCCGGCTCACCGAGTCCGAGGTGAGGGCGGGTCTCTACGAGCACCCACACCTCATCGGTACCGAGAACGGATGGGAAGCTGAGCTGATCAGATGTGGCCGTGAGCTGCGCGGGCACCGACTGGTGCGCCGCACGACAGGCTGACTGGAGTCTTCAAGCGACTCAAGAGGCGGTCGGTTGCATCCGCACGACCGTCGCCACGAACTCCTCCGGGTCGAAGTCGGCGACCTGGCTGGGGAACCAGGAGAAGCGCAGCCCGTTGGTGGCTACCTCCTTCGGTAGCCCCATGGCCATCAGTACGTGACTCGGTGTGTACGAGGCACTGG
Organism: Streptomyces sp. NPDC002004; assembly: GCF_053593975.1. NCBI lineage: Bacteria > Bacillati > Actinomycetota > Actinomycetes > Kitasatosporales > Streptomycetaceae > Streptomyces > Streptomyces sp. NPDC002004. The sequence goes on from NZ_JBSFDP010000003.1 coordinate 368,243, forward strand.
TGCACGCTGAGCCCGTCGCGACGGCGATCTGTTCCTTCAGCCTCACGATCAGCGCTTCCGCATTGAGCCCCTCGAAGGTCACATTGAGGATGTGCGGCACGCTGTGATCAGTGTCCCCGTTGATGTGGAAGACGGTCTTGCCAAGGGCGGTGAGCATGCGCTCGCGCATTGCAAGGGCATCTCGCTCCCAGCGCTCCCGTCCCTCTTGAAAGATCTTCGCTGCCTCATAGAGGCCCATGATCAGAGGCACGGGGAGCGTGCCGGGCCGGAGCTTCCGCTCCTGGCCGCCTCCGAACATGATGGGCTCCAGAGGAGCTTTGTCCCAGCCGCGGCGGCGAGTCACTAGAGCACCCACGCCCTTCGGCGCTCCGATCTTGTGGCCGCTGATGCTGATCAAGTCGATGGGGGCCTTGAGGTCCTCGGGGAGCTTGCTGTAGCCCTGAGCCGCGTCGACATGGAAATAGGTGGAAGTCTCCCGAAGCTTCTCTGCGAGCTCGGCGACTGGCTGGATCACTCCGGTCTCGTTGTTCACATGCATCAGAGAGACCAGGAGAGTGTCCGGGCGGAGCTTCTCCAGCACAGCTTCCGTCGTGACCCTGCCAGACGGTCCAGGCTCCAGAAAGTCAACCTCGAAGCCGTTGCTCTGCAGGTGCATGAGGGGCTCGATGACTGCCTTGTGCTCGATGGCGGACGTGATGATGTGGCGCCGCTGATGCTTCTCCCCGTACGGCGCCATGCCCAGGAGAGCGATGTTGTTGGACTCCGTCGCTCCGCTGGTGAAGATGACCTCCTCCGGTTTGGCTCCGACCGTTTCCGCCAGGAAGGTCCGCGCCTCCTGAACCGCCGCCTTCGCCCGCGTCCCGTACTCGTGGGTACGGCTGCCCGCGTTCCCGAAGTCTTCGGTCATCCAGTGCAGCACCACGTCAGCAACACGAGGGTCCACCCGCGTCGTCGCCGCCGCGTCCAAATACGCCACCACAACAGCCACCCACTTCTAAGACGTTTTCCTGTCACCACGTACGTCAATCCGTTAACGTACACACGTGACGTGCAAACGCACAGCAGGACCTTACGACGTACCTCAACACCTAGCTCGGCTCACGTCATCCCTGTGGGTGGCGATACGCCAAGTACGGCACGCGCAGCCCGGCGATGACATGCACTACCTCCGCCGCGCCTGCACACCCTGAAGGAAGCGCTGGTACGTCAACCGAGAGCCGACAGTCACCGCGAGTACGTTAAAGTCGCCGAAGTGGAGAACGAAGCTGTGGCACCTGCGACCCGAGTAGTCGCCCCACGCGCATCCGCCGGGTTCGAGTACACCTTCCCGGCGATCCGCGGCATCCAGGCGGGTCGGGAGTACTACGTCTCGATGTGCCCGCTACGCGTCATCCCCAAGATCTTCACCTTCGACGAGGACGAACTGTCTGCCGAGCTACGGGCGCAGCGCATCCTGAACAAGGGGCGCCTTCCGGCGCTCTCCAAGTACATCTTGGACAATCCGGATGATTACGTCTTCAGTGCTCTCACTGCCTCCGTCGACGGGATCATGGAGTTCGAGAGCCACAGCCCCGACGGAACCGGCTTCCGCACGGGCCAGCTGCGCATTCCTATGGACTCCCGGTTCCTGATCAACGACGGTCAGCACCGTCGCGCCGCCATTGAACTCGCCCTCAAGGAGAACCCTGACCTCGGCGAAGAGACGATCGCAGTTGTCTTCTTCCACGATGCGGGGCTGGCTCGGTCCCAGCAGATGTTTGCCGACCTCAACCGGCACGCGATTCGCCCGGCGCGCTCTATCGGCGTGCTCTACGATCACCGGGATCCGTCCTCCCAGGTCGTACGCGTCATGGCTGGCCGCTCGCGCATCTTCAAGGGCTACGTCGAGATGGAGAAGAGCAACCTCTCCGCGCGCTCGCGGATGATGTTCACCTTGAGTGCCCTCTACTACGGCACCCAATCCCTCCTCCAGGGCCTGACGTTCAGGCACGAGGCAGCGGTCGATCTGGCCCAGTCGTACTGGGAGGAGATCGACAAAGCCCTGCCAGAATGGGCCATGGTTCGAGAGCGGGAGCTCTCCGCAACGGAGATGCGCCGCGACTTCATCCACAGCCACGGCATCGCTCTCCACGCCCTCGGACGCATCGGGAATTCCTTGTTCAGGGAGTCGGTTGCGCCTTCCAAGTGGAAGAAGCAGCTCGCCCCTCTGAAGACGGTGGACTGGACCCGGTCGAACACAGACTGGGAAGGGCGTGCCATCGTCGGCGGCCGTGTATCCAAGAGCCACCAGAACGTGACCCTTACCGTGAACTACCTGCGTATCCACCTTGGCCTCGAGCTCAGCCCCGAGGAACAGCGGGTGGAAGACGCTTACCTGCGAGGCGACGCATGACCATCCCTCTGCCTCTTGGCATCCCCTCCGTCCGGCGTCTGCCATTCGACGGCCGCTCGCTCGACGAGGTGACCGACGAGCTCGCCGAGGAGATCCGCGAGCTGTACACCGCGGACGAGGTTCCTTGGGTCATCGGCTACAGCGGTGGCAAGGACTCCACTGCTGTCTTGCAGCTGGTCTGGACGGCGCTCAAAGAACTGCCGGCCGAGAAGCTGGCCAAGGCGGTGCACGTCATCAGTACGGACACCCTGGTTGAGAACCCTGTGGTCGCAGCGTGGGTCACCGCTTCCCTGGAGACGATGGAGAAGGCCGCCACCGCGCAGAACCTCCCCATCCAGCCTCACCGGCTGACCCCGGAGATCAAGGACACCTTCTGGGTCAACCTCATTGGTCGCGGCTACCCCGCCCCGCGTCCGAAGTTCCGGTGGTGCACTGAGCGCCTGAAGATCAAGCCCTCGAACTCCTTCATCCGTAACGTCGTGGCTGCTCACGGCGAGGCCATCATGGTCCTCGGTATCCGGAAGACAGAGAGCCAGGCTCGCGCCCGCGCGATGGAGAAGCACGAGAAGCGCCGTGTCCGGGACCGCCTCTCACCTAATGCCAACCTGCCCAACTCGCTCGTTTACAGCCCGGTCGAAGACTGGACCAATGACGACGTGTGGGAATTCCTGATGCAGAAGCCCAACCCCTGGGGCTACAACAATCACGACCTGCTCAGCATGTACCAGGGCGCCTCCGAGGACGGCGAGTGTCCGCTCGTCGTCGACTCGACCACCCCGTCGTGCGGCTCCAGCCGTTTCGGCTGCTGGACCTGCACCCTGGTCGAGCAGGACAAGTCCATGGCTGCCATGATCCGGAATGACGAGGAGAAGGAGTGGATGCTCCCCCTCCTCGAGCTGCGAGACAAGCTCGATTCGCCCTTCGGCTTGGTCAAGGACAAGGACGACCCCGACTACCAGCCAGGCAAGAAGCTCCCGCACCCCCGCCCGGACAGGGACGCGCGCGACTTCCGCAGGATGAACGGGCAGGTGAACCTCTTCACGCGCCGCAGCGATGGCGAGGATGTGGTCGTCCACGGCCCATACCTCCAGGACTTTCGCGAGAAGTGGCTCAAAGACCTCCTCTCAGCCCAGACTTGGATCAGAGCGAAGGCCCCCGAGCACGTCCGCAATATCGAGCTGATCACGCTCGACGAGCTGCACGAGATCCGCCGCATCTGGGTCTTCGACAAGCATGAGGTTGAAGACAGCGTGCCGACGATCTACAAGCAAGCAACGGGCGAAGACTTCCCTGGCGGCCCCCTCGATGAGCAACTCGTCATGGGCGCCGACGAAATGCAGCTCCTCAAGGAGATTTGCGGCGACGACCAGGTGCACTACGACATGGTGCGAGAGCTGCTTGCTGTGGAGCGTAAGTACCGCACCATGACCCGCCGTTCCGGGCTCTTCCAGGCACTCGAATCGGCTGTCCAGAAGGGCTTCTACGAAGACCGAGACGACGCCTTCGCTTTTGCGCAGCGCAAGAAGCAGTGGCGCAAAGAAGTAGCGACCAACCCGACCTTCGAGGACGAAACCAGCATCGATGCTCCTGCATAAGATCACCCTCGAAGAATTCGGGGCATACCGAGGCAAGCAGTCTCTCGACCTCAGCGTGAAGAATAATCGGCCGATCATCCTGATCGGTGGTCTCAACGGCTGCGGGAAGACGACCCTGCTCGATGCCATCCAGCTGGTTCTGTACGGCCCTCGCGCGCGGTGCAGCGGCCGAGGCAACAAGGCGTACGACACCTATCTCCGCGAGAGCATCAACCGCCAGCACGACCCGAGCCGCGGATCGTCGATCACCTTGGAGTTCACCGTCACGGTCGATGCCACGGAGCACTACTACAAGGTCGTCCGCAGTTGGCACGTCAGCGGTAAATCGCTGAAGGAGTTCCTCAACGTCTTCGTCGACGAGGAGTACGGCAGCAAGATCCAAAATTCGCGTCGAGCGAAGGCTGACCCAAAGTTCAGCCGGATCCTCAGCGAGGGATGGGCCGACCATGTCGAGGACCTCCTCCCGCTGGAAGTCGCATCTCTGTCCTTCTTCGATGGGGAGAAGATCGAATCCCTTGCCGACCCGGAGCGGGCAGCCACGGTCATTGAATCGGCGGTGCAGTCGCTGCTTGGCGTCAGCACGGTCGAACAGCTCCGCACCGACCTCCTCGCCCTGCAACGCCGTCAGAAGCTGTCCGATGAGGAGCAGCACCTCATGGACAATATCCATGACCAGGAACAGGAACTCGCCTCTGTCCAACAGCAGCTGGACCAGGCAGCGCAAGAACGGGCTGCCCGCGGCAAGACGCTGAGGGAAGCAGAGCGCAAACTGGGCAGCCTGGAAGAATCGTTCAAGAAGGAAGGCGGCGGTCTCTTTGAGCGCCGCCAGGAGCTAACCGCAGCACGCGATCGAGTCGCCAGCCAGCTGTCCGACCTCCGCGCCTCGCTGGTCCAACTTGCTGCCGGCCCGCTTCCCTTCCTACTCATGGCGCCTCAGGTGAAGGAACTTCGGAAGCAGGCCAAGCAGGAGTCCTCGGCCGCGGAGGCAAGCCAGGTCCTCGACGTGCTGGCTGAGCGCGATGCATGGCTGCTCGAACTGGTGCCGGAAGACGCCCGGGGCGAGGTGATGAAGAAGCTGGAGCAGGACAGAGCCAAGCGCTCGAAGTCGACTGCTCTCAAAGTGAACCTCGGTCTTCCCCACAACGCTCTGGCCCAGCTCTCAGCTTTGGACGAGGGCCTCGCGCGTGACACAAACCGAGCGAACGAGCTTCTGAAGCAGGCTGCGTCCGCAGCGGAGGAACTGGATCAGCTGGACCGCCAGCTGGCCGGCGTGCCGGAGCAGAGCAAGGTGGAAGCGCTCCAGCGAGCACGTGATGAGCAAGCTCAGAACGTCACTCGCATCCAGGGCGCTATGGAGCGTGATGATCAGCAGATCGCGGAACTGAAGCGGCGCCGTGAACACGTCGCTGCTGCCCTTGAACGAGCTCACAAAAACTTCGTCCAGACCAAGGTCAAGGCTGAAGAGGTTGAGCGCATCATCAAGTACTCGGAGAAGGCCCGCGGCACTCTCGAGCGCTTCGGCGAAGCGCTCCTCGAGCGCCACATCAGCCGCCTAGAGGTCGCCGTTCTGCAGAGCTTCAAAGAGCTCATGCGGAAGCAAGGGCTGGTCCATGACCTTCGAATCGACACCGACAAGTTCACGCTCACTCTGTCCGACAGCGAGGGCGAGGCAATCGATCCAGGACGCCTCAGCGCAGGCGAGCGGCAACTGCTGGCAGTGTCTCTCCTTTGGGGCTTGATGAAGGTCGCCGGTAACCGCCTGCCCAGCGTCATCGACACCCCGCTCGGCCGCCTGGACAGCCGACACCGGGAGCACCTAGTTGATCGCTACTTCCCCTACGCCAGCGACCAGGTCCTTCTCCTCTCAACAGACGAAGAGATCGATGAGTACCTGCTGGGCCGCATGAAGAAGTCCGTTGCCCACATGTACACGCTGGCCCACGACGACACGGACTTCACCACCAAGGTCGTCGAAGGTTACTGGTGGAATGCAGGAGCCTCCCATGTCGCTTGACACCGTCCGCCTGTCCCAGCCGGCCAAGGACCGGTTGGTCTGGCTGAAACGCCCCGCCTCCACCGGCATCACCCAGTGGAACGTTCTCTGCCGCTGGGCGCTCGCCCTGTCCCTCCAGGACCCGTCGACGCCCCTGGTGAAGGACATCGTCACCGACTCCAACGTCGAGATGACCTGGAAGACGTTCGCTGGGCAACACCGCGACCTCTACCTGGCGCTCCTCAAGCAGCGCTGCATTGCTGATGGAGAGGAGCCCACAGACGAGAATGTGGCCAGGACGCTCATGGTGCATCTCCACCGTGGAATCGGCTACCTCGGCGGGGACAAGGAGAAGACCACGATCGAGGGCCTCGTCCAGTCCGCGGTGGCTTCCTGAATCTGGTCCCATCACACGGCGGTGGGGAGGGAGCAGCCAGCTTCTGCTCGCTCCTCACCGCTATACGCAACCTCGGCTACCAGTCCAGAGATGCCACCTGCATCAGCTCGGACACATCGTTCTGGCGCTCGTCGGGGGTGGTCAAGGCGTCCATCACCAGCGTGCTGACGATCGAGACATAGTCCTTCCCGCCACTTGAGTTGACCTCGCCCTGGATGAAATTGAGGCCACCGTTCGCGTACTCCTCGAAGATCCGGACCCTCTCGTCTTGACGCCCGTCAGCAAGGATCTTGGGATCGTCGGTGTCCTCGACGACAGCGATCATGTCCATCAACACATCTCCGTACTGGCGCCCTTCCATGACAGACAGACGGATCGGCTCACCAGCCTTTGTGAAGGGCTCCCGTTTTCCCTTTCGCTTACCCAGCATGGCAGCGAACATCAACACGTCTACCATTGCGTTGAAAGGGCCGTCCTTGCCGGACAAGGCCCCGATCAGGTCCTCGTGAGCAGCCGGTCGTCGGAAACGGTCTTCGTACCCCATTAGACGGTCACCTCTTCCAGAATGGTGTGCTCGAACTCGCCGTGCGTGACGAAGGGGACAGCACGGTTGTTGATCTCAATGCTCTCCTGCATGGCGTCAGTGTTGGGGGTCACCGAGCGCAGTACGTACATACGCGTCGCCGATCCCTGAAGGTGCTCCATCACTTCCCCACGCGCTTGAGAGTTGGACAGGAGAGTGATGATCTGCGAGGTGAGCTTGGGCAGTGCCTGAGCAACGTCCTTCTGGTACGCCAGATCGAGGCTGCCGAACGGTGCGTCCATGACCACGGGGTAGATACCCCCTTCGCCGAGAATGTCTCCGTCGCCCTTCGACTTCCGCTGATGAATCAGCTTCGCGATCTCCGAGACGGCGCCAACGAAGCTCAGGCCGAGAACCTGATTCTCGCCGGTGCTCCGGATCGCAGCCCCTGCCGCAGATTTGAGGTGCAACTCGAAGGACTCTGTCAGCTCAGGCTCGTATGTCTTCCTGAAGATCCTGGAGAAGACTTCCTTGACCTTGGCATCGAGCTCCGCCCGAACCTCTTCAGTCTTGAGTTCAAGGGCCTCCTGGAAGGTTTCCAGAACCTCGTTCACAAGGTTGACCTGGCGCTGCACCCGTCGCGACTTTTCGTCCTCGGACTGAGCGGACCGGAACTGGCGCTTCACCTTGTCGATCTCGACTTGGAACTCCTCAAACCTCTCTTGAAGGCGTCGGTGCTCGCTGATTCCATCGATCCGCTTCTCGTCGTACTCTTTGCGCTTCTGCTCCAGCCTCTGCACGTCCTGGATGTTCACGCCCTGGAGCTGACGGTCGATGTCGCTCTTCTCAGCCTCAAGCCGCTTGATCTCATCCTGGCAGCTCTGAATCTCAAGAGTCGCTTGCCGGAGATCTTCCAGGAGGGCTTCCCGAGCTTCTCCTAGGTGTCGCATCTGCCCACTGACGAACATCCAGCGGGCTTCAACGTCCTGAAGTCCTGCGTTGTAGCGCCGCTTGTCGAGTTCAGCGTAGGCCGCGCTCCCCTCCGGCACTGGGGTGCCGCACATGCATGCGCCATCCTCGATAAGCCCATCAATGAAGTCTCGCTGAATACCGGCGGGTAGCTGCCGGCGCTCCCTCATCGCCTCAGCAAGCTCAATCACCTGCTTGTCGATTCCCGAGGTGAATGCAAGAAATCCACCCTTTGACAGGATTTCGCTCTTTCGAGAGTACCGGGCGACCAGCTCGTCGCCCTTCACCTTGATCTGCCACTCAAGCTTCTTGCGCGCGTTCTGGAGCGGCTTCGACTCCGAGTGACTACGCAAAGCCTTCTCCATCGCTTTGACTTCGCGCTCGTAACTGCTGATCTCCTCCGAGACCTTCTCCGCCCTCTTGCCTGCTTCAGCTCGCTGCTCTTCGAGGCGCTCCTGCTCCTCTTGTAGCTTGGTGAGGCGGCTGTCACCCCCCTTGGGAAGCTGTCGTGCGAGGCGCCGAGCAGCTGCCGGCAGATGCTCGGCGATGGCCCGTTCCATCGGCTCTAGATCCATCAATGTCTTGATTGCTTGCTTTACCTCGTGGTTGCTCTCTTCCCCGGCGAACATTTTCTCCATGCGCTCACCATTGAAGAAGAAGAAGCGTCGTAGCCCCTCGGGAAGGATCTTCTCAATACGGTCCTGACCGTTGGGAATGACTTCGCTCTCTCCACGCTCAACCTTAGTCAGGGAAAGCGTGGCTTGCACCGGTACTTGGTTGTTGCTGTTCTTGATCGCAGAGACCTCACGCAATGCAGAAAAGGTAACTCCAGCGTGCGTGAACTTGAGTTCCACTGAGGCACTCACCGAACTTCCCGGCGGGGTCTCTGCCCATTTCTGGTCGTGAATGACTCGCTGCTGCTGCTCGACGTCATCAGAGAACTTTCCATACAGCGCCCAGGCAAACGCATTGAGCAGTGTCGTCTTCCCTGCGCCGTTGTTGCCGAAAATGAGTACTGAAGGACTCCCTTCCTCAACGTCGAGGTTGAGGACCTGCTGCCCATAGAACGCACGGAAGTTGTTGAGCGTGAGCTTGAGGAGCTTCACTTAATGATTCCCTTCACAGCGGCAACAATGTCATCGACGATGGCAGTTGAGTTCCGAATGTGCAGGTACTCCCGTTCGAGCTCAACGACTCGCTTCGCCAGCTTCACCCCGTCAGGAGACAGTTTCCCCAGCACTTCATGCGCCGTCTTCTTTTCACTCACGGTGGCTCCTTCGTCCGATATGAATGCATTGATGGCTAGACATCCAGAAGGCCGTAGCGGATACGTAGTGGCCGAAGGATGTCGAGAGTTTCTGCTTCATTCTCTGCAAGGTGCGCGAACTCAGTGACCCGCGCGAGTTCACGAGCCACCATCCCTCGCTCAGTCGTGTCTCGCATCCCGGTCGCGCCTTCTGGCGGGACGACGATGAAATCGACGATGTCCGCCATAGTTTTTCCTGCTGCTTGGCGGAGCACTCGCCCGCGTCGCTGGATGAATTGCCGCGGGTTGGTCGAGCTGGCGAGCAAGTACGCCGTGCGGGCGGCGGGCACATCGACGCCTTCATCTAGGCAGCGCATCGAGGCGACTACCTGAAGCTTGCGGTCTGCGAAGCGCTGAAGCACCTGCCGCCGTTCCGGCCGCTTGGTCTCCGATGTGTATCGAGCCGCCGGCATCTGCAGCTCATTGCCCACGAGAGCCAGGGCCTGGTCGATCTGTGGAGGTTCATCGGGAGCGCCATCTGCGTAGGAGAGCGGGTGCTTACCCTCCGCACAGTAGAGCAGCTGATACCAGTCTTCCTGACGTTTCTCGATCTCCTTCTTGAGCGCAGGAAGCTTGGCCCGGGCGTGTCCCAGAAGGTTGGAACGCTTACGCAGCAGCGCGCCCAAGACGCTGTCCTCGTCTGCCTGCTCCGAACCTTGCTGGGCAGCGAAGATCCTGGCGATCTTCTCTGTGATCTCTACGTACAGTTCGGTCTCTTCATCGTCGAGCTCAATGATGACCGGCGTGTAGGTGTACCGGCACAAGGCTCCGGCCTTGATGGCCTCGCCGATACCCATCTCAAAGACCACATCGCCGAAGTAGCTGGTCAGAGCTGAGGTTCCCTCATCATCGAACCAGCGCTCAGGGGTAGCCGATAGGCCGAGCCGAAACTCTGCACTCTCAGGCAACTTGGAGCTGACGTGCTTGGCACCAAGGTTGTGCGCTTCATCAGCGATCAGGAGCAGGCGCCCACTGTAGCGGCTCAAGATTGACTGAAAAGCACGGTCCCCGAATGTCTTGTTCGTGGTGATGACTACACCACCACGGCTCGCCCCGAGCGCCAGAGAGTCCAAAAGATGTGATGCCTGCCCATACCACGATGTCATCGACTCATAGGCGCGGATCGGAGATACCCCAAACCACTCAATGTCTTTCGCCCACTGATCGACTAGGTGCTGATAAGGAGCAACCACGACGGTGAGGAGTGACTCGCCCACCTTGTCCAACATCTTGGCTGCCTGCGCCCCTGCAGAGAGAGCTGTCAGCGTCTTCCCTGTGCCTGTAGCCATCCGTAGAATCCCGCGGCCACTCTGGGCAAACCAGTTACCCACCGCTTGCTTCTGATATTCACGGACCTTGAGTTCTGCCGGAATTCTCAACATGCCGGCACTATCTTGGACAGGGACGGTCAGCGGTGCACCACCATAGTCAAAGATGTCAGGCTCGCCGAGCCCTGAAGTCCCCTGACTGACACGCTCAATTACCTTCTTGGCTGCATCCGTGAATGGGAGAACCCGAAGTTTCTCTGTCCTGTCTTCCCAGAGAGCATCAAACTGTCTGCCGATCCGCAGAGCCCTTGCGCGATCGCGCTGATCCCAGCTACAGAAGACTTCAATGGACTCAAAATTTCCAACCAAGCCCGAACGCGTCTCGTTTGCGCTCCCTTTGAAAGCTACTAGATCCTCTCCGTCTCGAAATATTCCGATCTTCTCGTGATACATACCCACGCGGTTTTCGGCAGTTACATAGGCGAGCTTGAAGTCGAGTCGCCCCTCCGCGACGAGTTGGCCTAGCTTCCCCAACCCTCTAGCGGCTCGAGGGTCTTCGACGGATCGCTCCAAGTCTCGGACTGCGGCCTTCTCCATAACCGATCGGAGCGAGTATCCCGATTCGATTTCCTCGATGTCCTCAGGGAGAAGATAAGGCGAAGCGACTACGCGCATTAGTCCACCACGACGAGCAAACTCATCAATACCTTCACCGATCACGGAAAGAACCGAGGCGGTGAAGTACCCGACGGCGCGATCGTACGACTGGGAAATCTTTAGAGACGGCACATAGAAATCGCCAACGATGTTCCCTTGATCGCTGCGGTATTCCTCTGCGAAATCGATTGAACGCAAGGCGTTGGAAGCGGTCATCAGAAGTCCAATCCGAGATCTTTCGCGAGATCGATATGCGCAGATGGGTCTGCTTCATTCGTGAGCTGGCCGGAAGGTTCAGACCCTTCTCGTCTATCCACATCCACAGCTCGGCGGACGATTCCGCTTTGCACGACAAACGGATACTTGTACATCATTTGCCGTATCGAAGCATCCTTTACGGCAAATTCTCGCGTAAGATTTTTTATTACTTCCTCGGCGAGAGCGCTCCCCCCTGCTTTGTCAATCTCCTCGGCAATCAGGTTCTGGATTCCTGTGTAGCGACGAAGCCCCCAGTCGCTGAGAGCCCAGGAGTCGACGTCGCTCCGCATGAACCTCGAGTCGTTGGCGAGCTGCACCTTCAGTGAGCGCTCGTTGATGCCATCGCCCATCCTGGAGGCGAGCGATGGAGACGTCAGAGGGTGATCCGTCTCGTGCAATACATTCCATGCGCGATCCTTGAGCGTCGCCCGCCGCGATACAGACCCGTCTGTTCGGGCATCGAGATTACTTATATTCGGCGCTGGAATTGCATCTATCACCCACCCGTTCTCTTCCAGCTTCGCCCCCAGGATGCTCCGAACCGTGTCAGCGGCATGCGCTGGCAACGGCACCTCACCGGAGAGCACCGCACCAAGGGTGATGCCCTCACTGCTCACTCCGAGGGCAACCGCCAGATCGTCCAGAAGTGCGGCGATCGGCTCATATCTGACGTAATCATCCTGCCCCTGCGATGCCGGGTTATGCTGCACATCACCGGGTGGGCGAGTCCTGCCCATTGCCTGTATGTACGCGTTATGGACGATCGATGGAATACGCCCTCGGTCTCCAACGGCATAGCCGTGGCGCCTTGCCCAAGAGCGAATCTCTTGATTCCCCGCCGGCGCACGAGTGTCGCTTTGGGCGTCATCGACTTCGACTGGATTTGTGCTTTCTAGATTAGCGGCAGAAGCATCTGAGTGAGCGCGTTGCTTCTCGTCTTGCTCTGCAAGCTGCAACTGCCCATCTCCGACTGAAAGTCCGCAGCAATCCAGCCAAGAGTTCAAGTCACCTGCTGCCACGCCCCGTTCGGCAAGAATCCGGTGCGCCACGTTTAGCGACATAACCTCGCCGGCTTCGAGGCCGAGCATCTCAATCGCAAAAGATCGTTCGCGATGCAGATCCTGGTCATGCACCTCCCCAGTTTCACGAAGAACGTCGGGCTGGATCGAGTCGTCACCAGAGATCGCGATCCGCACCAGCTCGCTGAGGAGGTGGGCCTGGTTCCTTCGTGTCATCCGAGGAATCCGGCCAATGCTCTGCGGCGTCTCTGCCGTGAGGGTGTCAAAGCTCAGGATTCCCTGTTCCGTCAGGGCGGATAGTACAGAGGTACTCACACCAAGAGAGTCCAGTGGAGCCTTACTCGCTACACCAGGGATCAGCGAATTGATTTCGTCGTACGCCAGAAACTTGTCCACTGCCAAGATATGGCCAAGCAGGTCGAAAACGTCGTCCATCGAGGAGCGCCTGGCCGACGTCTCAGCTGGGCACTCCGCATGCCACCATTCGGCGCGTCCACCTAGCTGCTGAAGCCACAGGAGTGCATCGGGTGCGACCCGGTTCAGCCAGGGGAACGTCTGGCTCCACGTTGCGCCGTTTTCTACCCCGCCTTGCACTGGCACTCCCTGATTTTCAATCGATATTTACGGCCCACTAGAAACGTCGAGGAAGCAGAAGGCAGATCGGAGACCTTCTAGCGTACTGCAGCGGAACTTATTGCCCCGCCACAAGTCTCAACGTCGCACCTGAACTTACGCTTGCTACAGGACATCTTTGATCTTGTCCATGTACAGCTGGGTGAAGCTGCCCCAGTGCTTCCTTAGTTCCGCGTACTGAGTATCTGGGGTCGCATGCTGTGTCTCAGCCTTGGCGTACGCCACGATAAGGAGCGTGATCGCTTCGAGGGCTCGTTTTGCCGTTGAGGCGACGACGCCACTTGCTCCGCCTGCGTCGGCTCCATCGGTAATCTGCTTCAGCGGTTCGTACATTTCCCGGTAGAAGGTATGCCGAGAGTTTAGGCGAATGAAGGTCTGTTCACCGAGGTGAGTGAGCTCGAAGATCTGGTCACCAGGGAAATCGACCGTCTCGATCACGAACGGCAGGTCTGCGATTCCCTGCGCGTAAGCCTCTTTCTCTTCCTCCGTTGTCTTTCCGGCATCCTTCGCCATGTCGTCATAAGCGCGGTCCAACTGAGCAGGACTGGGCTTGTCCTTGACACGGGACTTAGGCATGGTGCGTTCCGCATTCTTCACCTCCTTGACGATCGGTGCGTGCTCCCCTGCGTGCTCAGCGCTCTCGCGCTTCTGCTGCCCCCAGATTCGCTGCAACTCTGCGCGGGCGGCAGGAATGATCTTCTTCGCGATTTCTCGCAGAGTCTCCCGAAGCTCGTCATCGGGGACAGCGCCACGCTTTACGTTGCGAACACCCATCAATCGGTCAAGCTCTGGCGTGAATCGAACTTCGAAACCGATGAATCGATCTGGAGTATCAACTGGAGCTGGATACAGGCCGGCCACATTCGTGTAGCTGATTTCTCGATCATGTCGCAGGAAGCTGACGGCTCGTTCATTCTCAGGCAGACGGAGTTGCTTAGCCATGCTGTCACCGCCAGAGCCCCGGTGTCGGAGTACCTCGGCTGGCGCGAGGGTGATCGTCACCTGAATCTTATGCTTGGCGCCCCCAACTTTCACGTCCACTTCCTCGCTGAAGAAGACCTGCGGTTCGAAGTGGCGATCCCCGCCGGGGAAGGTAGCGTTGGCAGTTCGGCGTAGATGTTCGCTCAGTACGTGATCTACCCAACTCCCCTTCTGTCGGAAGGTCGGGTCATGCGGCCTGAGGTCTACCCCATCCACGGAGATCCTGATTCCCCCGCCGATGAACTCACGGAAAATACGGGACAGTTCCTTGGTGAGCTCATTAATCACATGGTCAGGGCTCGTTTTGCCATTCCCATCCGAGACCCGATCAATCTTTGACCATACGACAAGGGTTCCCGAACCTTCCGGGAAGTAGGCGAGCAGGTGAGGCGGAACAGGCTCGTCATCGGGCGGCTGAATTCCGACTTCGTTTCCCGCCTTCTCTTCAGCCACAGCCTCGTCAAGGTCGAAGAAGACGTGCCGGATTCGATCACTGCCCTCAACTCGGGACCAGGCATCGACGCGCATGGCAACACTGAGTCCAGCAAGTTTTGCGCCGACTCCAAATTTTCCGATCGTATCGTTCGACATGAATCGGGTGGAGTAGCCGAGCTGAAGGTAGTGGTGGAGTGTGTCCTCCTCCATTCCCTTGCCGTCGTCGATGACGGCAACCTCACTGATGACCTTCTTGCGTCCGAATTGCTGGGTTTCGGTGAGGATCTGAACTTGGTTGGCCTTCGCCTCGATGCTGTTGTCGATCACTTCTCCCACAGCGGAAGGGAAGTTGTGGCCCGACTCCCGGAGGCTCAGCAGGGCCTGACCGGACAGCACTACAGGGATGGGCTTTGGGGCGATGTCGTTCATCGCAATGCTCCTAACTGCTATGCAGCACGCGGAAGTTCTTCGGCGGGTGACGTGGCGCCGGGCGGACGCTGCCGCTGTTGAGTTACCGCTGGGTCACCGTTGAGGGGCTGGCCGGGACACAAGACCCCCGGCCAGCCCTGTCATCGTGAGACGTTCAGCTTCCTGTAACCGCGGACGGCTATTCCTGAGGCGTGATCAGTTCCTCGGCATACAGCCGGAGCGCACGCCGCGCCCGTTCGACAGTGGCCGCGGACACCATCGCCCGCCGGGACGTGGCCGCGATGGACTCACCCAGCAGCAGGCCGTTCAGGCACGCGGGTCCGTGCGGCCCGAGAGTGTACGCACGGGTCTGCAGATTCTGGATGAGCTCGTCCGCGACTACGGTCTCTTCCGGGGTGACGTGAGTGACGAGCTCAGCGTGGAGGGAACCGTCAGGCCCGTAGGTCGTAAGGCGACGGTGGCGTGCGTCAGCGAGAGGGCGGCCGGCTGCCGTTTCGCGGGAGCGCTCGCGGGAGCGGCTAATGGTGCGCCGTGCGTCACGACGCAGGCTGCGGCACAGGTGGTCCGGGTCTTCGGCAGTGCGCCTCTCACCCAGGGCGAGATTGAGCGCCGTATCGATCTCGTCCTGAAACGTTGCCGTACGCGGTCCCTGCTTCTGCAGGGCGTACAGGCGGCACATCGCGTCGATCCTCACGCAACACAGCTGCTGGAGCAAAGCTCCCCCTCTGGGTCTCGACCTGCTCTCCCTTTGGCCCGCGTCGCCATCTGGTCGACTCGGCATGAGCAAGTACCTGAACGGTAGACCACCCCACTGACATCCGTCCGTGAAGTGGCCCCAACACGTATGGGACACGAAAGGGCTGAACCCCCTCATGAGCAACGGAAGTTCTCCGAAGTTCCGTTGCGGATCACGGCGGCAGGGAGCCTCCGAGTATGTCTTGCTCGCGCGGGCACCCTTATCGGATACGGCGCCTGACCAGCAGCATCGGCTGCAATGGTGCCGAAGTCGACGCCTCCGCTTGTTCCAACAGCGCCAGCTGGCGCTCCAGAGCACGGACGTTCTCTGCGTTGTTCACCGTCGCGACCCCTTGAATCGTGACGGTCAGAGGGTCGGCGATCAGCGCCGCCTTGCGCTCTCGCAGGACCTCGACGGCTACCGCCTCGACTGTGCCAAGGCGCTGGTAGCGGACATCCAGGTCGCCGCGGTCGATGTCGCCGAGCTCGGATCGCAGATATGCGTACTCGGCGTCGGAGAGCATCAGGGCTGCTCGGACTCGTCCGTCGCGGACTTCGCACGACGCTGAGGGTGAGCTGACTGTGGGTCAGCGCTATGTACCTGCTCTGGCTCCCAGGCGTCCGGATGCGTGATCTGCTCGGCGACGGTTGGATCGGCGACCGTGGTGCCTGCCGCGAGCAGCAGCGTCTCGTGCGTCTTGGGGTCGGTGACAAAGACCGCGGTGGCGAGTGTGCGGGTGGTGGCCGGCATCAGAGGACCTTCGCGGTGATGTGGATGTCCGGGACGTACATGACCGGCATGGCGACGGCAGCCCCCTTCGTCCAGACCTGGACCGGGTCGTCCTGGTAGTCCGCGGTGATGACGATGCCCGGGGCGTCCTCACGGGTGATCGCCGGGTTGGTGCCGGAGGAGAGGACCAGGGATTCCGCCGTGATGCCGTACTGGGTCTCCGCCCAGGACTCGGGGTTGGGCGGGAGGAGAATCCAGCGGTCCTCCGGGATGACACGCTGGTAGGCGTCGTCGACGGAGATCTGGACGTCGTACACCGTGATCGGTGGGAGGTTGTACCGGGCGCGGACGACCTCGACCTCGTTGGGCGCGAGGACGGCCGTGGGGGTGGTCGAGCTGTTGACGCTGCCGTAGTACGCCGCTCGGTAGGCATTGTTCGCGGCCAGCGTCGCGCGGGCTTTGTACGACGTGAGTACCCGGGCCGGGAGCGGGGCGCCGATCGAGCGCAGGTACTCGATCCAGCGGAGCTCGTCGGCGATGGGGTCGCTCGTCGGGTCCGACCAGGGCTTGGCGGCTGTGGGCATGTTGGGTGCCGGGACGCCGAAGTCGGCCTCCAAGGTGAGGCCGTTCTCGCCATTCAGGCTGAACTTGCCGTCGACCAGGAGGTCGCCGGCGGCCAGTTCCATGCGGTTGTGGATGGACTCGACGTGGCGCTCGATGTCGTCGTAGAGCAGCTCGATGAACTCCGAGGCGTCGGCGCCGCGGGCGGTGTCGAGGAGGATCTGCTCCAGTTCGCCGACGATCAGCTTCTGACCCAGGGGCGGCAGCATGCCCTCCGTGATGATCTTCTCGGCCTGGCGGCGGGCGACGGCGGTCTGGGCGTCGTACGCGCGGAACTTGGCGGCGTTCACGCGCCGCTTGCTGCTCCTGATGCGGAACTTGACGGAGTTCAGGCGGCGTTCGGGCATGACCGTGCGGGTCAGCTCGAAGTCGGCCGGGGTGGTCATGGTGCGGGCGAAGGCGTTGAGGTCGGCGGCGTCGATGTCGCGCAGCAGGGTGTCGAGCACGGGGGCTGCTCCTCGGCGGAGTGGGGGTCAGATGAAGTGGATCTGCGAGGTCGAGGTGGTGATGGCGGCAGGGTCGAGACCTCCCGGGAGCTGCGCGGCGGTGATCACGCCGTGCCAGAACAGGGCCGCGCCGGCACGGCTGCCGCTCTGCGCGAAGGGCACATCGGTGAGGAGGACGCCGGTGAAGGTGGCACGGCCGTCCGTGGCTGTGGCGGTCCATGGGCCGTACAAGCCGGTGGCGGTGACTCGGCCGAGGGGGATGCCGGCCTTCATGATGTTGCGGGGCTGGCCGAGGGCGGGCGGTGTGTAGTGGGTGCCCTCGGTGAAGAGCGCGGTGTCGAGGGTGATGGTGAGCGGGGTGTCGAGTCCGTGGCGTGAGGCCAGCCAGGGGCGGTCTGCGGTGGCGGACTCGGAGTAGGTGATCGGCTGGAGATCCACGCCGGGTTCCTCCGGATAGGGCGTCTCGGTGGCGATGCGTACGGTCACCGGGTCATGTGCCGTAGTCCGCGGAGGTGGAGCGGGGCGCGGTCCCCGTGGGCGGCCGTGAGTCAGGAACTCTTCAGGTGACCGCGGCGCCGGGCGATGTCCAGGCCGAACTGGCCCGGCCTTGGCGGGGTGCCGCCCGAGCGGGCCGGGACTCCGGCTGGGCTGCCTGAGGGAGGAGGCGCGGGTGTCTGCGGGGCTGTGGTGCCGAAGAGTTCTGGGCGGCGCTGCTTGAGTTCCTCAGCGGCTTGGGCGAGTGCGGTGTTGTCAGCGTCCGGTTCGATCTCGCGGGACAGGAGAAGCACCGCGTCCTCCAGCTCCGCGCCGGTGGCGCCCAGGCCGACCAGTGCGGCCCGGCGGGCGGCGTCCTGCTCCCGGGTGGTGGCGGCTGCCTCCCGTTCCCGGGCCTGGCGTTCGCGCTCTGCGGCGGCCTGTTCGCGCTGCTCGGCTTCGGAGAGGCGCTCCCGTTCGGCTTCCTTCTGCTGCTGTTCGGCCTGGCGCTGGTTGAGCACGTACTCCGTCAGGGCCTTGGCCGACTCGAAGCCGAGCTGGCCGAGCAGGTCACGGACGCCGGCACGGCGACCCTGGTCCTTCTCGCGGGCGAAGCGGCGGGACAGTTCGTCCTGGGGGATCGAGACCACCGTGATGCCGGTGTCCTCGGTCGTCGGATCGCCGGTCGACGGGTCCCCGGGATCGTCGGAGGACGCCCCGACGATCGGGAGGATTGGGCGGCCGTCGCGGCGGTAGCCGAGGGGAGCGAGCGGCAGCGGCGGACGCGTACCTCGCGTTCGTACGGTCATGGGCAGACGTTCTCCTCGCCCAGACGCCCCCGCGTCGGCGCGGAGTCTAAACCCCTGGGGGGGGGCTGGCGTGCCTGCCGAGGCGCACGGGGTCACGCGGCTTGGGCGCCTTCCTCCTTCTAGTCGGTGCTGTTCGCCGGCGTGGGTGCCGAGGACGAGGCGACCGCCCGGATACGTTCGACCTCCAGCGCGGCGTCCTCGATCGGGAACCCCGCTTCGATCAGGAGCCGTACCCCCGTCTCCAGCGCCAGAACGCCACCCTGCACGCCGCGTACCACCAGGTCCAGGGCGGCCGACTGGTCCGTTGGCAAGTAGGTGCCGAAGGCGATCGTGGCTCGCGGGTTGTCGCCGGGCGGCAGCACGCCGCCGAGCTGGTACAGCCGCTGCGCCATCTTCAGCAGCAGTGGGTACTTGGCCTCCCGAGCCAGGCGCATCGAGCGCACCATGGCGTCGAGCGGACCGAAGCTCAGCTGCAGCGCGTATCCGGACGGCACCTCGGAAGGGCTGACAGTGCCCAGCACGCTCGCCGGCAGCCGGGTCACGACGGACAGGCGATCGCGCAGCGCCTCCACGTACGCACGGAGCTCGGCGAGCTGGGCCGAGGTGTCGACGGTACTGAGCTGCCCGTTGTCGCCGAGGGGCCAGACCATGCCCGGTTCGACCTCGACTGGCAAGGGCTGGCCGGTCCTGCGGTCCACCGGGAGCCGCGCTCCGGACAGGCCGATGATCGGCGAACCGGTGGTCGCCGACGCCCGTTGGCTGTCGGTGTCGGCCGCGGCGAGGTCGTCGAGGAGCTGGGCGACGGACAACAGGCTCGACTGCCCGTAATGCTCGGAGCCGTTGATGGTATTCGGGACGTGGACAAGCGGGATGAAGTCCAGTTGGAGGTCGAGGCGGTTCAGGATGTCGCCGTCCGCGTTGGTGCGGAAGCGGGCCCGGGAGAGCGAGAGAGCGTCGATGTGGCCGGTTCTGTCGACCTGATCGAGGTCCCATTCGGCGTCGGTGAGGTAGCAGGTGGTGTCGCTCGGACGGTTGGACCACGGGTAGGTGCGTCGGCCGCCGTCCTCGATGGGACCGAGTTCGTACGTCACCCGCCGAAGGGTTCCCTTCCGCCCGGTGCTCGAGTCCTCCGGGATCTCCCAGGCAAGGTGGACGCGCTCCGGGTAGGCATCCGCGTCGAGTGCGCTGTCGGGCAGGACGGGGAAGTAGAAGCCGGGATCGAACGTCCTCAGGACCGGACGGCCCTTCGCTCGGGACCAGGCGAGCAGGTAGACGGTGTCGCCGAGCAGGACAGCGGTGCGTTCGGCGTGCTGCATCCGCATCCGCAGGTGCTCCGTCTGAGCCCAGTCGCGCAGCAGCGCCTCCCTGTCCTGGGCCACCGCCTCGTCCTCGGTGTCGTCGACGACGATCTGTTGGGTCTCGCCGAGCAGATGGCTCAGCGTCTGGTCGACGATCAGGGAGGCGTCACCGTACTCTCGTCGGTCGTCTCCGTCTCCGGAGAGCAGCACTGCGGCCTGGTTGGTGTCGTAAGCCGCGAGCACCGTGTACGCGGCCAGACGGCGCCGATCGGCCTCGGGTACCCACGATGCCGTCGTCGCCCCTGGCAGGCTCGTTGGCCTACCTGCGGCAGCTGCGCGGAAGGCTGGCTTGTACGACAGTGCACCCCAGGTGTCGGTGATCAACCTGCGTAAACGCCGCATCTGTAACTCCCCCTCCGAACTGAGTGGCGCAGTCTAAGCCCCAGTTGCAGGGCGGATGGGCGGAGGTGATGCCGCTTGATAGATTGCTCTGCTGTCTCCTGTAAACTAGAGTAGAACGCAGATAGTTGAGATGGGTGCAAGCCATCGACTACGGGAGGGATCTCTATGGCAACGCTCACGATCCACTTTGACCCGGAGGTACTGGCGCACATCGTTGCGGCCGGCGCGGAAGGGGCTGTGGAAGTCAACGTGTCGCTCGGTGGGAGTGCCGGGGCGGCCAAGACCACGCCAGCACCTGCAACTGGGCCCCTGGCTCCGCTCATGGTGGCGGGCCTCCTGAAGGCCAACGATGTGCTGACATTCCGCCAGACGCGTGCGAAGCGGTCCGCCACGGCGATCGTCCAACCGGATGGGCAGCTGATCGTTGAGGGGAAGGCCACGCCGTTCCCGTCGCCCAGCAAGGCTGCGAGTGCAGTGACGGGGAGCGCGATCAACGGCTGGACGCTCTGGAGACTGCGCGATGGTCGAACCCTGGATGAGCTCCGTAACGAGCTGATGTCCGGCGACGACTGATGCGATCGTTAGCCCCGCCTGCACGCATCGGACGCTGTTAGTCGCACCCCGGCAGGCGGGGCCGACGGCCGCCGTTCAGCGTCTTCCGCTGAGACGCCGGTCTGCGGATGCCGTAGGTGCTCCCGGTGCCGCTGGGTCAAGGAACAGGTCTGTCAGCGCCCATACGCAGGAGTCGAGAAGGTCAGGGGACTTCTCCTCGGCCTCCGAGGCGCCGACGTACGTCGTCATCTGCTCCTCCAGGACGGCGAACAGGCGTGGCGGCCCTGCGTGGCTGATGCGGGACTGCTCGTACAGCATCGCCACCGGTGCCGCGCGGGCGCGCTTGCCGCGCGTTGCGTGGACGACACGGCACGGGACCGTGGGGTCGATCTCGGCGAGGAGGGCGGGGAGGTAGTCGCCGCCGTTGTTGGCCTCGATGACCACACAGTCGGCCTGGTGCTCGTGGTACAGCGCGGCGGCGCGGGGCATTGCGGCCGTGGGGGTGTGGCGCTCCTGCTCGGCGTGGAGGACGTAGCCGCGGGGGCGGCGGTCGCCGTACATCTGCTCCAGCGGGTAGGAGCGGCCGGCCACGGTGAAGGCGGTCAGGTCCGCGGTGTCTGTCGTCGTGACTGCCGGGTCGACGGCGACGACCAGGCGGTCCAGCGGCGGGACCGCGGTGCGGGCGATGCGGAAGCCCTCGACCTCGAACATCCACTGCTTCCACAGGGCTCCTTCGACGTCTTCGAGGAGTACGCCGTCCAGCTCCTGGCGGCCCAGGCGGGTGCCGCCGTACTCGGAGTCGAGCTCGGCGAGCGCGGCGGGGGAGAGGTTGGCGCGGTTGTCCTCAGTGCGGCCGGTCGTCAGGACGACGGTGGAGCCGGGGCGCCGGCCGCGTTCCACCAGGCGCTTGACGTGGGGGAGCGGCTTGGGCGTGGTGGAGATGACGACCTGAGGGCTTGGTGCCTCGCGCAGGCAGAACCACAGCATGTCGTACACCGACTGGGCTGTGTGGCGGTTCCAGGCGGCGTACTCGTCGAGCCAGCCCTTGTCGAAGGCGAAGCCGCGCAGGTTGTCCGGGGTCTCGGCCCCGAAGCCGTAGATCGCCGAGCCATTCTTCAGACGGAGGGTGGTCAGGCCGTTGCCGGGGCTGTAGCGGCGGACGTCCTCGGGCGGGATGACCGCCAAGAGGCCCGACTTGGGGGACTCGAAGCAGATCTCCTTGACCAGGGTGGCGTTCTTCGCGACGACCGCGATCATCGTTCCCGGCGTCGTCGCCCACCCCCGTACAGCCTCTGCCGCGGACTTCGTCTTGCCCCAGCCTCGGCCGGTCAGCATCATCCATGCCGCCCAGTCACCCTCGGGCGGGCGCTGCGTGGCGCGGGCGTGGTGGTGCAGCCAGCCGGAATGGGGCAGGCCGTCGCAGGCGGGGCGGTCGCAGGCCCAGCGGCGCGCTGAGACCGCGTCGGCCTCGATCAGTGCGGTGATCTCGGCGTGTAGTTCCGCGTCGGACATGCCGACCGGGTCCGGCAGCGCGGCCAGCGGATCGGCGGTCACGGCTGGTCACCGCCCAACGTGCCGATGCGGGACTCGAGTTCGCGGCGCAGCTGCTCCATGCGGGCCCGGCGTTCCTCGTCCGTCAGACCCGACACGTCCGCCGTCTCCGGGCCCTTGGAGGCCGCCGCGGCGGCGTCGGCCAGGTCCATGCCGTACGCCTGGCGCTCGATGCGGATCGTGACCTCCAGCCAGCGGATCACGTCCGACGGGCTGAGGCGTGCGGGGTCGAGCTGCTGGAGCTGGGCGACGATCTTCGACTGGGCTGCGGAGGCGAGGCGGGCGTGTCGGCGGGCCACCTCCCGGGCGGCCTGCTGTTGTTCGCCGCGCCAGAGCCGGTCCTGCTCCCGGTCCCACGCCTCGGCGCGTAGCACCCAGCGGTGTGTCGTCGACCAGCGCTCGATGAGCGTGCGGGACTTGGCCAGGCGTTCGGCGACCTTGCCGATGCTGCGGGACAGGCCGAGGTCGCGGTAGCAGGCGAACGCCTCCCACGCGGCGGCCGACTCGCTCGGCTGCCGCTCCCATGCCTCGGCGCTGTCCGCCATCCGATCAGTGCTCTCCCGCCTGGTCTGTCTGTCCTCCCGCTCCCCTCCTGCGCAGGGACGTTGTGTCTCAGCTGGACGGGCTGCTCAAGGCCGGGTCGAGGAGGCCGAGGTGCGCCAGGAGGTCGGCGCAGTCGGCGCGACGCTGTGCGCGCTTTTCGCCGGTGGCGCGGGCGGCGACCTGGAGGGCGGCCCTGCGGCGTACGGAGTCGGGCAGCGGGGTGACGGAGACAGTGCGCTCCCACGACGCCGAGTCCTTGGCGAGGTTCATCGTGCGTTCCCTTTGGGGATGTCGTCAGGCTCCAGCTCGCCCGCGAGGAGACGAGCGAGCTGGTCGGCGAGGCGGAACGGTTCGTCCGCGAGGTGTTTGGTCAGGGCACGGGCCAGGCCGGCGGCCGTGCGGCGGACGGTGGTCAGGTGGTCGATCTCGGCGTGGAGCCCGTTCAGCTCGTCGGCGTGCGGGCCGCTCACGAGGCGGGCCTCCGGAAGTTAGGGGGAAGGGCGACCCGCTGCCGCGCCGGGCCCAGCACCTGCAGGACGGTGGGCAGATCGCGAGGGCGCCATACGGCGACCTCGAACCCGCTGCCGGCAAGGTGGGCCAGCCACTCGCGCTGGGCCGGACGGATCCGCCCGGTGTCGGTCTTGAACTCGACGAACAGCGTGCGGCGCTGGCCGAGGTGCCCGAACACCTCGTCGGGCCAGCCCGGGTCGGAGCGCCGAGAGTCCGCCGTGTGGTACTGCAGACGCCAGCCGTAGCGCGTGGCGATGTCGCGGACCTGACGGCGCCACTGCTCCTCGCTCGTGCCGGCGACCGACTCCGCCCGGTCGACGGCCAGCGGGAAGCGCTCGGCCTCCAGTCGATCGAGGGGCCCGTACCGTTCGGTGAGCAGCTTGCGGTACAGCTCCCCGTTCACGGTGCACCCTCCAGGAGCCGGTAGCCCGTACTCGTCGGCCGCATACGCTCCAGTGCGATCCGGGTCCGCTGCCCGGTCCGGCCGCCGGGTGTGGCTGTGGTGAGCACCGTGCAGTACGCATAGCGGGCATCGACCTCGTCGACGCGCACGGTGCGGCCCTCGCTGCGCTTGTCGTTGTCGGTCCACACCTGGCCGACCCGAACACCGGGCCGCTTTACGCCGCACCCGCCAGGTAGTCGGCGGCCCACAACTCCAGGGCCCGCCACCGCTGGCCTACCTCGATGTCGCCTTCCCGCTCCATGCGGTCGATGGCCCGCTGCACGACGGCCGCGGCGTCCGCAGGCATCGTGCGGGTGGCAAGCACCGTCTCCACCGGGGCGGTGCCTTTGCGGGTGGCGGTCTGCTCGTCCGGGTCGTACCAGCCCTCCGTCAGTTCACCGAGGTGGCGTTCGACGAGCGCCAGGGTGATCGCGAACACGGCGGCGACGTTGCCGATGTTGTGCGCGCCCTTCACCGTGTCGAGCGTGTCCAGCACGCTCTCGTACTGCTCGATGCGCGCGAGCCAGCGGGCGTCGGCCGAGGCGGCCTTCCGCGCGGCCTCGAAGGCTTTCTCCGCGGCCTCCTTCTCGTCCGGGAGGAACACGATCTGCACTGTCGCGAAGTCGAGATTGGCCTCCGCGAGGCTCGGCACGCTGACCTCGTCCAGCAGGTCGAGTGTCTTGTCGTCCAAGCCGGAGTACAGGCGCATTGAGACGTCCTCCAGCTCCTCGTACAGCGCCTTGAGGGTGGCCGGGTCGTCCTCGCCCACGATCGCGTTGTGCGCCAGCTGCAAGGCGATCTGCCGCTGCCTCGGCAGCGGCTCGGTGATCTCCAACCACCAGATCCGCTCCAGGCCGGCCTTGATGGCGGCCTTCGTTCGGTGGCTGCCCGACAGCACGATCAACCGCCCCGACTCGCTGTCGTTCCACACCAGCGGTGTCGAGGTCAGCGCCCCGTCGGCGCGCACGTTCGCCACGAGGCGCTGGAACTGCTCATGCCGCATGAACCGTGCGTTGACATCCAGCAGCGTCAGCTCACGCGGGTCGCCCTCGACGATGTGGGGCTTGAGCGGCTCACTCATGGGTTCCCGTCCTCCTTCAATCCCTCGGCCTGTCCGTGCTTGCTCCTCCACTGCGCGAACCCTTCGGTCAGCGACCAGCGGCCCAACTCGCCGCCGTAATCAAGCTGGTAGCGGTAGACGGGATCGGTGGAGTCCTTGCGGGAGTTCAGGCGCAGCAGCCCGCGGTACTTCATGGAGACCGGGTGCTGGGTGAACGCCGTCGTGTTCAGCCGGGTCAGGCGGGTGTTCATCGCCCGCTGTGCCAGGAACTGGGCCTCTGTCGACAGCGCCGCGTACAGCACGAGCTTGGCCAGGCGCCCGTACGACGTCGGCGCCACCGGGAAGTCGGAGAGCAGGTACACGTTGTGCGGGTCGTACTTCGGCGTCGAGAACGCGAAGGCGCCCACCACGACCCCGTCGACCAGCACCGCGATTGCCATCGTCGGTGTGCCTGGGCGGATGTTGTGGTTCATGTACTGCGAGCGCAGCGTCGCGAACTGGCCCATCGACAACGGGGCCAGCGTCAGGGTCTCGCCGAGGCGCTGGCCCGGTACGAGGCGCGGGGCGCGCACCGGCTCCAGGCGCTGGTTGGGTCGTACGATCCGCGACCGCGGCACCGACGAGTACACGTTGATCGGCAGGCCGCGGTTGGCCGTCTGCACCTGACCGCGCAGGTGGTCTGCCAGCTCGGCGACGTCGTAGTGCAGGCCGAGGACCCAGTGCGGCCGGTCGGTGATGCGCTCGATCAGGGTCTGCTTCGCCGCGTCGTCCAGCGTCGGGTACTCCGGTGCCGGCCAGTCCAGGTGCTTGTCCAAGGCCGCGAACTGGCCCTCGTAGTCCCCGGCGTAGAACGGCGGGAAGGCGACGACCGGGGCGTCCGCCGGGACCTGTTCGGCGAGCCACTGGTTCACGTCCATCGGCGCGTACGACGCCAGTCGCAACGGGAGCGCCTCGATCTTCGCGACCGTCTTCGCGTGCAGCTCGGGGAACTGCTGCTGGTACGCCGCCAACATCCCTCCGTAGTACGGGTGGTCGCCGCGCCCGATCCACTGGAAGAACCGGGAGCCGAGCAGCACAACGGCGAGTGTCCCGGCCCGGCCGTCCAAGTACGGGGCCAGCCAGTCGAGTTCGTCCGCCGGCTCGGCGCGGGTGGTGATGGGCAGTTCCTGCCCGGCCAGGTACCAGCCGATCGCGGAGGAGTACAGCTGCACGTCGCAGCCGTGGAGCCGGAAGCCCGAATCGTGCAGGACGCGTTCGATGGTGAAGTTGCCCGAGCAGCCGACGTAGATGTCCTCGGCCTGGCCGCGCCAGGTTGTGGCGTGCTCGTGGATGATCGCGCGAAGGTCCGCGGGGATCGAGCCGTGGAACACCGGGCCTCCCCGCTGTGGTGACTTCTTCCTTCTTTCGGACTTGAGCCCTCGTCGAGGGGTGGGACGCGGGCCCGGAGGGGCAGGGGGCTGGTCCTGCCGTGCCGGACCGCCTGGGAACCAGGAGGCGCGGGGGACGCCTGGAGGGGGATGGTTCCTTGGCTGGTCGGCTCCGCACCACGTGCCTGTGCGAACGCGTCCTCGAGCGCCGGGCCCGACTCGAACGAGCTCCTCCCCACCGGGGGCGGGGCGTGCTACCAGATGCACTACCGGCGCGCGGCGGGGGCAACCGAGAAGATCACCCCGCCACAATCGAACGCTACCAGACGAAGAACTGTCACAACACACGTGGCGGGTGTGATACCGCACCCGCCACATGGATCGTCAGGCCGGGACGACCGGCATCACTGCTCCAGTGCCAGCATGTCCAGCAGGCTCAGCGTCCCCATCGGGCACTCCTCCGGGCGACCCGGCTTCGCCTTCGCCTTCGCCGGCCCAGGCTCGAACAACTCCATCTGGCCCGGCGGTGCCGGCTTCGGCCGGGGCGGGGCCTCGAAGTCCTCCGGCCTCATCTCGGCCCAGTTGGGCCTGCGCTTATCGCTCACAGCAGCGTCCCCTGCTCGTACGCGGGCCCCAGCGGCCCAAGTTCCCTCACCTTCGCGCCGGTCTTCTCCTGCCACCAAGCGGCGAACATCCGCCGGTGACACCACTGCTCCGGCTTCGACAGGTCCTCAAAGCACAGCAGCACCAGCCGCAGATCCCCGGCCGCCACCGCGATCTCCTGGAACCGTGACGCGAAGAACTCCACGCCGTGCCGGTCCAGTTGGGCCAGATACGCCGCCTCGTACGCCGGCCGCGCCGACCCGAAGTACTCGCGACTCGGCGCCGCCTCCCGCACCTGGTGCTCCAGCGCGTACGGCAGCGTCCACCGCGGCGCGCCCAGGGTGATGCGCACCGGCACACCCATCGACGGCTCGAAGCCCTGGTACCTGTGCGTGAACAGCTCGAACACGTTCCTCCCTCGCGCCGGTTCTGCCGTACCGCACAGCGGGCAGTCCGGGTCCGGCTTCTCCTTATGGCCCTCGTCGCCGTGGGTGTTCTCCCACCCGGCGAGCTCGAAGCAGGCGTCGCACAGCCGCGCACCGAGCGCGTCCCGCGCGACGCTGCCGGAGCCGAACACGAGGCGACCCTCACTGTCCACTGCCACGGTGTCACTCCCGGGTCCCAATACAGGGACCACCCGTAGGTGCCGCCCGCACGACCGGCAGGGGATCACCGTGCCCAGCGCGGCTGCCAGCCATCGGCACCCTGGCGTCACCACGCCACTTGCCAGGAGACCGGCCGCCTGATCCGGGTCCAGGCGCCCGCCCTCTTCGACGACGACTTCCATGTCGCCCACCTTTCCGCGCGTCATGAGGGGCGTCACTGCAAGTCAGCGGCCGGCCGGGGGGCTGCCTCCCTGGCCGGCCGCCGGGATCGTTCCGCGCACCTGTGACGCGCTCGCTGGTTCTCTAGGTGCCGACTTTCGGCAATAACATTCTATCGTCAAACAGTCTTGCGCGTCAATATTGTTTTATCGTCGAGGTGGCCTGCCTGCTGCCCCACCTGCGCCCCACAACCACCCCATCCTGCGCACGCGCCCCGAGTGCTCGCCGACACGAAACAGCCGGGACCCGCCCCCGGGTCCCGGCTGTAACGCACGCGCTCACACAGGAGCTCGGGCGGCAGCCTCGAGTTCCGCCTCCGAGGGCTCCTCTGTCGCGACCTCGGCGATCTCGGCCTCGCTCGGCTCCTCCTCGCCCTCGACCTCCTCTGGCTCAACCGCCAGCTCCGGCCGCACTGTCAGCTGCTTCGCCTCCGACATCGCCTTCGCCTTCCGCAGCTTCTTCACCGCCTCGGCCGCCGCCTTCCGGACCCTGTCCACCGCGTCCAGCTGCTTGCCAACCTCGCCCTCGAACAGGTCCGCCAGCTCCGTCGGCGTCAGCTTCGCCAGCTCCTCCAGGAGGGTGCCGGCCCGCTCGACCTGGTCCACCTTGCCCTTGGCCTGCTTGCGCTCCTTGGCCTTGTCCTTCTTCTCCTTCTCCGACAGCTCCTTCTCGGAAAAGAAGCCCTCCTGGTTCTCCTTCATCCGCAGGGCCTGCGCGAAGGTGGAGGCGTCCGTCTCGGTCTTGAAGTCGCCCTTCATGTACCGGGTGACCGCAACCTTCTGGTTCGCCGGCGTGAGCTTCGACAGGTACCAGGCGAAGTCGGCCTTGATCTTGCCCTCGGAGACCAGCTCCGCGATGTCCGTGGTGAGGTTCAGCAAGTCCATCCGCCACCGCACGTAGTCGGTGGTCTTGCCGAACATCTCCGCGATGCCTTCTGCCGTGTAGGCGAACCCGACGAGGTCGGCGTACGCCTGTGCCTCCTCCATCAGCGTCATGTCCGCGCGGCCGATGTTCTCGGAGATGCCCATCACGAACGCCTTCTCGTCGTCCACGCTGCCGACGATCTTGGCCTCGATGGTGGTGGCGCCCTCCACCAGGTGCATCGCCCGCCAGCGGCGCTCACCCATCACGATCTGGAACTTGTCGCCGGCCGGGCGGACCACGATGGGCTGGAGCTGCCCCACCGAGCGGAACTGGGCCGCCAGCTCCTCCAGCTTGGCCTCGTCGAAGAACTTGCGGGGCTGGTCCGGGTTGGGCTCGATGTCCGCGAGCGGGATCGCGGTGACCTGGATGTTCGCCTCGGTGACGTTCATGTCGCTGGCTCCTCGCACTCTCGGTCTCGCAGGATGTGTTCCTGTGAGGTGATGACTAAATACTATTGTCAGTCGATCTTGACCGTCAAGTGTTATTCGGTGATGGGTTGCCGGGATTGCCCCGTGTTCGCCGGGGGTTGAACCGAGTGAGCCCCGGCCGCCTATCGTTGGCGGCCGGGGCTCTTGTCTAAATGAACTTGCTCAGATGGCTCTACTCTTCCTCGACACATGTTGACCCCAAATCCTCGGGCTCGAACTCAACGTCCGCCCCCATCAAGACCTTGAGGATCTCCCCATCGAGCCAGTCGTCCTCGCCCGGTGGATCGACGTCCGTCGCCGGGTTCACCCCGCCCCCGTCGGTCCGTCTGTCCGCCCGCGACGAGTCGCGCCGGTTCATGCTCCTCCCCTTGAGCCATGGCGCAGTCTCGGCCCCCCTGCGCTCCCGACCGCCCTCTGCGGGAGCGTCGCAAGGACGCACCACGAGCGGTGACGAGGTCTTCCACAGAGAGCGAGATCGTCAGCGTATTCGGGGTTACTCGTCAGTGCAAACAAATGTCCGAACGAAGAGTGTCCTGTCCGACACCTCGAACCTCAGTGATCCGTTTGCCAGTTGTCACTTCCATCGCCAGAAGATCTCGAAGCGGGCCTCGTCGAACTTCCGCGAGCCCCGTACGGTGGCCGGCCCAACGCGCACCTCGCGCACGACGAGCTGAACGAGGTTGCGGCGCTGCTCGCGGCCAGCGGTCTCGTTCCACCAGGTCTCGACTCCCTTAGGGGTCAGCTCCGGGAGTTGCTCAAGCGCCTTGCCACGACGTACGTCCGCCATCGCCGCGGTGCGCCGCCCTTCCAGAGCGGCCTTGGCCGTCCTGTACTCGCCGAGGTTCATCTCCTTCGCCCCATAGGCGTGCGCCAACTCGTTCTTGTGTCCGCTCAGTTCCATCAGGAACCGCTCCGCCTCGCGAGCCTCGGCGGCGTACCTGTCGCGGACGGCGGCCAGCCGCTTGAGGTGCGTGGGGCCCTGCAGGCGAGCTACGACCCGCTCCCCGATGTACTCGTCCAGCGGCTCAGCGGAGATCCGGACCTTGCCGCAGCCCTCGGTCTCGCAGACGTACCCCCGTCCGCCGTTCGCTGTAGACCGGGCCACCAGGGGCTGCCTGCACAGGGTGCATGTCGCGATGCCTCCTGACAGGTAGTGGACGTGCTTCGGCTTCGTGCCCTGGCCCTTCTTGTTCTCCTGGAATAGCTCCTGCAGGGCGTCGAACGTCGTGCGATCGATCAGCTGCTCGGCCGGCCCCGGAACCAGTTCGCCCTCGCCGTTCTCCTTGAGGCCGGCGATTGCCGGGTTCCGTAGTCGGCGACGTAGTGTCGTCGGCGACCATGATCGCCCGGAGACCGTCGGTCCGGCGTTCTCCGTCATCCAGTCCGCGGTCTCTGTGAGCGTCTTCTTCCCCTCGAGAAGACGCTTGGCCGCCGCCGCCAGGTGGGCGGCCTCCTCGGGAACGGCAGTCACGCCGTCCGTTTCGTGGCCGTATGCCCTCATGCTCTCTCCAGCCCAAAATCCCCCGGTGTCACCCATATGGTATGCGAAGGCGCAGCACTGTCACCCCTACATGTGAACCCTGCCACCCACCGCTTACGTGTTGGGTTTCGATCTGTAGGGCGCAGTATGCCAACTTGAAGTTGGCCTGCAACTGCGTGACTTCCCCGCTGGAAGGTAATCGGCGGGCTCTAAGCGGGCGAAACGGCAGTTGAGCGGTCTCAGGAGGCGCGTCAGTGCGCACCGACGATGTCGAGAAGACCGTACCGCACTTGGATCACGTCATGCCCAGACCCGCCGACTCGCGTGGGTCGGTGGCGGCGCGAGCTCGCCGCCGCAACAGGGGCGTAAGCCAGTGACGGGGCAGACCGTCGCTACTCCGGACGCACGCCCAGAGCCGCCCACAGCTCCGACGTCAGCACCCTGCGCTTGCCTTTGCCGTACGGATGCACGGGCACAGGGAACTCGCCGGACCTGATCAGTTCGTACGTGGTGTTCCGGCTGAAGCCGAACGCCCTGCCGGCCGTCAGTACGTCGACCGTCACGGGCAAGGCCAGGACCTCGTCCCGCGTCATGGACGCACCACCACCGCTGTGTTCTCGGTGGCCGGATCGTTTCGATCTCGCATGGTCAGACTCTCCTGTTCCGCCCCCGCGCCTCCCAGGAAGTCCCGATCGAGTCTAAGTTCTCTCCGGGGGACCGAACAAGATCGGGCTCGGAGTCATTGAGCGCGATCGTATGTGTCTGCTGCCACACATGTGCGTTGATTGCAGGCTCGGTGACCGCGTGGTCATTTACGAGACTCTCGGTCAGGAAGTAGGCACAACCGGATGCGCTCAGGAGTGATCCGGCACCTAGTAGTTGGAAGACCTCTCATTTGTCTCCACATATGATCGCCCATCGTGGCTGGTCACAGCACACAGAAGGAGGGGATGTGTTCAAGGGCTCGGTCTACAGGCGCTGCGGCTGCAAGGAACCCGTCACAAGCGAGGACGGGCTCTCCCGTCCTCGACGCCAAGAACAGACCGAAGATGAGAGAGCTCGGCGGAGAGTGCCCCGATCTCGGCAAGAGGGACCACGGCAGCTGGTACTACTACGTCGAACTGCCGCCGGGGCCCAGGGGAGAGAGGCGTCGCCCACGCAAAGGAGGATTCCTCACCAAGAAGAAGGCTGAGGAGGCAGCCCAGGAGATCTGGGACAAGGCCCAGGACGGCATCGACGTGCTCTCGGACGAAACCGTCGAGCAGTACCTACTCCGCTGGTTCAGCAAGCGGGTCGACCTCAAGCGGTCCACCTGGAAGACCTACAACGACCACATCCACCGTGTCTTCATCCCGCACCTCGGTGACATCAAGATGCGGGACCTGCGCACCCGGCACATCCAGGAGATGTTCGAGCAGATCTGGCGCGACAACGAGCAGCACGCCGACAACGCGGATGCCGCCGGGCCGCCCACCGCGCTTGGAAACAGACCGCCAAGCCGCGCCCGCCCGAACTGCGGCAGCGCTGGAACACGGCCAGGGAGAAGCTTCGGGAGGCCCGTAGGAAGCCGCGGTACATCGCTGGCCCAGGCGTGCAGCTCAAGATGAAGAACGAGCTCAGCGCCGCGCTCGACTACGCCAAGAACACCGAGAAGCTCATCAGCGAGAACTGGGCCCAGCACCTCGTCCTGCCGAAGTACACCCCGCCCAAGCCGCTCGTGTGGACCGACGAGCGCGTCGCGCGCTGGCGCGAGACAGGGGAGAAGCCGGGACCGGTCATGGTCTGGACGGCCGAGCAGACCGGCGCCTTCCTTGACGGCGTTGCCGAGCACCGGCTCTACCCGATGTTCCACCTCATGGTCTTCCGGGGTACCCGGCGCGGTGAGTCCTGTGGCCTGCCCTGGCGTGAGACCGACATGACCGCCGGCACCGTCCACATCAGTGAGCAGCTCGTCGCTGCCTCCTACGACGTCTGGGAGGACACCCCGAAGAGCGACAGCGGCGCCCGCACCGTCCGGCTCGACAGCCAGACCCACGAGCTCCTGAAGTTCTGGCGGCGACGTCAGCAGGCCGAACGCGCGGAGTGGGAGGGGAAGCACCGCAAGGAGCCGAAGAAGTACGGGCCGTACGTCGACTCCGGTCGCGTCTTCACCTGGGAGGACGGCCGCCCGTACCACCCGGAGTATCTCTCCCAGGTCTTCAACCGGCTGGTCCAGAAGCTGGGCCTGCCGCCGATCCGGCTTCACGACCTGCGCCACTGCGCTGCGACGCTGTCCCTGGCGGCCGGCGTCCACATGAAGGCCATTCAGGTCCTTCTCGGGCACTCCTCGTTCAAGCTCACCGCCGACACCTACACCAGCGTTCTCCCACAACTCGAGGTGGAGGCCGCAGACGCGCCCGTGGCGCTCGTCCCGCGCAAGGCGGCACAGCAGGGTGGGCAGGGCGGGGACGACGCGCCGCAAGGCCCTCAGCTCGTACCGGCCGCCGAGCCCACGGCGTCCCCGGCTCCCGCTGCGCCTCGCTCCAGCGACGTGGCGGGAGCGGAAGTCCATCCCATGGTCGGCCCCGCGGAGGGCGCACCCGAAGCCGCAGATGAGGCGGCCGCGTAGCCGGTCCGTCGGCCTGCGGGAGGCAGCACACATACGGCACACACGCCGTGTCCCCACCTTGTCCCCACCAGGCACGAAACAGGCCCCTCGGAGATCACTCCGAGGGGCCTGTTCGATACATATCGCCTGGTCAGGCAGTGTGCCCCCGGCAGGATTCGAACCTGCGACACCCGCTTTAGGAGTTCGATCCGAGTCTGATCTGGCTGCTGCCGTCCACTGGGCCGACAGCCGGGCAGAGACGCTGGTGTGCGCCTCCGTCCGGCGTCGTTGATGTCAGCCGTGGATGTCAGAAGCTCTCTGGTTCGCTCGGTGTTGCAGGAGGGTGGGCTGGGTATACCACCGCTATCGCGGGTAACGTGTCGGGTCCGAACTCACCGCGCCGAACCAAGCCCAGGTATGCCGGTATAGGTCATCCCGAAGCGCTACGAAGCCGGATTCGGACAGGCGAGCCGTAGGTAATGGGACAACTTCTCCCTGAGGAGCTGTCCATGTCTACCTGGCTCTGCGTTGTTCCCGCGGCTGGGATCCTCGTCGGCTCTGTCTTGGTGTCGTTCGTCGCAGTGGTTGCCGTCCGGTCGTCTGACGAAAGGCGTGCTCAGCGGGCCGAACGAATCCTGCGCGTTCTCTTGCGTCGGCGACGCATCTACTCGCCCGCAAGTCACCCCACTGTGCGGCCCGGTGCTTAGAAGGCGCTCGGCATGTCTCCCTGCTGTCGCGCTCTGACCTGGACAGTGACCCAGTCCGGCCACGACTGCTCATCCGACGTCGACACGCATTCGACACGCCCCAGATTACTCATAGCTGGTCGCCGTGCGCAGAGCTCGTGCGAAGAACCGTCAGTCACCGCTGGCCGGCACCTCTCGACCGGTGTTGCGGTACCAGCCGTCTGCGTCGTCAATCCATGCTGACAGGGCCTTCAGGAAGCTGGGGAGATCCGAGTTCTCCCACGCGCTTTCACTCTCGGCGTGGCTGCGATGCAAGGAACGAACGAAGGCGGCTAGGTCCTCTCGTCCGTTGACGTGTTCAGGGCAAGCTGTCATACAAGGCAACCTGCATGGCACGGCCTCCCGGAGCCTATTGACGGCTGATGGAGACCTACCTGATGAGGCACGCGGCTCCGGAGGGCATGCATGTGCGTGAGGCGAAGGGGCCTTTGAACAGCAGGTTTCTACCGTGTGGGGTGTGATCGAGCGATCTCACTCGCCACTCACTCGGGATGCCTGGCTCACCTGGCCCTGTAGGACGCCTGAGGACTTGCACTGAACCAGCCCGGACTGGTGGCTCGGCAGGTGATGATCTGAGTGGCCTACGTCATCCGCGGCGGTCCCCGCATGGGTGACAGGGCGACGGTCAGGATCCGAAGACTCCGGGTGGCGCGCTGCCGCGCAGGCTCCGCTGCCAAGAAGATTCGCGCCAGCTTACGAGGAGGAAGCGGGATGGAAGGTTCGTCCTACGCGTCGCAAAAACTGTGGGCATCGATGGATTCCTTCGAGCCGGACACCTATGTGAGGCGTATAGAATTCCTGGGAATGGAGGCTTATGCAGGTGTGGATTTAACCCTGGCTCCATTCACATTGATCTCAGGGACTCACGGATCTGGGAAGAGTACGATCCTTTCGCTCGTGGCCGAGGGGGTGGCGCCAGGGAGCAGGACTTACTCTGACCAGCCGCCCTTTGTTGGCATCTCGCCTTACAGTCAAGCCGTAGGTCGGCTGGGTGGAAAGTTGAGATCAACGATTTCGAATCGAGGCACCACTCGGGTGAGCGAAGTCGATCTGGACTCCGCTGAATTAGGTGGGGATGGAGCGGCGGTTGCCTACATGGAAACCCCCTACTCGATCGCCAGCGACATTCAAATATTCTTCCAGGACGGCCGCGACCTGCGGCCGAGCGATGAAGAAAGTTTTTCCGCGCCCGAGGAAAGGCAGAAACCGCGAGACCTGAAAGCGCTGAGGGGGATTTTAGGGTTCGAATATGACGAGCTCGCTTATCGCCCTGTAAATGATTCGGTTTCGAGCGGGATCGTCAACCACTTCCCTTTCGTGTATGGAAGGAGGGGAGGGGTGTGGCATGACTCGTACACCATGAGTTATGGGGAGCTTGTAGTTCATCTGCTTCGTTGGAGGGCTAAGCACCTCAATGGTGGTCGCTATGTCTGGCTGCTCGACGAGCCGGAAGCCCATGTTTCACCGCGGGGGCGTGCTGAGTTTTTGGATGAGTTGGCACGCCTTGCGCGAGCTGCGAAGTTGCAGGTGGTCATGGCGACTCACTCGCCAGAGTTCATTACGAGGGTCCCTTTGAAAGCTGTTCGCGTCTGCCTTCGAACGGGTTCTGGCAGGGTCATCTTCACGCCGGAGCGACATTCTGACCTGCGCGACACGTTAGGCATTTCTCACCCGCTCAAGAATGTGGTGGTAGTTGAAGATGAGATGGCTAGGAGCAGTCTCGGCCTAATTCTCTCGGCGCACGGGTATTCTTCTTTGCCTGAAACGGAATTTATTGAGGCGGGTTCCTGGAGCGACGTTCTCGTGACACGTAGAGCGCTTGAGACCTCCCGAAGGCTGCGAAGTGTCGCGGTAGTTGACGGTGATCAGAGATCGAACCTTGCGCGACGAGAAGATTCAGTGCTTTTCCTCCCAGGTGAAGGCCCTCCAGAAAAAGTATTCATCGAGTATGCCGTCAGGTCTCCACAGCGATTTGCGCAAAATCTCGGCTGCTCCGTGCACTCGATGAACATCTATACGTCTGAACTGCTCGGAGTGGATCATCATAGGTGGATCTCTCTGCTAGCGTTTCGAACGGGGCGTGATGAGCAACACTGCTTGCGGGCCGCTTTCGAAATATGGCACGACGACGATGTGAATCGGTGTGAAGCCGAATCGCTTTGTGTGCAAATTCAAGAGGCACTTGGGCAGGGTTGACGGTCCTGGCCCATCGTCTAGGTGGGATGCAGAGTCAACACGCAGGTGATCTTGAAAACCGTCGTGGCAGCGATGTCACCGTGGGTCCAAATCCCACCGCCTCCGCGTGGTGAGCAGTGAGAACGGCCCCTGACCTGGGAGTTCGGTCGGGGGCCGTTCTCGTCTCCGGCTACCGTGACTGCCCGGTGTTCCCCGTTGCTTACCGCTCTATCGGGCACGGCTGGGGCACGCCCACTGGGCACCCGCGTGTGACGCTTGTACCGTTCCGAAGTGGCCTGGATATCACTACTTGCAACACTTGCTGGTGGCGTGATTGCTCTGGGATCGGCACTTCTCGTGGAGCACCGAAGGGCGCGGCGAGAGGCGGTGTCTGAGTGGCAAAGGACACGGCGGGAGCTCTACTCAAGGTTTCTCGCGGCTCATGCCCAAGCTGGCAGCGATCTGCGGAACATTGCCGCCACGCCCGGCCTTGATGCGGGCGAGCGGTACCGGCTGACACGGTCGGCCTACACTCACTGCTACGCATCACGCCATGAGTTGGAGCTTCTCGCGCTGCCCTCCGTCGTTCGCCCGGCTGAGGAATGTAGTCAGGCGGTGCGAATGATGCGCGATGCCGTGAGCGCGGGGGCGCGTCTTGACAGCGATGAGCTCGAGGAACTGACACGCAGGTACCTGGA
Source organism: Streptomyces sp. NPDC002004 (assembly GCF_053593975.1). NCBI lineage: Bacteria > Bacillati > Actinomycetota > Actinomycetes > Kitasatosporales > Streptomycetaceae > Streptomyces > Streptomyces sp. NPDC002004. The sequence goes on from NZ_JBSFDP010000003.1 coordinate 405,103, forward strand.
ACTGCGTCTGGAGACCAGAGGTGCCATGCGCTCGGACATCTCGGCCGACAACAATTGACCTGCTCGGGCTTTCGCCTGCGCTACGACGTTCGGCTTCGCCGAAGCCTAAGCCCATCACTCTCCCCAGCTCCCATCCCGTACGCCGTCGACCCACACACCGTGGAGCGGGCGTGGTTCCTGGCGTCCAGGTGGAGCGCGCCACTGTACGAACGACCTGGACGCCAGGGGCCGCGTCTGCTCGGCTCTGCCTGGGTCGATGGCGTATGGGATGGGAGCTCCCCGCGCACGCCACTAGGGGCCCGCAGTCGGGCACGGCGCCCCCTCTATCCCGGTGCCGGCCGATCCCCCGCCGGAGGCTCAGTTCTGACCGTGGCCGCGATGTGTGGTGATCGACTCATGGCCACCGGCCCTATCCACCAGTGGGCGCGCGTCGGCGCAGCGCGGGCGGAGCGGGCCGAAGGCAGGAGCGTCGCGCGGAGCGGAGCCGGGAAGCGCGCCCGGCGGAGCGGAGCGCAGCCGGGTGCCTTGATGAGGTAGAGAAACCTGTAACAGCTCGCCCTGGCCACGCGGTCTTGTCGGTCCAGCCGTCGGCTGCTGGCATATGTGTGGGGACGGCACGCATTGGGGGGAGCGACCGATGAGCGATCTCACGGTGAATCCGTGGAAGCGGCACGGCAAGGATCGGCTCTACGTCAATCTCCCTGACGGAACCGCTGTCGCATGGGCAGATCGAGCGACGAACGTCGTGACGATCAAGGTGCAGAAGTATCGGGACGAGGCCTTAGCCCTGCTCCGGCGGCACCTCGGTGACGGGATCTCGGTTGACCTCACACCCTCCAGCGCCTCTAAATCGCGCCTCGCGCCACCCGTTCGACAACCCAACCACTCGGCTCCGAGGCGCCGCACGGAGCAGCCGGCCTCCCTCCCACCCCTCTCTCCCAGTGAGGACCTGGCGAGGAACCGCCCCGGCGCCAGCCTCCTCGGGATGATTGCGGAGCGGGGCCCATCCACAGCCCAACGGTTACGGGCGAAGGTCCTGCGGCAGTCCTCGGAATGGGACAACTGGTACACCGGGCTTGAGGGAGAGCGACGGGTCGGTCGAGAGCTGGCACGCCTGTCCCCACTCGGCTGGCGGGTTCTTCACGGCATCGAAAAGAGCAACGGCGGCGACATCGATCACTTACTGATCGGCCCCGGGGGCGTGTTCAACATCAACACCAAGACTCACCAGGGCGCCTCGGTCTGGGTCGGCGACACCATGGCCAGAGTCAATGGTGGACAGCCACAGCCCTATGCCGCTGCGAGCAAGGCGGAAGCCGACTACATACGAGGGGTGCTGGGGCGGTACTGCGACTTCACCGTTGCTGTGGACCCGGTTCTGGTCTTCGTCGGTGTCGCTTCCCTACGCCGCGCCGCCACGCAGTTCACCGTACGGATCTATCAAGAACGAGAAGTGGCGGCCCTCGGTCCCCTCACCGGCAAGCTCACCCCTGAACAGGTGGAACGGGTGTACGCCGTGGCCCGTCATCGCCGTGTCTGGCTCAAAGCTTGACCATGCTCATCCGACAGAAGACGACTCGTGAAGCCCTGTCGGCACAGCCGTTCGTACGCCTCGATCACATCGCCCGGTACTTGCTGGCTGATCATGAAGCCCTGCTCCGGGTAGATCAGCAGTCGCTGTAGCGCCCCCACGAGCATGTCGATCACCAAACGGGCGTCACCGATGGAGTCGACGTACTCGTCCAGCGTCATCGGGCTGGACGCGCTGACGATCTCAACTTCGGGCCACAGCTTGCGCGCGGTGGCGTAGGCCCGCCTCTCCTCGTACGGCTTGCTGATCAGTAGGACAGAGGACACGTCGACGTCGGCCTCTTCCAACAGCTCTCGGGAGAAGCGGATGTTCTCACCCGTATTCCGAGCACGCGGCTCCACGAGCACGGCAGAACTGGGGATGCCAAGTTCGAGTGCCCGTTCTCGATAGTGGACGGCTTCACCTCGGGGCATGCGTTCCCGCGTCGTGGGGCTGGTGGATCCGGTGAACACGAGCAGTGGAGCCATGCCGCGCTTGTACAGGTCGACTGCGGCATCGGCAACACCCAGGTCGTGGCTGCCGAGTCCGACGGCGACCGAGCACGGCCGGGGTGCGTGGCCCATCTGGTGGTAATCCCACAGACGCCGTGTGTCCGCCCAGTCTTGCCTCGAGATCACTGCTGACCTTCCCTGTCCTTCGCCGAGTCGGGCACCTTGAAGTCGTACTCCCAGGCGAAGCGTGAAGCCGCATGCACCCCAATGGCGAATTCGACCACCGTGCCGGAAGCCGTATAGGTCGTCCGATGCAGCTCCACGACCGGTTCGCCGGGTGGCAGTTGCAGGAGCTTCACCTCGTCCGCGGTGGGGGTACGAGCAAAGAGCTCTTCCTTCATGTGATCGATCTCGTAACCCGCGTCGTACAGCACGCGAAATCCGCCGCCTCGGCCGGCCGGGCCCGGCGTCGAGTCCACCAAACGCGTTCCTTCCACGTGCTCGGGCCGGTAGTAGCTGGTCAGCGAGTGGGTCGGCTGGTCGCCCTCCTTCACCAACCGTGCGCGAGCGTAGACCTCGGCACCCACCGGTAGACCGTGTGCGGCTGCTACCGCGGGGGGTGCTTCGACAAGGCTGACTGTCTGGGTCTGCTCGTTGCGTCGGTACGCCCGCCCGGAAGCCACGCGGTCCGCGATGAACGCCACTTCGTCCCCGTCCCGCCACTTCGCCTTGTCGTACCGGGCGATGCCAAGTCGCTTGAGCGGGACCTGCTGTCGCACGACAGTGCCGTGGCCTCGGGATGAAGTGACCAGGCCTTCCGCTTCCAGTGCCTTATAAGCGGCGTGGACGGTGGCCTTGGAGCCCTCGCCCACCTCAACCAGCTCTCTGATGTGCGGCAGCTGCTGGCCCGGCGCGTAGTCACCCCGCTTGATCTGCTCAGCCAGCTTGTCTGCCAGCTCTCGCCACTTGGGCGCCATCACGAACCCCTCTCGACCAGGGCCTAGTGAAACATAGTCCTAGGACTGTTGGCAGTCCTAGGACTGCCGTGCACTATCTCTGTTGTCGCCCGCAATCCTAGGACAGCGGGCGGTGAGGGGCCCTTCTTTGGGCTGCCCGACGTCAACGCAGGGAGTGCTGATGCCGTCCTTCAAGATCGATCTTTCGACCGCTGTGGTGTTCGTGGCGACTGCGCCTGAGCCGAAGCTGGTGAACAAGAAGACCGGTGAGCGGGCTGTGGACCGGGAGACCGGTGCGGGCATGTCGACCGTGGGCCTGCTGGTCTCGGACGAGGGGGAGGGGAACCTCTACCAGGTGGCCGTGCCCGAGACGGGCATCCCGGAGGGTCTGACGCCGGGTATGCCGGTGAAGGTGGTCAGCCTGAAGGCCAGGGACTGGGAGAACGAGTTCAACGGCCAGAAGCGCCACGGCATCTCGTTCCGCGCAGTCGCGATCACATCGGCGGTCTGACCATGACGGACCTGACGACCTGGATGGAGGCGACTGGGGCCTTAGCGGGCGCCGGTGGTCTCGGCTATGCGAAGGTCCGCGCTCCGCGCGTGTACTGGTCGCTGGTCGGGCTGCCGGTGGCCTGGGGCCGGTTCACGATGACCTACCGGTCCACGATGGACGTGTGCGGGCTGACGGTGCACCCGTCCGGCCTGCGGGCGTTCATGGTCCGCAACGTCGCCCGCCGCGAAGTGCAGCCGGTGCCGCCGAAGGTCCGCCTTGTCCGCGGAACCTCGACGGGGCTCCGGGTGACCCTGCGCCTGCCCGCTGGCCTGGAACCAGCCGATGTGGCGGCGGCCTCGGAACGGCTGCGTCACGCCTGGGGCGTCCACGCGGTGAGCGTCATCGAGACCAAGCCCGGGTTCGTGGAACTGCGGATGACCGGCTACGACGTGCTGCGCCGGGTGCGGATGCCGCGCAAGGCCCAGCCCAAGGACATGGTGGTTCCGGTCGCGCTGCGCGATGACGGGACGGCGTTCGTTCGGGACTACCGCAAGGTGCCGCACTCGCTGACCCTCGGCGCCAACCAGTCCGGCAAGTCGATGTACCAGCGCAACCTGATCAAGGGCCTGGCACAGCTCCCTGTTGCGCTGGTCGGCATCGACTGCAAGCGCGGTGTGGAACAGACCGCGTACGCGCCCCGCCTGTCCGCGCTGGCCACTACCCCGGACGAGTCCGTCTCCCTGCTCGATGTGCTGGTAGGGGAGATGGAAGACCGCTTCGACCTGCTCAGCACACACGGCGTCTCTGATCTGTGGGAGTTGCCGGAGAAGGTGCGGCCGGTGCCGGTCGTGGTCCTGGTCGACGAGGTCGCGGAGCTGTTCCTGATCTCCAGCAGGAAGGACGAGGAACGCCGTGAACGCCTGGTGACCGCGTTGATTCGGCTGGCGCAGATGGCTCGTGCGGTCGGCATCTACCTGGAGGTGTGCGGGCAGCGCTTCGGATCCGAACTCGGCAAGGGCGCCACCATGCTCCGTGCCCAGCTCACCGGCCGTGTCGTGCACCGGGTCAACGACAAGCAGACCGCCGAAATGGGACTTGGTGACATCGCCCCGGATGCCCTGCCCGCGGTGACCACGATCCCGCCCGACCGTCCCGGCGTGGCCGTGGCGGCGGACTCCTCCGGCGGCTGGTCCCGCATCCGCACCCCCAGCACGACCGCGGCCGAAGCTGCGGCGGTGTGCCGTGAGCACGCGCACCTGATCCCGGACTTCCCCGCACTCGACCCGTTCCGGCCCCACGTGCCCGCCGACACGACGCCCGTCGAGACACCGCCGCTGGCTGCTCCGGTGCCGGTCACCGAGTAGCACCCCGATCCATCCCGGTTGGTGCGACCGCTTCGCGCCGGGTCCCTACCCCACCCATGTCCGAAACCGGAAGGAGGTGATCGACGTGTTCCGCCTTGTCCGCCCCGATGCCGTGCTCGTCCAAGCCGTGATCGCTGGTGCGCTGTCCTTCGCGCACCTTCACGACCTTGCCGCAGCTGCCGGGCAGACCGGCTGGAAGGCCTGGGCCTACCCCGTCAGTGTCGACCTGCTCTTGGTCGCGTCCTGGCACCGGATGCGCGTCTTGCGCGCCAACGACCGCGCGGCCCGCGCCGCCTGGTCCTGGTTCGCGGTCGCCTTGGCTGCCTCGCTGGGAGCCAACGTCTCCACCGCTGGCCTGCTCGACCTGCACCACGTACCGGCCTGGCTGCGCATCCTCGTCGCCGGGTGGCCCGCACTCGCCTTCCTCGGCGGCACCCTCCTCGCCCACCAGCCCACCCCCGAACCGGCTCCGGTCGAGACCGCTGCGGACTCGGCGCCGGAACCGGTGGCGGAAGTGAGCGTGGAACGCGCCCCCGACCCGGAACCCGCACCGGAACTCCCGCCCGCCACGACCCCGGCGGCTACTGGGCCGGCGCCCGCGGTGCCCCCGGCTCTGCTCGATCACGCCCGCAAGGTCGCCGACACGCACCGTGCCAGCACTGGCGCCCCGATCGACGCCGACACCCTGCGCGCCCGCCTCGGGCTTCCCGGCTCGATGGCCACCGCGATCGCAACCCACCTCCAACTCACCTGATCAGAAAGGAGTCGACGTGACCGCTTACCGGCGCTTCCGCAACGTGATCCGCATCGGCCCCGTCGAGGTCGCCACGTACTACGACGGCCGCGGCATCGAGAAGCACGCCGTCGCGTGCACCGCGCCGGGCTGCGGTTTCTCCGCGGACTACCGCGACCGTGCCGCTGCCGAACTCGCTGCCCGCACGCACCGCTGCAAGGCCTAGGAGGCCCCCGCCATGCAGGTTCCCCTCTGGCTCGCCCTGATCGTCGTCGGCTTCCTCGGGATCAAGCTCGTCCGCCCGCCGTGGTGGCTCGTGGCTGTGCTCGTCCTCGGCGGCTACCTCCTCGCCGACAGCCTGTTCGCCCCCGCGATCAACACCACCGTCAAGTAGCCCAACCCGAAGGGAGAACACCGATGCTCCGCCCGAAGATTCCAATCAACCCGACACCGACCGGCCTCGTCACACCACCGGCGGTCGTCGAGCCCGCCGCACCCGAGGCCCCGAGTCCGGCGCCCGTCCCCGCGGTCCCGGCGTCTTCTCAGCCTGCGGTTCAGCTCACGCCGGGCACCGTCGCTGGACTCGTCGCCGGAGGGACCGCGGTGGTCCTCGTCGTCGGCGCGGTCCTGGTCTCCATGCTCCTCGCCATCGCCGTCACCGCCACCTCCGTGGCCGTGTGCGCCGTGGTCCTGCGATCCCTCCTCAACAACCAGAAAGGCCACTGACATGGGCATCTTCAGCCGCAAGAACAGCAATCCCGAACCCGCCCGCGACGAGCGCATGGCCGAACTCGGCCGGGACTACGCGATCGCCCGCCGCCACCGCGACACCAAGGCCATGAACCGGATCATGCGCGAGATCGGCACGGACAAGGACGTCACCGACCTGAGCGACTTCCGCTCCGGCCAGGAGTCCTACGACTCCATCCCGCCCATCCCGCGCGGTCGCAACCGCCGCCGCTGAACGGCCCCCGGGGCGGCCTCGGTCGCCAAACTTCCGCCGCCCCGGGCGCCTGCACCTCTTCCAGATCCAACGGACCCGAAAGGGAAGCCTCATCATGCCCCAGCGCGCCCAGAACACGCCCGTCTGCCGCGACTGCGACGGCTTCGCCAACGTCGCCATCACCACCGGCACCCGCCACCGCGACGGCTCCCGCACGACCGTCATCGCCGCCTGCCCGGCCTGCAACGGCACCGGCCACACCACCCGCGGCGTGCTCGCCCGGGCCGGGAGGTGAGTGCGGTGGCTCTCCTGAACTGGCGATCGCCTGAGCACTACGACCACACCGGCGACCAGCCGTGCGTGATCTGCACCAAGCCCACCCCGCTCCGCTCCGACAAGGGCACGCCCGTCCACAAGGTGTGCGCCGAGGACTGGCTCGACCGCCACCCGCCCAAGGAGGACAAGGCGTGACCGACACCGCCACTGCGGCGGGCCTGGACCCGGCCACCCTGGGGGACATCCTCCGGATGGCCGGGTCCCCCGGCTTCGACCGCCTGCGCGAGCAGATCCGCCGCACTGGGGGATGCTCCGATCCGATCCACCTCCAGGGCACGACCGTCACCCGGGACGCCGCCTCCGGGCAGGTGCTGTTCTCGTATTCCACCGACACCGAACCCGGCGGCCGCCTCCGTGTCGCCTGCGGCAACCGCCGCGCCTCCCGCTGCCCCTCCTGCGCCTGGACCTACGCAGGCGACACCTACCACCTGATCCGCGCAGGCCTGACCGGAGACCCGGACAAGGGCACCCCGCACACCATCCGCGACCACCCCCGCGTCTTCGCCACCCTCACCGCCCCCTCGTTCGGCCCCGTCCACAACCGCCCCGGCAACCGGCCCTGCGCCTGCGGCACCCGCCACGCAGAGGACGCGCCAGAACTGGGCACCCCGCTCGACCCGGACACCTACGACTACGCGGGCGCGGTGCTGTGGAACAACCACGCCTCCGAGCTGTGGCGCTACTTCACGATCTACCTGCGCCGCGAGATCGCCCGCCGCGCGGGCCTCACCCAGCAGGCCGCCCGGGAACAGTCCCGGGTCTCCTTCGGCAAGGTCGCCGAGTACCAAAAGCGCGGCGCGGTCCACTTCCACGCCGTGATCCGCTTCGACGGCCCCGAAGGACCCGACTCGCCGCCCCCGGCCTGGGCCACCCTCGGCCTGCTCACCGACGCCATTCACGCAGCCGCCGCCCGCGTCCAGGTCGACGTCCCTCCCGCCGGGGACCAGCCCGCCCGCACCTTGCGCTGGGGCACCCAGCTCGACGTTCAGCCCATCGGTGCCTTCGGCAACGGCGAAGAGATCACCGAGCAGGCTGTTGCCTCCTACGTCGCCAAGTACGCCACGAAAGCCGCGGAAACGACCGGCACCGTCGACCGCCGGATCGGCAACAAAGAGGCCCTGGTCCTGCTCGGCGTCCCTGACCACCCCCGTCGGCTCATCGAGGCCTGCCTAGACCTCCACGCGCTCTACCCGGACCGCAAGCTCCGCGACTGGGCCCACATGCTCGGCTTCCGCGGCCACTTCTCCACCAAATCCCGCCGCTACTCCACCACCCTCGGCGCCTTACGCCAGGTCCGCGCCGACTACCGCGCCACTCAACAGCGCGCCGCGCTCGGCCTGCCCGACCCCGACGACTCCCCGGAGACGAGCACGCTCACCCTCGCCCACTGGACCTACGCCGGACACGGCCACACCCCCGGCGAGTCCTGGCTCGCCGCCAACATCCGCCGCGACATCCAGCAGAGCCGCGAAATCGCACGGCATGAGCTGCCCGCACAACTCGACCTGGAAGGAGCCGCAGCATGACCACAATCACCGCCGAGCTGCTGACCGTGAAGGAAGTCATGGCGCGGCTCAAGCTCGGGCGCTCCAAGGTCTACGACCTGATCCGTTCGCATCGCCTGGTCTCGATCAAGATTGACGGGGCTCGGCGTATCCCTGCCGACGCCGTCCGGGACTTCATCCTCGGCCGGATCGAGGAGGCTGCCTGATGGCCGGTCAGCGCAAGCGCAACCCGAACGGGGCAGGCACCATCACCAAGCGCAAGGACGGCCGCTATCAGTGCGCGGTTTACGTGCTCCAGCCGGACGGGACTCGCGCCCGTAAGTTCGCCTACGGCAAGACCTGGCAGGCGTGCGATGCCAAGCGTCGGGAACTCCTCGACAAGGTGGACCAAGGCGTGCCCGTGCCGACGCGGTCGGCCAAGCTCTCCGAGTGGCTGCCGTATTGGCTGGACAACGTGATCAAGCCTCGGCGGAAGCTGAGCACGTACGACAAGTACGAGGCGCACGTGCGGATCTACCTGGTGCCCCTGCTCGGCGCCAAGCGGCTCGAATCCCTCGGCGTTGCAGACGTCCGTCGCTTCCTCGTCCGCCTGGAGAAAGAGACCACGGCGGCAACCGCCAAGGAATCGCACCGAGTTCTGCGGTCAGCGCTCTCCTCCGCCTGCCGCGAGGAGCTGATCACGCGCAACGTCGCCAAGCTCGTCGAGCCGCCCCGTACCGACAGCCGCGAGCTGAATCCCTGGACCCTCGACGAGACGCTCGACTTCCTCGCAGCCTCCCGCAAGGACCCGCTCTACGCGGCCTTCGTCCTCGCCATCGCCATGGGGCTCCGCCGGGGAGAGATCGTCGGTCTCCGCTGGTCCGACCTGGACCTCGACAACCGCGTTCTTTACGTCCGCCAGCAGACGCAGCGTCGGCGCGGCGTCCTCTACGACGACGACCCCAAGAGCCGCCGTCGCCGTGCCGTCCCGCTCCCCGCCCTCTGCATCGCGCCTCTCCGGTGGCACCGCATGCGACAGGCAGCTGCCCGCGCCAAGGCGGGGGAGAAGTGGCAGGAGTCGGCCTACGTCTTCACCACCCGCACCGGCCGCCCGGTCGAGCCGCGCAACCTGTACCGCTCCTTCACCCGCATCGCCCAGTCCGCCGGCCTCCGCGTCATCCGGCTGCACGACGCCCGCCACGGCACAGCGACCCTCCTCACGGCGGCCGGAGTCGCGCCCCGCGTCGTGATGGAGATCCTCGGGCACTCCCAGATCAGCATCACCATGGACGTCTACACGCACGTCGTCCAGGACACCCAGCGGGAGGCCATGAGCCACATGGACCGGCTGCTGCGGAGGCGTCGCGGTCGTCAGTGACCACCCGCGTTGATGTCATAAGTAGATGTCAAAGGCCCCGGACCGTGATCGGTCCGGGGCCTTTTGGCTGGTGCCCCCGGCAGGATTCGAACCTGCGACACCCGCTTTAGGAGAGCGGTGCTCTATCCCCTGAGCTACGAAGGCAAGGCTTCAGGCCCGGAGGGCCTGGTGGTCGTCAGTGTAGCGGGGTCCCGGGACCGGATGGTCAGGGACGGGTGATCGTGATGTGGTAATCGCCCGAAGGATCGGCTTCGGTCACCTCGATCTTGATGCCGCTGGCCCGGTCGGTGAAGGTCTCGCCGGGGTCGTAGGTGGCGTCGGAGAGTTCCGCGTGGACGTTGGGGCTGCGGGTGCAGCCGCCGCTCGCCGGCGTGGAGTCGGAGACGGTGATCGGCCCCCGGCCGGTGTCGATGTCGGCGTCGACCCGGTAGACGAGGACCCCCGGCTTGCACACTGCCTGGTCGTTGCCCTCGTTCGTGCGGACCTCGACCGCGAAGCCCGACTGCGCGTCGACGGGTATGAAGACGAGTTTGGGGCCGCCCTTGCGGGCCAGTGGGGTCAGGGTGAAGTTGCTCGTGGCGGCGTGCTTCGACACGCAGCCGACCTGGTCGTCGTCCAGCCAGCCCAGCTTCCACTTGTGCCAGCCCAGCAGGTCGTTGTTGGCCCCCCAGTCCTCGCTCATGATGTCCCAGTGCCCGACGGTGTCCCCGCCGTCCTGGGTGTAGAGGTCGGGCAGTCCGAAGGTGTGGCCGTTCTCGTGGGGGAGTACCCGGTAGCCGGTCTCCGCATAGGAGCCGGAGCCGTCGTCCTGGCGGCTGTAGACGAAGGACGCGTTGGATATGGGGACGCCGTCCGCGACCGGGGCCTCGTTGTTGCCGGCGAACGTCACCGACAGCACGGTGTCCAGGGCGGACGGGCCCGCGTTCGGCGTCACCAGGACGTTCACCAGGTCGTAGTCCCTGAAGTCCACCGCCGGGTCGGCCGCGGCGACGATGTCCTGGACGAGGCGCCGGTAGCCCGGCTCGAACGGCGCCCCGCGCTCTATCCCGTAGTCCTTGAACGCCTTCGGCATCCGCAGCCAGTGCGTGATGGGGGTCTCGGGCTGGTAGTCGAGGCGCCCGTACGACGCCGTGTGGAACCACTTCCGGGTCTGCGGGAAGAACTCCATCACCCGGTCCGTGGCGCTGCCTTCGCCCGGCGCGTCCGAAAAGTCGATCATGAGGTTGAGGGCGTGCACCGTGCCCGTGGAGTGGGCGTAGCCCGGTGTCGTCGGTACGCCCTCCGACATCTGCACCCCCAGCGCCCCGCTGATCATGCAGGGGCCGAGTGCCGGTTCCCGCGCCACGGAGGCGGGCCCAGCGGCGGTCGCCGCGCCGTGGGCCGGCCGTCCCGTGCTCGCCGACATGGTGACCGCGAAGGTGAGCGCGGTTATGGCGGCCAGTACGGGCACGCGGCGCGGGCCGCGTATGCGGTGGCGCCGGCCCCGTATGCGACGGCGCTGGCCATGTATGCGACGGCGTGTCGGCTGCATGCATGGACCTTTCGCTCCACGGCAGCCGGCCGCTCTGGCTGCCCCCTGTGGATCACCCTCCGTGGCCGGGTGCGGGGGCGCTCGCTGGGTGCGACCGGGCGGGGGAATTCCGGCGCAGGCGAGTGTGAGCTACATCACAGTGAAGAAGGGGCGTCCAGGAAATAACCGGGGAGTCGTTCCCCGTTTGGATGTATGTTCGTCGAACCGGGGAGTCTGTCCCCGGATCGCAATCCCAAGACGGCAGTCAGGAGTGTGCCCCCGTGGTCACCGCAGCCCCCGAGACGCAGCGCCGTACGCCCCGCCCGCGGGCCGACGCCCTGCGCAACCGGGAGCGGATCGTCGCCGCCGCGCGCGAGATGTTCGTCGAGTCCGGCGCCGATGTGCCGCTCGACGAGGTCGCTCGCCGCGCCGGCGTGGGCAATGCCACGGTGTACCGGCACTTCCCCGACCGGCAGGCCCTGCTCCGCCAGGTCATCTGCACCGTCACCGACCACGTCACCGAGCACGCCGAGCGCGCGACCGCCGACGCCGACGCCGAGGGCGGCGACGCCTTCGGGGCCCTGCGTCGCTTCGTGCACGCCGCGGCGGACGAACGCATCGGGGCCCTGTGCCCGATGCTGTCGTCCGACTTCGACCAGGACCACCCGGATCTGCTCGCCTCCCGCAACCACCTCGAAGAAGCGGTCGAGGGGCTGATGGAGCGAGCCCGCGCGGCCGGGCAGCTGCGCACCGACATCGCCGTCGGGGATCTGATGGTCGCCCTCTCCCAGCTCACCAGGCCGCTGCCCGGCATCGCGTGCCTGGGCATCGACCAATTCGTCCACCGCCATCTCCAGCTGTTCCTGGACGGCCTGATGACACCCGCCCGCTCGGAGCTCCCCGGGCACGCGGCCACCTTGGAGGACCTCCGAAGCCAGTCCCGTCCGTCCTGACACCAGCTGTTTCCGAGTACGGCGACGGATGCGTACCGCGACGCACTGCACGGCGGCACGCTCGTGCGGCGAGCGGGTCCGTCCCGGGAGGCGTTCGCACGGCGAGCAGGTCGCCCCGTGACGCCTCCGTACGGCGGGAGCGTCGCCGCGCGACCGGTTCGCGCGGGCGACGGCCCCGTACGCCGATGACCATGGGCGCCGATTCCGCGCGCCGATGAGTTCCGCCGGTCCGGCCGGTCTCAGTCAGGGACCTCTCCGGAGGTCCGGAGCCCAGAACCCCAGCAGTCCATTCCCTTTGCCCTTACCGAAGCCCATAGGTGAGTACCGCCATGCCTGAAACGGCCCTTCCCGACCCCCGGCGCTGGAAAGCGCTCGTCTTCATAGCCCTCGCCCAGCTGATGGTCGTGCTCGACGCGACCATCGTGAACATCGCCCTGCCCTCCGCCCAGCACGACCTGGGGATCTCGGAGGGCAACAAGCAGTGGGTCATCACGGCCTACGCACTCGCCTTCGGCGGACTGCTCCTCTTCGGTGGCCGCATCGCGGACCTCTGGGGCCGCAAGCGCGCCTTCGTCACGGGCCTCATCGGATTCGCAGCGGCCTCCGCGCTCGGCGGTGCCGCACAGAGCGCGGGCATGCTGCTCGGCGCCCGCGCACTCCAGGGCGTGTTCGGCGCGCTGCTCGCGCCGGCCGCGCTCTCCCTGCTCGCGGTGATGTTCACCGAGGCCAAGGAGCGTGCCAAGGCCTTCGGCATCTACGGTGCGATCGCCGGTGGCGGTGGCGCGGTCGGTCTGATCCTCGGCGGATTCCTCACCGAGTACCTGGACTGGCGCTGGACGTTCTTCGTCAACATCCCCTTCGCCGTCGTCGCGGCGGCCGGCGCGTACTTCGTCATCCGTGAGCCGGAGGGCGCCCGCAACCGTTCGCCCCTCGACATCCCCGGTGTCGTCCTGTCGACCCTCGGTCTGGTCTCGCTGGTCTACGGCTTCACCCGCGCCGAGTCCGACGGCTGGAGCGACGTCACGACGGTGGGCCTGTTCATCGCCGCGGCCGTGCTGCTCGCCGCGTTCGCGGTCGTCGAGTCCCGGGTCAAGGCGCCGCTGCTGCCGCTGCGCGTCGTGACCGACCGCAACCGCGGCGGCGTGTACCTGTCGCTCGGCCTCGCCGTGATCGCGATGTTCGGGCTCTTCCTCTTCCTGACGTACTACCTGCAGATCGTGAAGGGTTTTTCGCCGGTCAAGACCGGCTTCGCCTTCCTGCCGATGATCGCGGGCATGATCACCGGTTCCACGCAGATCGGCGCCCGTCTGATGACGCGGGTCCCGCCGCGGCTGCTGATGGGCCCGGGCTTCCTGGTCGCCGCGTCCGGCATGCTGCTGCTCACCCAGCTGGAGATCGGGTCGTCGTACGCGGGTCTGCTGCTTCCGGCGCAGCTGTTGCTCGGCCTCGGCATGGGTACGGCGTTCATGCCGGCGATGTCGCTGGCCACGTACGGCGTGGAGCCGCGGGACGCCGGTGTCGCCTCCGCGATGGTCAACACCTCGCAGCAGGTGGGTGGCGCGATCGGCACGGCGCTGCTGAACACCATCGCCGCGTCCGCCACGACCGCGTACATCAAGGACCACATCGCCACGGCGACGAGCAAGCCCGCCGCGCAGCTGGTCAAGCTCGAGGGCATGGTGCACGGCTACACGAACGCGATCTGGTTCGCCGTCGGCATCCTGGTCGTCTCCGCAACCATCGCCATGACCCTGATCAACACGGGCCGCCCGGATTCCCGCCCGGTCGCCTCCGGAGCGGACGAGGGCGTGGAGGACGCCGTGAACGTCCCGGTGGTCGCGCACTGAGCCCACCGGCGACAGGGCCCGCGCGCACGGACCGAAGGACCTGCCCGCACGGACCGAGGGACCTGAGCGTGCTGACGACAGGACGTGAGCGTGCTGACGACAGAACCTGCGCGCGCTGACGACAGGACCTGAGCGTGCCGGCGACAGGGCCTAGCGGAGCCACGGCAGGTCCGCGCCCGCCTCCTTCGGCTGAAGTCCCTCGGCGATGATCCTCATGATCTCGCCGAGGGACTTCTGCTGTTCCGGGGTGAGGCGGTCGAAGAGGGCCTGGCGGACCGCGTCGACATGACCGGGCGCCGCCTTCTTCAGCACCTCGAAGCCCTCGTCGGTGAGCACCGCGAACTGGCCGCGCTTGTCCGACGGGCAGTTCTCGCGGCGGACCCAGCCCTGCTGCTCCAGCCGGGCGATCGCGTGGGAGAGGCGGGAGCGGGTGATCTTCGCGTGGATCGCCAGCTCCGTCATCCGCAGCCGCCGGCGCGGGGCCTCGGAGAGACGGGCCAGGAATCCGTAGTAGATGTGCGGCATGTTCGCGTCGCGCTGGAGCTGACGGTCGAGATGGTCGTCGAGCAGCATCGTCGCGTGCAGGTACACCTGCCAGACGCTCTGCTCCTCCGTGCTGAGCCAGCGGGGCTCTTCCGGCCCTTCGGGGGGCGTGGCGGTCGCCGGGAATGCCGTCGTCATGCCTCCACTGTAAGCCCCCCATTCTTGAAAATTAAACAACTTCGCTGTAGCGTGAGCGTGGAGAGCTTGAAGTTTCAAGTTGATGGGACGATGCCGGTGCGGGGCGATCCGTGCGGAGCTCGTCCGGGCCCCGTCCGGAGCCGGTACGAACCTGCGGGCCGGAAGCGGTACGGGCCTGGTCCCGGGCCGTACGGGTCCGGGCCGGAGTCCGCTGGAGGTTAGTCATGCGCATGCCCGCCGTCTATATCAGCCACGGTGCGCCGCCGCTCGCCGACGACCCGGTGTGGCCCGGCGAACTCGCCGCCTGGTCGGCGGAGCTGCCGCGCCCGACGGCGATCCTGGTGGTCTCCGCGCACTGGGAGGAGGCCCCGCTGGCCCTCGGTGCCACGCGGACGGTCCCCCTCGTGTACGACTTCTGGGGCTTCCCCGAGCACTACTACCAGGTTCGTTACGACGCCCCCGGCGCCCCCGCGCTCGCCGAGTCCGTGCGCAAACTGCTCCGCGGCCCCGGTCTCCCGGTCCAGGACATGCCGGACCGTGGCCTCGACCACGGCGCGTACGTCCCGCTCGTCGAGATGTACCCCGGCGCCGACATCCCGGTGCTGCAGGTGTCCCTGCCCACGCTCGACCCGCAGCGGCTGATGGACATCGGCCGCCGGCTCGCGCCGCTGCGCGACGAGGGCGTGCTGATCGTCGGCTCCGGCTTCTTCACCCACAACCTCGCCGCACTCCGGCACGCCGGGGGCGTCCCGGACTGGTCCGCGGAGTTCGACGACTGGGGGCACCGTGCGCTGGAGGCGGGCGACGTGGACGGCCTCCTCGACTTCACCCGGAAGTCCCCGGCCGGCCGTCTCGCCCACCCGCGCACCGAGCACTTCGCCCCGCTGTTCGTGACCATGGGCGCGGCCGACGCGACGGGTGAGCTCGATGCCCGGCGCAGCGTCATCGACGGATTCTGGATGGGGCTGGCCAAGCGTTCGGTGCAGTTCGGCTGACCGGCCGGGCCCCGCTCCGCCCCGGGGTCAGGGGGAGTGCGGCTCGCGGCCGCCGGCGGGCGGCTGGAGCTCCTTCTCGTGCCAGGCCACGTCCCAGTACCGTCCGAACTTCCGCCCCACCTCGTGGAACATTCCCACTGGGCGGAAGCCGAAGCGGGCGTGGAGGCGGGCGGAGGGCTCGTTCGGCTGGGTGATGCCCGCGTAGGCGCGGTGGACGTCCTCGCCGGCGAGAACCTCGAAGAGGCTCTTGTAGAGGAGGGTGCCGACGCCCCGGCCGCCCGCGTCCGGGGCGAGGTAGATGCTCACCTCGACGGACGTGACGTATGCGGCCTTCGGGCGGAACGGGCCGGATGTTGCGTATCCCAGAATTCGCCCGGATGTCCGCTCCTGGGCAACCAAGAGCCGGTGGGGGCCGTCTTCAGGGTGGGAGAGCAGCCAAGGGCGGCGCTCTTCGGGGGTGAGGACGGTCGTGTCGAAGGTGATGGGCGTCTCGCGCACGTAGTGGTTGTAGATGTCCGTGAGGGCCCGGAGGTCGCCCTCGACGCCTGCTCTGACCTGGACCTCTGTGGGTTCTGTCGACATCGCCCTCCCTCGTGGCGGGACAGGGTACTGCATGATCAGAAAACTCGAGGGGCAGGTTGGGAATTCTGTCCTGATTCCAGTCGTTGTTTCCATCGGATGCCGCCCACCCGGGAGGGTGTGAAGGCGTCCAGCGGCCCAGCTGACCAACCATCGCAAGGGAGCACGCATGGCAACCCGTGCCGTCGCCCGTCGTCAGTCCGGCACCACCGCGCCCGAGACCGACACGGCAAGCAGCGTTCGCGCCGTGGGTGGAGAGATCGCCGACCGCGACCTGGTCGGCATGTACCTCGACGAGATCGCGCGCACACCGCTGCTCGACGCCGCCAAGGAGGTGGAGCTGTCCGAGACGATCGAGGCGGGCGTGTACGCCCGGCAGATCCTGGACGGCGAGGTGGAGAGCAAGGTGGCCGGGGGCGCTTCCCGTGAGGAGCTCGAGGCACTGTTCGCCGAGGCCGAGCGGGCGAAGGACGTCTTCATACGGTCCAACCTGCGGCTGGTCGTCGCCGTCGCCCGGCGCTACCCGCGCAGCGGTCTGCCGTTGCTCGACCTGATCCAGGAGGGCAACGCGGGCCTGGTCCGCGCGGTGGAGAAGTTCGACTACCGCAAGGGCTTCAAGTTCTCCACGTACGCGACGTGGTGGATCCGCCAGGCCATCACCCGCTCCATAGCCGACCAGTCCCGCACCATCCGCCTCCCCGTCCACCTGGTCGAGGAGTTGGGCCGGATCCGCCGTGTGCAGCGCGAGTTCAACCGCGAGCACGGGCGTGACCCGGAGCCCGCGGAGGTGGCGGCCGAGCTCGGTGCGAACCCCGCGCGGATCACGGACGTGCTGGACTGGGCCCGCGACCCGGTCTCGCTGAACATGTCCGTGGACGACGACGGCGACACGCAGTTCGGCGATCTGCTGGAGGACACCTCCGCGGTGTCGCCCGAGCAGTCGGTGATGACGCTGCTGCGCAGCGAGGAACTGGACGGCCTCATCGGCCGGCTCGACGACCGCACGGCATCGATCATCAAGATGCGGTACGGGATCGAGGACGGCCGCGAGCGCACGCTCACGGAGGTCGGCAAGGAACACGGTCTGACGCGTGAGCGCATCCGTCAGATCGAGAAGCACGCGCTGCTGGAGCTGAAGAAGCTCGCCCGCAGCACGGGCTTCGACGCGGCGGCGTAGGACCGTACGCGGTCCCGCGCCATGACGCCGGCCCGGCAGCGGCCCTGAGGGGTCGTCACCCCGGGTCCGGCCCGAAGACGAGTCCCGGTGCCTACCCCCCCCCGGCGCCGGGACTCCCTGTATCCGGCGCCCGGCCTTTGCCCCTGAACGGCAGCACCCAGTCGTCGAGCCGCACCGGCGGTGCCGCTCCGCCGTCGCGCAGCGGGAAGGGCGCGTGGGCGTACGGCACATGCGTGGGCCTACGCTGCCTCCCATGTCCCCTGGTTCTCCTCCCCCCGCGCCCCGTGGCTCGCTGACGGAGCGGCGCAAGGCCGAGACCCGTCTGGATATCGCCCGGACCGCCGCCGAGCTCTTCGTGGAGGGCGGCCTGCGGGCCACCCGCGCCGAGGACATCGCCCGCGCGGCCGGGGTGGCTCCGCGCACCTTCTACCGTTACTTCGCGACGAAGGAGGAGGCAGTCGCGCCGCTGTTCGCCGCCGGGGCCCAGCAGTGGGCCGAAGCGGTGCGCGACGCGCCCGCCGGGCTGTCCGTGCCGGAGGCGCTCCGATTCGCGGTGCGCCGCGCCCTCACCGCCGACGACCCCGCGAACCTCGCGTCGCTGGAGTGGGTCCGGTCGCTGCTCCGCCTCGCGGCGGAGAGCCCCGCCCTGCGGTCGGTGTGGACCGATGCCTGCGCGGCCTCCGAGCGCACGCTCACCGAGGTGCTGCAAGAACGGGGCGCGGGCACGCTCCGCGACCTGGACCTCCGCCTCGTCGCCGGGTTCGCCGGTACGGCGGTCCGCGTGGCGGTGGAGACCTGGGCACAGGGGGACGCCGCCCCGGCGGACGGGGCGGAAGGCCCGGCCGCGCTGGCGCTACGGTGCCTCGACGCACTGGGAGGGGCGATCGGCCCGTCCGGGGTGTGACCGGGTGAGGGCGCGGGGGAGCCGCCCGCCGGGCGTCAGGCCTCGGCGGCCCGGCTGAGACGGGCGCCCAGCTCCCTTGCGTAGTCGGCGAGTTCGGCCGGTCCGTGGACGGTGAACTCGTACCCGATGAGGGCCAGCCGGACCGCCAGCCAGTCGACGGAGGCCTCGACCCTGGCCCGCAGCCGGCAGGTGTCCGCGTCGATCGGTTCCGGCATGCCGATCCAGCGCGGCAGCCGCGCTCCGACCGCATCGGCCGGCGCCGCGAACGCCACGTCGATGTCGTACGCCTCCTGCCGCCGGAACATCTTCTGCCGTACGAACTCCGCGGCGCTCCCCGTCGGCAGCTCGCGCGGTGCGAACCGCGCGCCCGTCGCGAAGGGTTCGGAGACCCGGTCGACCCGGAAGGTGCGCCAGTCGGCACGGTCGAGGTCGTAGGCGATGAGGTACCAGCGCCGCCCCGTGCTCACGAGCCGGTACGGCTCCGTCAGCCGCCGCGACTCGGTGCCGTCGCCCGAGCGGTACGCGAACCGCAGCCGCTCCTGCCCGGCCGCCGCCGAGGCCATCACGGTCAGCGTCTCGGGTGCGATGGTGTCGCCGTCGCCGCTGGTCAGATGGGTGGTCGCGATCTGCAGGGTGGACACGCGGCGGCGCAGCCGGGACGGCAGCACCTGCTCCAGCTTGGCCAGCGCCCGTACGGACGCCTCCTCGATGCCCTCCACGGCGTGGCCCGCACCGGCCCTCAGCCCCACGGCGATCGCCACGGCCTCCTCGTCGTCCAGGACGAGCGGCGGCATGGCCTTGCCCGCGACCAGCCGGTAGCCGCCGTCGGCGCCGCGCGTGGACTGCACCGGATAGCCGAGCTCGCGCAGCCGGTCGATGTCCCGCCGGATGGTGCGCCGGGAGACGCCCAGCCGCTCGGCGAGTTCGCCGCCGGGCCATTCGCGCGGAGTCTGGAGCAAGGAGAGGAGCTGCAGCATCCGAGCCGGTGTGTCCGTCGTCATGTATTCCAGGATGCCGGACACAGAGGACACTCTCTGGCCTAATGGGCCCCTACCTTTTCCGTCATGACCTCCACGTCCACCTCCAGCACCACCGAGATACCTCCGGGCGGCGCCGAGACGCCCCCGGGCTCCGGCGGGACATCCCCGGCCCGAGCCGCGGCGACCCCGGATTGCGCGCCCCCGACCGTCGGGGCCTCCGGCGCGGGCGACCGCCGCCGCTGGTTCGCGCTCGCCATCGTGATGACCGCGGCCTTCATGGACCTCGTCGACGTCACGATCGTCAACATCGCCATCCCGTCGATCAAGCGGGACGCCGGCGCCACCTT
This sequence comes from Streptomyces sp. NPDC002004, assembly GCF_053593975.1. Taxonomy (NCBI): domain Bacteria; kingdom Bacillati; phylum Actinomycetota; class Actinomycetes; order Kitasatosporales; family Streptomycetaceae; genus Streptomyces; species Streptomyces sp. NPDC002004. The sequence continues at coordinate 424,785 of NZ_JBSFDP010000003.1, forward strand.
CAGCCAGATCCAGTGGATCACCGCCGGTTACGCGCTCGCCTTCGCCGCTCTGCTGATCACCGGCGGACGGCTCGGCGACATCCACGGCCGCAAGCGGCTCTTCCTCGTCGGCATCGGCGGCTTCACGCTCGCCTCGGCGCTCTGCGGCTTCGCCGCGAACCCGGAGATGCTGGTCGCCTCCCGCATCCTCCAGGGCGGCATGGCCGCGATGATGGTGCCGCAGGTGCTGTCGATCGTGCATGCCACGTTCCCCGCGGAGGAGCGCGGCAAGGTCTTCGGCCTGTTCGGCGCGATCGTCGGACTCGGTGCGGTCTCCGGTCCGCTGCTGGGCGCGCTGCTCACCCAGTGGAACCTGTTCGGCCTCGAGTGGCGGCCGATCTTCCTGATCAATCTGCCGGTGGGCATCGTGGGTCTGCTGCTGGGACGGAAGTTCATCACCGAATCGCGGGCACCCCGGGCGCTGAAGCTGGACATGGTGGGCGTGGCGCTCGTCTCGCTCGGGCTGCTGATGCTGCTCTACCCGCTGACGCGCGGCCGTGAGCTGCACTGGCCGCTGTGGGGCTACCTGTCGATGGCCGGTGCGTTCGTCGTCTTCGGCGCGCTCGTGGCGTACGAACGGCGCAAGACCCGCAAGGACGGTTCGCCGCTCGTCGAGCTGTCGCTGTTCCGGGTGAAGAGCTTCAGCGCCGGCATCGCCGTACAGCTCACCTTCGGTGTCGCGTGCGGCATCTTCTTCCTGGTCTGGACGCTCTACATGCAGATCGGTCTGGGCTGGAGCGCGCTGCGTGCCGGTCTGACCGGCGTGCCGTTCTCGATCGCCGTGTCGGTGGCGGCCGGGATGTCCGTGCAGCAGCTGGTGCCCCGGTTCGGCCGCAAGGTGCTCCAGGCGGGGGCCCTGATCATGGCCGCGGGTGTCGGGCTGTACATCTGGGAGTCCGACCGGTACGGCGCCTCGATCGCTTCGTGGCAGATGGCGCTCCCCCTCGTCGTGATGGGCGTCGGCATGGGCCTGATCGTGGCGCCGCTGACCGACGCGGTGCTCTCGGAGGTGCCGAAGGAGCATGCCGGTTCGGCGTCGGGCCTGATCAACACCGTGCAGCAGATGGGCAACGCCCTGGGGCTCGGGCTGGTCTCCGTGGTCTTCTTCGGGGTCATCGGCGACCATCTGACCCGGGCGCAGGTGCCCGCGGCCTTCATCGACGGCTTCCAGCACGCGCTGGGATGGGTGGCCGGGGTGCTCGGTCTGATCTTCCTGGCGATGTTCGCGCTGCCCGCCCGCGCGGGGGGCAACGCCGAGGCCGAGGCGGCCGAGGTCGGCGCGGTCGAGCAGGAGGCCGTTCCGGTCGCCTGATTCCGGCGGGCCGGACCGACCCAGGACGTGCGGGGTCGTCCGCATCAGGGGTGCAGGGGTTTCCCTGCACCCCTTCTTCGCGCCTTCTTCCCGTCGCACCGCATCCCGTTGCAGGGGAGGCCGAGCGCCTGTGTGGGGAGGCCGAGCGCCTGCACCGCACCCCGCTGAAGCCCGTTCATGCCCGAATCGTGCCCGAACCTGTTTACTTTCGGGTCATGGAGTCGTAGTCTCGTGGTGAAACCACAGGTTCGGGCATCAATCGGAGGCATCCGGACATGTACGCCCCGGAGCGGCAACAGGAGATCCTTCGGCTGGCACGCGAAGGCGGCCGGGTCGACGTCCTGTCGCTCGCCGACGCGTTCCAGGTCACCGCCGAGACCATCCGGCGCGATCTGAAGGCGCTCGACCGCGCCGGCCTCGTCCGCCGGGTGCACGGCGGCGCCATCCCCGCCGGCCGCCTCGACTTCGAGCCGGACCTCGCCGAACGCGAGGGCACCGCCGCCGACGAGAAGGACCGCATAGCGCACGCCGCCCTCGGTGAGCTGCCCGCCGACGGCGGCACCGTCATCCTCGACGCGGGCACCACCGTCGCCCGCCTCGCCGCCTCGCTCCCGCTGGAGTCGACCCTCACCGTCGTCACGCACGGCCTGCCCACCGCCGCGCGCCTCGCCGACCACCCCGGCATCCAGCTCCACCTCATCGGCGGCCGCGTCCGGCACCGTACGCGCGCCGCGGTCGACGCATGGGCCCTGCGCGCCTACGCCGAGATCCGCGCGGACGTCCTGTTCCTCGCCGCCAACGGCTTCTCCGCCGAGCACGGGCTGACCACGCCCGACCTCGCCGAGGCCGCCGTGAAGCGTGCGGCCGTCGCCGCCGCCCGCCGGGTGGTGCTGCTCGCCGACTCGGCCAAGCACGGCGAGGAGCACTTCGCACGGTTCGGGGACCTGGGCGATGTGGACCTGCTGATCACCGACAAGGGACTGAGCCCCGACGACGCCGCCGTCATCGAGGGAGGCGGCACGGAAGTACTGCGTGTGTGAGGTGCCTCCGCCCCGGCGGGCGCACCTGGTTCGAGAAACGAGTGAGCATGATCCTGACCGTCACCCCCAACCCCTCCCTGGACCGTACGTACGAGGTCCCGTCGCTGGACCGCGGCGAGGTCGTCCGGGCCACGGGCGAGCGCATGGACCCGGGCGGCAAGGGCGTCAACGTCTCGCGGGCCGTCGCCGCCGCGGGGGTCCGCACGCTCGCCGTGCTCCCGCTGGGCGGCGCGCCGGGCGCGCTGGTCGCCGGACTGCTCGACGCGCAGGGCATCGAGGTGGCGCCGGTACCGGTCGCCGGGCAGACCCGCTCCAACATCTCCCTCGCCGAACCCGACGGCACCCTGACGAAGATCAACGCGCCGGGCCCCGAACTCGCCCCGGACGAGCAGGAACTGCTCCTCGGCACCGTCCACCGGCGCTCCGTGGGCGCCGACTGGATCGCCTGCTGCGGCAGCCTGCCACGCGGGCTCGCACCCTCCTGGTACGCCGAGCTGGTCGCCCGAGCGCATGCGGCGGGCGCCCGGATAGCGCTGGACACCTCAGGCCCCGCGCTCCTCGCGGCCCTGCGCGAACACCCGGACGTCGTCAAGCCGAACGCCGAGGAGCTGGCCGAGGCCGTCGGCCGCCCGCTCGCCACGGTCGGCGACGCGGTCAAGGCCGCCGAGGAGCTGAGGGAGTCCGGAGCCCGGGCGGTCCTCGCCAGCCTCGGTGCCCACGGTCAACTGCTCGTCGACGGGGCGGGCGTGTGGTTCGCCACCGCTCCGGCGGCCACGGTCCGCAGCAACGTCGGCGCCGGTGACGCCTCACTCGCCGGCTTCCTCATCGCCGGAGGCGACGGACCCGGATCCCTGGCATCGGCGGTCGCCCACGGCGCCGCCGCCGTCCAGCTCCCCGGCAGCGCCATGCCGGCCCCGTCCGACCTGAACCCGGCCGCGGTGCAGGTCACCACGGACGTACCCCTCGACCGCCCCCTGACGGAGCCTGCGCCATGACCGCTTCCCCCACCTCTGCCACCCCCGTCCCCACCTCCGCCCGCAGGGCGATACGCGTGTGAAGGAGCCCGCGATGAGCGAGATGATCACCGCGGACCTGGTCGACCTCGACCTGTCCGCCGACACCAAGGAGGCGGCCGCCCGCGCGCTCGCCGAGCGGATGGTGGCCCTGGGCCGGGTGACCGACCTGGAGGGCTTCCTCGCCGATGTGGCGGCGCGCGAGGCGCAGATGCCGACCGGCCTGGACGGCGGTATCGGCATCCCGCACTGCCGCAGCGTGCACGTGACCGAGCCGACCCTCGCCTTCGGGCGCAGCGCGGCCGGCGTCGACTTCGGAGCGGCGGACGGTCCGGCCGACCTGATCTTCCTGATCGCCGCTCCGGCGGGCGCCGACGACGCCCATCTCACGATCCTGTCCTCGCTGGCCCGGCACCTCATGGACACGGGGTTCACGGGAGCCCTGCGGGGTGTGCGGGACGCGGGCCGGGCGGCCGCACTGATCCGCGGGGACGCGCCCGCCGAACCGGAGCCGCGGACGGAGGTCGAAGCGACGCACGCGGCCGGTGAGGCCGTGGTCGCGGCGGCAGCGGCAGCGGCCGCGGCCACGGGCCGAAGCGCGGCCGACTCCGGGGGCGTGCCGGAGAACGCGGAGAGCAACGCCGCGGTGGAGGGCGAGGGGGCGCGGGCGAGCGGAGGGACAACGGCGAGCGAAGGGGTGGCGCCGAGCGCGGTGAGCGAGGGAGTGGCGGTGAGCCGGGGTGCGGGCGGGCCTTCCGCTGGCCCGGCCCGGGACGAAGGCCGGGCCGCGCCGTCCGCGGGTGCCGTGCAGGAGCAGCCGGCCACCGCTCCCGAGAACGCCCCGGCACCGGACGCCGCGCCCGCTCCGGTGCCGGGTGCGCAGAACGCCACCGAGGCGCCGGAGACCGCGGACTCCGGCGCCGCGCGGCCCTTCCGCATCGTCGCCGTCACCTCCTGCCCCACCGGCATCGCGCACACCTACATGGCTGCCGAGTCCCTGGAGAACGCGGGGCGGGAGGCGGGTGTCGAGGTGGCCGTCGAGACCCAGGGGTCGGCGGGGTTCACCCGGCTCGACCCCGCGGTCGTCGCGGCCGCCGACGGCGTGATCCTCGCGCACGACGTACCGGTCCGGGAGAAGGAGCGGTTCGCCGGGAAGGCGACCGTCGACGTCGGCGTGAAGGCCGGTATCAACCGCGCTGCCGGCCTCATCGCCGAGGTGCGGGAGAAGGCGGCCCGCGGCGAGGTGTCCGCCACGCACCCGACTCCCGTCGAGAGCGCGGGAGCCGTGGGTGACGGCTACGGCACCAGGCTGCGCAAGTGGCTGATGTCCGGCGTGAGTTACATGGTCCCGTTCGTCGCGGCAGGCGGTCTCCTGATCGCGATCGCGTTCGCGATCGGCGGCTACACGATCAACAAGGCCCCCTCGGTGGCCCAGCACTTCGTGTGGACCGACCACACCAGTTGGGCCGCCCTCATGTTCCAGGTGGGCACCCTCGCCTTCAGCTTCCTCATTCCGGTGCTCGCCGGATACATCGCCTACGGCATGGCGGACCGCCCCGGTCTCGTGCCCGGCTTCGTCGGTGGCGCCGTCGCGATCACCATCAACGCGGGCTTCCTCGGCGGCCTCGCCGCCGGTCTGATCGCGGGCGGCGTCGTCATGGGCATCCAGAAGGTCCGGGTCCCGGCGCCGCTGCGCGGCATCATGCCGGTGGTCGTGATCCCGCTGATCTCCTCGGCGATCGTCGGGTTCCTGATGTTCCTCGTCATCGGCAAGCCCATCGCGGCGCTGCAACACGCCCTCACCGGCTGGCTCCAGGGCCTGTCCGGCGCCAACGCGATCTTCCTGGGCATCGTCCTCGGCCTGATGATGTGCTTCGACCTCGGCGGCCCGGTCAACAAGGTCGCGTACGCCTTCGCGGTCGGCGGCCTCGCCAGTCCGACCGAGGGCAGCCTGAAGGTCATGGCCGCGGTGATGGCGGCCGGTATGGTCCCGCCGCTCGCGATGGCGCTCGCCACGACCGTGCGCGGCCGGCTGTTCACCAAGGCCGAGCGCGAGAACGGCAAGGCGGCCTGGGTGCTGGGTGCCTCGTTCATCTCCGAGGGCGCGATCCCGTTCGCCGCGGCCGACCCACTGCGCGTCATCCCCGCTTCGATGGCCGGCGGCGCGGTCACCGGCGCCCTGTCGATGGCCTTCGGCTGCACCCTGCGGGCCCCGCACGGCGGCATCTTCGTGGTTCCGCTGATCGGCAACCCGCTGCTCTACCTGCTCGCCGTCGCCGCGGGCGTATGTGTGACGACGGCGGTGGTCGTGGTCCTCAAGGGCCTGCGCAAGACGGGCACCGAGACGGACGGGCCGGCCACCGCGTCATCGGCCCCGGCGCGGGGCTCCGGCGCCACGGATGCGAAGGGCAGGGAGCCGATAGCGGCGTAAGCCGCACCGCGGACGGTGGGTGCCAAGGCCACGGCGCCCACCGCACCGGCCTCTCATCGGAAGCTCGAATGTCTGCCTGACGGACCCGCACCGCGGGCGGTGTCACGTCAGCGTATGCCCGTCGCGCGCCTCTCCATCGCCTGTCGGGCCGCCGCCTCCGTGTCGTAGACCTCGCACATGTGGCGGTGGTCCGGCGTTGCCGTGTGCTCGACCTCCCACAGGCTGAGTTCGCTGCCGTCGCGCAGCAGGAACGCGTGCTCGTAGAGCGCGAAACAGAGCCGGGCGGGGCCGGGGCGCGTGCCGGACGCCCGGAAGGGGCGGCCGAAGGCCTGGGTGATCCGGTGGGCGCACGCCGTCCGCAGCAGCCCCTCGGTATCGGTCCCCGGCCCGTCGGTGTTCTCGGCGCGCCGCAGCAGTCGCCGTGCGTGGTCGGCCGAGTCGTCGGGCACATAGGTGAGCCGGGGGAGCGCCACCGGGCAGATGCGCACCGCGGGCAGCTCGAAGTCCGGGGCATCGGGCGGTAACGGCAGCCGCGAGGTCGCCGTACGCAGCTCCTCCTCGTCCACGTACAGCTCGTGCTGCCGGGCGCCCCCGCGGGTCGCGTTGTGGACCAGTTCCCAGAGGGTCAGCGCGCTGCCGTCGGCGAGCAGGAAGGTGTGGCGGTACGTCTCGCGGTGCAGGCCCGCGCTGTGGTGCGCGGAGTGCAACGAACTGTCGTGCACGAGCGCGCAGTCGAGGCTGCGTATCGTCTCGTCGGGCAGCTCGAAGGAGTTCAGGGCGCGTCCGAGCAGGCGTGCGAGCTGTTCCTCCGGAGTCGCGGGCACGGGCGACTCGGATGGCTCGTACGCTGCCGTCTCGTGCTCGTACGGAACGCTCAAGGGATCTCCCGGCATCGCTGCATGTCACCTTGTGGGTGCATACCGTAGCCCCTGTGCAGGACCTTGTGACCGCGAAATACGAAACGGACGGGCCGCGCGGGGAGTTCCCCCGCGCGGCCCGTCCGCGTACGCCCTGTTGTGTGCTCCGGAGCTCGGTCGTGAGGCGTCGCGCCGTCAGACGGCGCTGCCCGCCTTCCACTCGCTCCAGGACATGTTCCAGCCGTTGAGGCCGTTGTCCGGCGCGACCGTCTTGTCCGGCGAGTGTTCCACCTTCACGACGTCACCGATGAGGGAGTTGTCGAAGAACCACTTGGCGATCGTGTCGCCCTGGGCGCCGCGTACGTCAGCGAGACCCACGCACCCGTGGCTGGTGCCCTCGCGCCCGAACGGCGGGTTGCCCTTCGGGTACCAGTAGTTGCCGTGGATGAAGGTGCCGGAGGACGACAGCCGCATCGCGTGCGGCACGTCGGAGATGTCGTACTCGCCGCCGAAGCCGACCGTCGAGCCGTTCATACGGGTCTGCGTGAACTTCTCCGAGATCACCATCTGCCCGTTGTACGTCGTGTGCTGCGGGCTGCCCGACGAGATCGGTATCGTCTTGACGGTGCGCCCGTCCCGCACGACCTTCATGGTCTGCGTGTTGACGTCGACCGTGGAGACCTGGGAGCGGCCGACGGTGAAGCTGACCGTCTTGCGCTGCACCCCGTAGACACCGTTCGCGCCCTGGACGCCGTCCAGGTCGATCTTCATCGTGACCTTGGAGCCCGACTTCCAGTAGTCGTCGGGCCGGAAGTCGAGCCGCTGCGAGCCGAACCAGTGCCCGACGACCTCCTGGCCGCTGCTGGACGACACCGTGATGTGCGACTGCACGGCCTTCTTGTTGCTGATGGCCTTGTCGAACGTGAAGGACACCGGCATGCCCACGCCGACCGTGGTGCCGCCGTCGGGCGTGTACGTCCCGATGAAGCTGTTGGAGTTGCTGACCGTCGTGAAGATGGAGTTGGCCGCCGAGGTCCGGCCCTTGCCGTCCTTCGCGGTCGCCGAGAGCCGGTACTTCGTGCCGCGGTCCAGCTGCTCCTTGGGCTTCCACACGGAGCCGTCCGCCGAGATCGCGCCGGCCACGTCCTTGCCGGTCGCCGACTCGGTCATCTTCACCTGGGTCAGCTTGCCGCCGCTGACCTTCACACCCGTGGCGTTGATGGACGCGCCCGTCGAGCCGTCCTTGGCGGAGATGGTGATCTGCGCCGCCGAGGTGTCGGTCCCGCCGCCCTTGTCGTTCTTGTCGTCGGCCTTGGCGCCGCCGCCGCACGCCGTCAGGGTCAGGGCCCCCACCGCGAGGGCGGCGCATGCCATCAGGACGCGCCGTGGAGTGCGGTTCCTGCTCCCCTCGCTGTGATGCTGAGGCTGCGCGACCTTGTCCGGCGTTGCCACGGGCTGCTCCAGGTTTTCGTGATTCAAGTGGTCAAAGCGGTGTGCTCCGGTGTGTGTAGAGAGCGTGATCGCATTGGAATAGTTCCCTCCACTTGATGTGAGGGGCGACACGGACGTGCCGGCGGGCACGTTGAAGCGGGAGCGCCGCTAACTCCCGTACAACTCCCGGTACGACGGGAAGTCACCACCGGGCCCGGTCACCGTCTCCGCGGCCCGCACCGCCCGGACGATCGCCCGGGTCACCAGGTCCGCGCCCGCCGCGAGGATCTCGTTCAGCGCGAGTGGCTTCCCGGCCGCGAGGGGGCGGTCACCGGTCGCCAGCGCGAAGACCGTGTCACCGTCGTTGAGCAGGTGCACGGGGCGGACGGCCCGTGCGATGCCGTCATGCGCCGTGCCCGCGAGCTTCTGCGCCTGGGCCCGCGTCAGATCGGCATCGGTGGCGACGACGGCGAGCGTCGTGTTCAGCGGCGGCGGCGTGCTCCCCCCGGCCGCTTCCTCCAGCCGCCGTCGCGCCGCCTCGTGCACCCCGGCCTCGGGACGGTCGATGCGCCCCTCGAAGAACTCCCCGTACAGCACACCCGTCAACGGGTCCACCGCAGAGCCCACCGCATTGGCCACCACCAGCGCGGCCACGGTGATGCCGGAGTCGAGCACGGTGCTCGCGGTGCCGACCCCGCCCTTCATCCGGCCGATCACCGCGCCGGTCCCCGCGCCCACGCCGCCGCTCGCCACCGGCGCCCGCTCGTCCGACCCGGCCGCAGCCTCCACCGCGGCCCGGCCCGCCGACGCATCCGGCCGTGCCCCGAAGTCGCCGCCCCGGCCCAGGTCGAAGACGCACGCGGCGGGCACCACCGGCACGACGTGCCGCGGGTCGGCTCCGACCCGTACGCCCCTGCCCTGCTCCTCCAGCCACGCCATCACCCCGGACGCGGCGTCCAGCCCGTACGCACTGCCGCCGGTGAGCACGACCGCATCGATCCGCTGCACCAGGTTCCGCGGGTCGAGCGCGTCCGTCTCCTTCGTGCCGGGGCCGCCGCCCCGCACGTCGACGGCGGCGACCACCCCGCCCTCCGGGGCGAGCACGACCGTGGTCCCGGTGAGCCGGCCGCCACCGGTGAGCGTGGCGTGCCCGACCCGCAGTCCCGCGACATCCGTCAGAGCGTCAACTGTCCGCCGATTCCCAGGTGTGGAGGTCATGCGGCCATGCGTATCACGCGGGCCGGCCGGTCGGGGACGCACCGGCCTCCCGTCAGACGGTCCCCGGTGCCTCCCGGGCCTCCCGGGCCACCATCCGTGCCGTCAGGGTCGTGCCCGTCACCACCGTCAGGGCCGCCACGACACCGGCCGCGAACACCGCCCAGTGTCCCGCGAACGTGCAGGCCAGGATCGCCATCGATGACACGGGCAGCACCAACTGCTGCGCGATGCCGACCTTGAAGTGCCGGGCGTGCAGCAGCCAGACGGTGAACAGGTACAGCGCCATCGGCAGGGTCACCGCGGCCGACGCCTCCAACTGCGGGATGTGCGCCTGGCCCACGGCCTCCTCCACGGCCACCTCCAGACCCGCCCCGATCGCAGCAGCCGAGGAGAAGATCAGATAGTGGCCGTACCCCCACAGGAACGCCTGACGGTTGCTGCGCAGGCGGCCGTGGATCGGCACGACGAAGTAGATCCACCACGCGGCGAACACCATCAGCAGCCCGCCCGCCGCGATCGGCAGCAGCTCGCCCAGCGCATCGAACTCCACGACGCCCGTCTTCACGGCCGACGTGGCCGCGGCGACGGACTCGCCCAGCACGATGATGGTGAACAGGCCGTACCGCTCGGAGATGTGGTGCGGATGCCATGTCGTGCTCCAGCACCGCTCCGCCCAGATGGGCACCGCCAGCTCCGCGACGACCATCACCAGGAACACCCACGGCAGGTAGGGCCCCGGCAGCACCACCAGTCCCGCCCAGCCGATCTGGCAGAGCAGCACGCCGGTCGCATAGCGCAGACAGCCGGCCCGCTCGGCGCCGTGGGACGAGGCCGCGGCCCGCAGCCACTGCGCGATCATCGCCAGCCGCATGATCACGTAGCCGATCCAGACCACGAAGAAGTCGTGGTGCGCGAAGGCCGCGGAGACCCCCGCGGAGAGCACGAGCACACCGGCGATCTGGATGAGCGTCACGACCCGGTAGAGCACGTCGTCGTTGTCGTAGGCCGAGGCGAACCAGGAGAAGTTCATCCAGGCCCACCAGATGGCGAAGAAGATCATCGCGTAGTTGAGCACTCCGCTTCCCGCGTGCCCTCCGGTGACCGAGTGCACGAGTTCGGCGCCCGCCTGTGCGACGGCCACGACGAAACACAGGTCGAAGAACAGCTCCAGCGGGGATGCGACACGGTGCTTCTCGCCGCGCTCCCGCGCCTTCATCCGCCGCAACGGACGGTGCCCGTCGGCGCCACCGGGCACCACGGGTTCAACGGGGTCAGGGGTGGATGTCATGAGCCCAGCACACCAGAAGGGAGCGTCCGTAACCCTCATTGCGCAGGCTGAGTCCGGGCCGTCGGCTCTCGCGCACGCGGGCGGCCGTTCCTCGCGCACGAGGACGGGCGGTCCTTGCGCACGCGGACGGTCGGCCCTCGCGCACGCGGGCGGTCGGCCCTCGCGCACGCGGACGTACGCTTGTGGCATGAGCACCACCCCCGCCTCCGCGCCGCGCGAGCCCCGGCGCGACCCGCATCCCCGGCGCGATCCGCAGGATGCGCTGGTCTTCGACGACCCGCTGAGCCAGCAGTCCTCCGACGACACGGACCGCGGCTGGGGCGAGCGGCCGCGCGGCGACGGCGACAGCGCCGCGGACCTGGCACGCTTCCTCGACGAGAAGCCGCCCCACCACATCTGAGCCGGTCCGGGCGGTCTCCGGGCCGGAGGGGGCGGTCTCCGGGGATGCAGCGGGCGAGCTCCTGGGCGGCAGGGTGGTGAGCTCCGGGGCGGCAGGCGAAAGGGCTTCGGGGAGGCAAGGGGACGAGGTCCGGGCCCTCCCGACGGGGCCTGCCCGTATCCGTCGCACGCTCCGCGCCCGCCGGCCCCTCGTCGTCCCGTGCGGCGCCCCGGCTACGACTCGCCGCGGACCGCGCCCCGCTGGGCGAGCAGGGCGTCCCGGATCTCCTTCAGGACCTCGAGCTCGGTCACCTCGATGATCTCCTTCGCGCCTTCCCTGGCACGCTTGCGGGCCTCCAGGCGTGCCAGGTACTTCGCCATCGGCAGCACCATGCCGAAGTAGACGACCGCCGCGGTGATCAGAAAGGTCAGTGTGGAGCTGAGCACCGAGCCCCACATGATCTGGATGCCGTGGACCGTACCCGTCTTGTCCACGGTGCACTTGCTCGTCAGGCACGAGCTGTACTTCTCCAGGTCCTTCGTGCCGAAGGCACCGACCACCGGGTTGATGAGTCCCTTCACCACGGAGTTGACGATGTTGGTGAACGCGGTACCGATGACCACCGCGACCGCCAGATCGACCACATTCCCGCGCATGAGGAAGGCCTTGAAGCCCTCCCAGACACCTGGCTCCTTCTTCTCGGTCACGACGACCAGGCCTTTCTTCATATCGGCAGGTTGTTGAGCAAGCGACTCCGCAACCTACGGCAGGGCGCGGGCCGCCTGTCCACCGCCGTGACGCGATCGAGCACTTTGCCGGTGAACGCTTCACATCGGGCACACACCACGTCACCACAGCGTCACCGCCAGCCGGGACGTCGCCGCGGCTCCGGCCAGCCGGGCCGCTGTCGGGCGGGGCACGGACAGCACCACTAGGGCGCCTCCCTCCGCCGCGGTGTCCTGCGCCTCGGGCACCTCGACCACGCGGGCACGCGGCGCGACCACCCGGGCCCCGGTCTCCCCGGCCGCCACCACGTCGACACGGTCGCCGGGATGCAGCAGCCGCACCGCCGCCGCGTCCGCGATGCGCACCGGCGCGGTCACCAGCTCAGCGGCGCGCGGCCCCCGGTCGGGTGCGGTCGCCTGCGCAGGCGGCGCTTCCCGGGCCGCGGACCGCGCCGTCGCCGCCTGCGGGGACGCCACGTCACCCGGCCTCGCGGCCACCAGCGCCGCCGCTGTCATCGCGAGCCCCGCCGCCACGGCCCGCCGTCTGTGCCGTACGAGCCGGCCGAACCGGAACCGGCCGCCCCGCACACGCAACGGCGGGAAGAGCGGGACCTCACGGGCCGGGGGAGGGGCTGAGCAGCGTGGGGGATACGGGGACCGGGCGGAGCGCGAAGGAGTCCGGGGACGGGCCGGGGGCCGGGAACGTGTGGAGGACATGGGACCACCGCCTGCGGAGAGGAGTTGTGCCTGCGGTCCCACGATCCGGCCTTGTGCCGATTCCCGCCGACGCCCGTGGACTACCGGGGAGTTGTGGACAACGCCCTCACCCGAAGGAGTCCCTCCGCTGCTGCCTCCGCCGCCGCGCTTTCGCGGCTGCTGCCGCCGCTGCCGCCGCTGCCGCTGCCGCTGCCGTGTCCATCGCCGCTACCACTGCCGCGACGGCCGCAACTGCAACTGCCGCGGCCAGTCCCGCCCCGCCCAGTTCCGCGCCCCCGTCCTCGGCTACGGCAGTTCGAACCCCGGGTCCATCCCGCCCAGCGCCCCCATGCACAGGCAGTCCCGCTTCGCGGTGTCCGGCAGGGCGGCCACCGCGTCGAAGAGGACCCCGCGGAGCCGGTCCACATTGGCCGCGAAGACCGTCAGGACCTCCTCGTGCGAGACGCCTTCGCCGGTCTCGGCCCCGGCGTCGAGATCCGTGACCAGGGTCAGCGAGGTGTAGCACAGCTCCAGTTCACGGGCGAGCACGGCCTCGGGGTGCCCGGTCATGCCGACCACGGACCAGCCCTGCGCCGCGTGCCACAGCGACTCGGCGCGGGTCGAGAACCGCGGCCCCTCGACCACCACGAGCGTGCCGCCGTCGACCGGCTCCCAGTCCCGCCCGCGGGCGGCCTCCACCGCGGTCCTGCGGCCGACGGGGCAGTAGGGGTCGGCCATCGACACATGCACCACGTTCGGCACGTTGCCGCCGGGCAGCGGCAGCCCGTCGAAGTAGGTCTGCGTGCGGGTCTTCGTACGGTCCACGAGCTGGTCCGGCACGAGCAGCGTGCCCGGCCCGTACTCCGGCCGCAGCCCGCCCACCGCGCACGGGCCCAGCACCTGGCGTACGCCCAGGGAGCGCAGCGCCCAGAGGTTGGCGCGGTAGTTGATGCGGTGCGGCGGGAGGTGGTGCCCGCGGCCGTGACGCGGCAGGAACGCGACCCTGCGTCCGGCGATCTCGCCCAGGAAGACCGAGTCGCTGGGCGGCCCGTAGGGGGTGTCGACGGTCACCTCGGTGACGTCGTCGAGGAAGGAGTAGAAACCGGAGCCGCCGATCACACCGATCTCGGCCTGCTGCGCGTTCGCCTGGTTCGCCATGTCCAGCACAGTAGCCGGGCTCCGGATACGCCCGAGACCCCGCCGTCGGAACGACAGGGTCTCGTAAGAGGCTGTGGACGCCTTAGGCGGCGGAGGAGGAGCCGGCCGAGGACGTCGACGACGAGGACTTCGCGTCCGACGTCGAGGACTTCGAGTCCGACGAGGAGGACTTCGCGTCCGACGATGCGGGCTTCGACGACGCCGGGCTGCTGCTCGACGAGGAGCCGCGGCTGTCGTTGCGGTAGAAGCCGGAGCCCTTGAAGACGATGCCGACCGCGGAGAACACCTTCTTCAGGCGACCACCGCAGTTCGGGCACTCGGTGAGCGCGTCGTCGGTGAACTTCTGCACCGCCTCGAGGCCCTCGCCACACTCGGTGCACTGGTACTGATAGGTCGGCACTTGCTTCCTCCTGGCACTCTCACTCATTGAGTGCTAACGACGGTCCATAGTGACGTATTCCGAAGGATCAGTCCACCGTCACAGGCTCGCGGTGACCGACGCCACGCGCGACGGTCCGGCCGGGGGAACGGGGGGCGAGTCGGTCACGCAGCGCCACCACGGTGGCCAGAGCCAGCGCCGTACCGCCCAGCGGCACCAGGAATCCGGCGCCGGTCCACAGGCGGTCCTCCAGCTGTCCCGCGACCGTGACGGCCGCTGCCTGGCCGAGTGCGACGGCCCCGGTCAGCCAGGTGAAGGCCTCGGTACGGGCGGTCGCCGGCACCAGACGCTCGACCAGCGTGTAGCCGGTGATCAGGGCCGGGGCGATGCACATGCCGACCAGCAGGCCGAGGCCGGCCAGGACCAGGGCTGAGTGCGCGAGCCACAGCCCGGAGGCGGCCAGGGTCAGGGCCGTGTAGCCGACGACGAGGCGCTGCTGCGGGGCGACCTTCCAGGCGATCGCGCCGCAGACGATGCCGGAGAGCATGTTGCCCGCGGCGAAGACGCCGTACAGGACGCCGTTCATGCCGGGATCGCCGATCGACTCGGTGAACGCGGCGAGCGAGACCTGCATGCCGCCGAAGACGGATCCGATGCCCAGGAACGTCACGATCAGGACGCGCACCCCGGGGATCCGCAGCGCGGAGACGTGCTCCACCTGCGTCCGCGCTTCGCCGGCGGACCATGCCACGGAGGGCTGTGTGCTCTTCTGCGCGGCGAACAGCAGGCCGCCGACCAGGGTCAGTCCGGCCTCCGTGACCAGACCGGCCGCAGGGTCCACGGCGGTGCACAGGGCCGTCGCGAGGAGCGGGCCCAGGACGAAGGTCAGCTCGTCCGTGACCGACTCGAAGGCGGCGGCCGTCGTCATCAGGGGCGTGCCCTGCAGCTTCACGCCCCAGCGGGCGCGCACCATGGGGCCGATCTGCGGCACCGACGCACCGGTCGGGACGGCCGCGGCGAACAGTGCCCACAGGGGGGCGTGCGACAGCGCGAGCGCGGTCAGTACGAGGGCGGCGGATGTGTGCACCAGCACGCCCGGCAGCAGCACGGCGCGCTGGCCGTGGCGGTCCGCGAGCTTGCCGCTGAAGGGCGCGAACAGCGCCATGGAGACGCCGGTGACGGCGGACACGGCGCCGGCGGAGCCGTAGGACCCGGTGGTGTGCTGCACCAGCAGCACGATGGAGATCGTGAGCATCGCGAACGGCTGGCGCGCCGCGAAGCCTGGGAGCAGGAACGTCCAGGCGCCACGGGTGCGCAGCAGCTGCCCGTAGCCGGGGCGGGCGGAGTCCTTCACGTCCTTCTTCGCAGAGGCCGCGGCAGGCGTCGTCGCTGTCGTGGTCGGGGACGCCGCTGCCGTCGTCGAGGACGGAGCGGCGGTGGGCGAGCCCGTCGAGGCGGTGGTGGTGGCCGTCGCGGCGATGGCCGAGGCCGTGTCCGCAGCCGCCGGAATCGCCGGAGCCGTCGAAATCGCCGAGGTCGCTGAATGCGCCGAAGCCGCCGCAGGGGTCGCCGAAGCGGGGGAGGTGACCGTGGATCCCACGGCCCTTGCCTTTCTGCCACCTGGTAGCGCGCCCGGTCAGGGCCGCCGAGAGCTGTCCACTCGCGCAGAACGCGGTAGATACCGGGGCCCAGCGGGTGGGGGCCGCGGCCGCCGTGCGGTCGCGCCAGCTCTGCGTCAGGCAGAGTTGGTCTAGCAGTGCGGCTTGATTCTATAGGAAGCTACTCGCGTAGACCCTGTGAAGTCCGGCACCGTGCGGATCGTTCACCTGCAATTCGGAAAAGCGCGCCGGCGGGCCGTCGTCGCGCTCCGGGACCCGGCGGAGCCGTCGGACGCGCCCCCGGCGGCAAGTCCCGCACCCCCTCCCGGGGCGTACGGTCCCCCGCCGGAGGCTTCACCCCCGCCCCGCGCCCCCCACGCCGCCGCCCAGCCAACCGGCCAGCTTGCCGCCCTGGCCCACGGCGCGCAGCCGCGCCTCCGCGGCGTCCCGCACGGGGTCCGTCGTCACGACGAGCAGTTCGTCGCCGCGTCGCAGCACCGTCGTCGGCAGGGGCACGAAGGACTTGCTCTCGCGCACGACGAGGGTGACCGCTGCCCCGGCGGGCAGGCGCAGTTCGTTGACCTCGACGCCGTGCATCCGGGAGCCCTCGGGGATGGTCACGGACAGCAGATGGCCGCGCAGCCGCTCCAGGGGCGCCGACTCGATGCCCAGGTCGGCGGCCTCCGCCTCGTCGCCCAGGCGCAGTGCACGGGCCAGCCAGGGCAGTGTCGGCCCCTGGACGAGCGTGTAGACGACCACCAGCACGAAGACGATGTTGAAGATCCGGCGGCTGTCCGCGACGCCGTTCACCATCGGGATGGTGGCCAGGATGATGGGCACGGCGCCGCGCAGCCCGGCCCAGGACATCAGGGCCTTCTCGGCCCAGGGGATGCGGAACGGCACCAGGCTGAGCACGACGGACAGGGGCCGTGCCACCACCGTGAGGATCAGGCCGATGAGGAGTGCGGGGAGGGCGTCGTCGACCAGGTCGTGCGGGGTGACGAGCAGGCCGAGCAGGACGAACATGCCGATCTGCGCGATCCAGCCGACGCCCTCGGCGAAGCCGCGGGTCGCGGGGGAGTGCGGCAGCCTGGCGTTGCCCAGCACCAGCGATGCCAGGTACACGGCGAGGAAGCCGCTGCCGTGGGCCAGGGCCCCGGCCGCGTACGCGGAGACCGCGATGGCCATGACGGCGATCGGGTAGAGGCCGGACGCGGGCAGCGCCACATGGCGCAGGCCGAAGGCGCCGAGGAAGCCGACCGCGAGTCCGATCGCCGCGCCGATGGCCAGTTCGAGGGCTATCTCGCCGATCAGGACGTACCAGTGCTCGACCGGGCCGGCCGTGGAGAAGGCCACGACGAGGATGACGACCGGGGCGTCGTTGAAGCCCGACTCCGCCTCCAGGACACCCGTCACGCGCGCGGGCAGGGGCACCCTGCGCAGCACGGAGAACACCGCCGCCGCATCCGTCGACGACACCACCGCGCCGATGATCAGCGACTGCCGCCACTCCAGGCCCACCAGATAGTGCGCGCCCGCTGCCGTGACCCCGACGCTCACCGCGACGCCGACGAGCGCCAGCGCCGCCGCTGCCGGGATGGCCGGCCGGATCAGTTTCCACTTGGTGCCCAGGCCACCTTCGGCCAGGATCACGACAAGTGCGGCATACCCGATGACCTGGGTCAACTCGGCGTTGTTGAACGAGATGTGGCCCACCCCGTCCTGGCCCATGGCCACGCCGATGCCGAGGTAGATGAGCAGGCTGGGGAGCCCGCTGCGGGAGGAGATCCGCACCGCCGCCACCGCGACGAGGAGGACGAGGGAGCAGACGAGCAGGAGCTTGTCGAGGTGGTGGACGGTCAGGGGCTGAATCCTTTCTGCACGGGACGCCGGGGCGTGCGGCCCTCTGCAACGGGGCCGTCGCCACGCCTCTGCAGGCACGCGAGGTACTTCGTTACCTTACCTAATCGTTGACGATTTCTTGACGTGTCCCGATGCTCGTGCGGCCGGCTTCCTGACTCCGCGTCCAGGTCGCACAGGCCCTGCGCCTATGGTTGCTCCAGCGCTCCCGTGACCGCACAGACAGCCCGACAGCCCCTGCCGCTCGCGAAGGACAGCAAGGACAGCGATGCCCGCGAATACCACCGCCTCCTCCGAGGAGACCACCGGCAAGTCCAGCCGGAAGAAGGGGCGCCGAGCCCGACTGCTCGTGATCGTCCTGGCTCTGGCCCTCGTCGGAGGCGTCGGATTCGGCGCGTACTGGGGCGTCAGCACCGTGCGCGCCTCCCTCCCGCAGACCACGGGCTCGATCACGCTCAAGGGGCTCTCCGGTCCCGTCGACGTGAAGCGGGACGCCTACGGCATTCCGCAGATCTACGCCTCGTCCGACGCGGACCTGTTCATGGCCCAGGGCTTCGTGCAGGCGCAGGACCGCTTCTGGGAGATGGACGTACGCCGTCATACGACCTCCGGGCGGCTCTCCGAGATGTTCGGCAAGAGCCAGGTCAAGACCGATGAATTCCTGCGCACCCTCGGCTGGCACCGGGTGGCGCAGCAGGAGTACGACTCCAAGCTCTCGCCCGAGACGAAGAAGTACCTCCAGGCGTACGCCAGGGGGGTCAACGCCTACCTCGGCGGCAAGGACGGCAAGGACATCTCCCTGGAGTACGCCGCCCTGGGCTTCACCAACGACTACAAGCCCGAGAAGTGGACCCCGGTCGACTCGGTTGCCTGGCTCAAGGCGATGGCCTGGGACCTGCGCGGGAACATGCAGGAGGAGATCGACCGCTCCCTGATGACGAGCCGCCTCGGCCCGTCCCAGATCAAGGACCTGTACCCCGAGTACCCCTACGCCCTGCACCAGCCGATCGTCACCGACGGCTCCTACGACCCGGCCACCAAGAAGTACGACCCGAAGGCCGCCCACAGCCAGTCCCAGGGCGGCAGCGCGGGCCCGTCGCTGGCCGGCGGCAGCACGGCGCCGCAGGGCACCTCCACGCAGCTGTCCAAGCTCTCCGCCGCCCTGGAGACCGTCCCCGCGTCCGTCGGCCCGAACGGCAACGGCATCGGGTCGAACTCCTGGGTGGTCTCCGGCGCGCACACCATCACGGGCAAGCCGCTGCTCGCCAACGACCCGCACCTGGCGCCGCAGCTGCCGTCCGTCTGGTACCAGATGGGCCTGCACTGCCGGTCGATCTCCAGCACCTGCGGCTACGACGTCTCCGGCTACACCTTCGCCGGCATGCCCGGCGTGGTCATCGGCCACAACCAGAACATCGCCTGGGGCATGACGAACCTCGGCGCCGACGTCTCGGACCTGTATCTGGAGAAGTTCGCCGGCGACGGCTACGAGTACGACGGCAAGGTGCTGCCGTTCAGGACGCGCACCGAGACGATCAAGATCGCCGGGGGCGGCCAGAAGAAGATCGTCGTCCGGGAGACCAACAACGGTCCCCTGCTCTCCGACCGCAGCGACGAGCTCGTCAAGGTCGGCAAGAAGGCCACCGTCGACACCGGCGCACCCGACCGCGGCGACGGCTACGGTGTCGCGCTGCGCTGGACGGCGCTGAACCCGGGCAAGTCGATGGACGCGGTCTTCGAGCTGGACCGGGCGTCGGACTGGGGGCAGTTCCGCAAGGCGGCGGCGTCCTTCGAGGTGCCCTCGCAGAACCTGATCTACGCCGACACCCAGGGCAACATCGGCTACCAGGCGCCCGGGCGGATCCCGACCCGCGCCGACGGCAACGACGGCTCGCTGCCCGCCCCGGGCTGGGACCCGCACTACCGCTGGACCGGCTACATCCCGCAGGGCGCGCTGCCCTACGAGTTCAACCCGAAGCGCGGGTACATCGTGACCGCCAACCAGGCGGTCGTCGACCCGAAGAAGTACCCGTACACGCTCACCTCGGACTGGGGCTACGGCTCGCGCAGCCAGCGGATCGCCGATCTGATCGAGACGAAGATCAAGGGCGACGGCAAGATCTCCACCGAGGACATGCGCCAGATGCAGACGGACAACAGCAGCGAGATCGCCAAGCTGCTGGTGCCCAAGCTGCTCAAGATCGACGTCTCCGACAAGTACGTCCGCCAGGCGCAGGAGCTCCTGGAGGGTTGGAACTACACC
This sequence comes from Streptomyces sp. NPDC002004, assembly GCF_053593975.1. Lineage (NCBI taxonomy): Bacteria > Bacillati > Actinomycetota > Actinomycetes > Kitasatosporales > Streptomycetaceae > Streptomyces > Streptomyces sp. NPDC002004. The sequence goes on from NZ_JBSFDP010000003.1 coordinate 444,472, forward strand.
CAGGACCCGGACTCGGCCGCGGCCGCGTACTTCAACTCGGTCTGGCGCAACATCCTCAAGCTCTCCTTCGGCAACAAGCTCCCGAAGGAGCTGCGCGTCGACGGGCAGTGCCTGTGGGTCGAGCCGGCGGACAACACCGGTCCGGTCGACGAGGACCGCAAGGTGCGCGAGTGCGGCGAGCGGGACACGGACACGGCGCAGCCGGACGGCGGTGACCGCTGGTTCGAGGTGGTCCGCAGGATCATCGACGACGAGCACAACGACTGGTGGAAGGCTCCGGCGACCCGCCGCGACAAGGCGACCACGACCCGGGACCAGCTCTTCAAGCGGGCCATGGAGGACGCCCGCTGGGACCTGACGGCCAAGCTCGGCAAGGACGTCGACACCTGGAGCTGGGGCCGGCTGCACCAGCTGGAGCTGAAGAACCAGACCCTCGGCACCGAGGGTCCCGGCGCCCTGAAGTTCGTGCTCAACCGCGGCCCGTGGAAGCTCGGCGGCGGCGAGGCCGCGGTCGACGCGACCGGCTGGAACGCGGCCGGCGGCTACAGCGTGATCTGGGTGCCGTCGATGCGCATGGTGGTGAACCTCAAGGACCTCGACAAGTCCAGGTGGATCAACCTCACCGGTGCGTCGGGCCACGCCTACAGCGCGCACTACACCGACCAGACCGACAAGTGGACCAAGGGCGAGCTGCTCCCCTGGGACTACTCCGCGAAGGCGGTCGGCGCCGGCACCCAGGACACGCTGGTCCTGAAGCCGTGACGCCCGGCCGGCGCACGCCGAAGGCCGCGACGTCCGGCACATGAAGAACGGCCTCCCACGCGCGGGAGGCCGTTCTTCATGTGGCACGGGGCCGCCCGCCGCAGGGGGCGCTCACGGCGCGAGCGCCCCCTGCGAGCAGTTCCCCAGCAGCTTCTCCGGCCGGGCGGCCACGCTCCTGCCGCAGTCCTCCACCGAGTGCACACCGCCCCGGACGGCCGTCGACACCAGGTCGGTCCTGACGGGCCCCGTGCCGGTCCCGCCGTCGGCGAGTGCGGGTGCCGCGGCGCCGACGAGGGCGCCCAGGACGGCGGCCGACGACAGGGCCAGGGTGCTGATTCTCTTGGTCATGCATGGGCCAACCCCGCGCGGGCCGCCGGGGGTACGCGCGAGGGCGCGGCCTCATCCGGACGTGGGACCGCCGGTCCGCGGAAAGCGCCGCACTCCCGACGGCGTGACGACCGCGTGGACGGGCCGGTCGTGGGGCTCCTCGGGGACCCGTTCCACGATCTCCGCGTCGTACAGCAGCACCACCAGGGCGGGGTCCGCGCCGGCGCGCTCCAGGCGGGCCAGTACGCGGTCGTAGGAGCCGCCGCCGCGGCCCAGGCGCATCCCGCGCGCGTCGACGGCGAGCCCGGGCAGCAGCACGGCGTCCGCCGCCACGACGGCGTCGGGGCCGAGCCGCTCGCCGCGCGGTTCCAGGAGGGCCATCTTCCCGGCATGGTGGATCTCTTCCAGGCCACCCGCTCCGGCGTACGCGCCCCAGTCCAGGTCGTTGTCGGGCAGCAGCACCGGCAGCAGGACGCGCACCCCGCGCGCGTGGAGGGCGTCGAGCAGCGCGAGGGTGCCCGGCTCGGTCCCCACGGAGACGTACGCGGCGACCGTCCGCGCCCCGGCGAGCTCCGGCAGCTCCAGGGCGCGCACGGCCAGGACCTGCGCGGTTTCCCTGACGTCATCCGCCGTCAACCGGCCCCTCACCGTCAGGAACTCCCGCCGCAACATTCGCTTGTCAGACTCGGGCTCACCCTCGGCGTGACGCATGGTGTGCTCACAAACCCCTCTCAAACGGCGCACAGGTGTCATACAGGTGCCAATTATCTGGAGTCACAGATTCCGTACATTCTCACCGGATATGGTGGCGGGCATGACTGAGTCGCACCCCAGGATCAGCAAGGCTGTCATTCCCGCAGCAGGTCTCGGTACCCGGTTCCTGCCGGCCACCAAGGCCACTCCCAAGGAGATGCTGCCGGTCGTCGACAAGCCGGCGATCCAGTATGTGGTCGAGGAGGCCGTGTCCGCGGGCCTCGACGACGTCCTCATGGTCACGGGTCGCAACAAGCGCCCCCTCGAGGACCACTTCGACCGCAACTACGAGCTGGAGTCGGCCCTGCAGAAGAAGGGCGACGCCGGCCGGCTCGCCAAGGTCCAGGAGTCGAGCGACCTCGCGCAGATCCACTACGTGCGCCAGGGCGACCCCAGAGGACTCGGTCACGCCGTCCTGTGCGCCGCCCCGCACGTAGGCCACGAGCCCTTCGCCGTCCTCCTCGGCGACGACCTGATCGACCCCCGTGACCCCCTGCTCGCGCGCATGGTCGAGGTGCAGGAGCAGCGCGGCGGCAGCGTCGTCGCGCTCATGGAGGTGGAGCCCGAGCAGATCCACCTCTACGGCTGCGCGGCCGTCGAGGCGACCGACGAGGGCGACCTCGTGAAGGTCACCGGCCTGGTCGAGAAGCCCGACCCGGCCGACGCGCCCAGCAACTTCGCGATCATCGGCCGGTACGTCCTCGACCCGCACATCTTCGACATACTGCGCAAGACCGAGCCCGGCCGCGGCGGCGAGATCCAGCTCACCGACGCCCTCCAGCAGCTGGCCGCCGACGAGAAGGTGGGCGGCCCGGTGCACGGCGTGGTGTTCAAGGGACGGCGCTACGACACCGGCGACCGCGGCGACTATCTGCGTGCCATTGTCAGACTCGCGTGCGAACGTGAAGATCTGGGACCGGAGTTCCGGACCTGGCTTCGCAGGTATGTCACCGAGGAGATGTAGGCCTTTGAGCAGTTCCACACCGCCCGCTGCCGGTCACGACCCGGACCTCTGGTCGGTGACCGAGCATCTGGAGGACATCCTCGGGACCGTTCGCCCGCTGGAGCCCATCGAGCTCCAACTCCTCGACGCCCAGGGCTGCGTGCTCGTCGAGGACGTCACGGTGCCCGTCTCGCTGCCGCCGTTCGACAACAGCTCGATGGACGGATACGCGGTCCGGGCCACCGATGTCGCGGGCGCGAGCGAGGAGTTCCCGGCCGTGCTGACCGTCGTCGGCGACGTGGCGGCGGGCCAGGGCGAACAGCCGGCCGTCGGTCCCGGCGAGGCCGCCCGGATCATGACCGGGGCGCCGCTGCCGCCCGGGGCCGAGGCCGTCGTCCCCGTCGAGTGGACCGACGGCGGGCTCGGCGCCGGCCCCGTCTCCGGCATGCGCGCCCACAGCGCGGCGCCCGACGGGGCGTCCGGCCAGGTGCAGGTGCACCGCCCGGCGGAGCCCGGCGCGCATGTGCGCGCGCTGGGCAGCGACGTCCGCGCGGGCGATCGCGCGCTGGAAGCCGGCACGGTCCTCGGCCCCTCGCAGATCGCGTTGCTCGCGGCGATCGGCCGCGGCACCGTCCGGGTGCGCCCGCGCCCGCGCGTGGTGGTCGTGTCCACCGGCAGCGAACTCGTCCAGCCCGGCGAGCCCCTGCGCAACGGCCAGATCTACGACTCCAACAGCTTCGCCCTCACCGCGGCCGCCCGTGACGCCGGCGCGATCGCCTACCGCGTCGGGGCCGTGGCCGACGACGCCGACACCCTGCGCGCCACCGTCGAGGACCAGTTGGTCCGCGCCGACCTGATGGTCACCACGGGCGGCGTCAGCGTCGGTGCGTACGACGTCGTCAAGGAGGCCCTGTCGCACGTCGCCGAGGAGGACGAGGCGGGCAGCGGCATCGAATTCCGCAAGCTCGCCATGCAGCCCGGCAAGCCGCAGGGCTTCGGCACGATCGGACCCGACCACACCCCCCTGCTCGCCCTGCCGGGCAACCCGGTGTCGTCGTACGTCTCCTTCGAGCTCTTCGTACGCCCCGCGATCCGCACGCTCATGGGGCTCCCGGACGTCCACCGGCCGACCGCCCGGGCCACCCTGAGCTCCGACAAGGCGCTCGGCTCGCCCGCGGGCAAGCGGCAGTTCCTGCGGGGGCGGTACGACGCCGAGGCGGGCACCGTGACGCCGGTCGGCGGCAGCGGTTCGCATCTGATCGCCGCGCTCGCCCACGCCGACGCGCTGATCGTCGTCCCCGAGGACGACACGTCCGTCGAGCCCGGCACGGAGGTCGAGGTGGTCCTGCTGGGCTGAGCCCGGCCCAGGGCTGTGAAGCCCTGCCGGGCCGGTCCCGCGGGGGTTCCGGTTCTCCGCCGGGCCGGTCCCCCAGTGGCTTCCGGCTCCCGCCGGGCCGGGGCCCGCGGGCACTTCCGTGGTCCTCCCGGGGGACACCCGCCGGAGGTTCCGGTGGCCCGCCGGGCGTGCAGGCGCCGCCCGCGCGGTCGCGGTGCGCCCGCGCGCGGTACCGTGTCGCACACCACAGGCCTCCGCGCCGCACCGCGGTGGGCCCGGACCGGGAGCGCCACACCACATGACCGCGATTTCCCGGGGGGAGACCCCCGGACCCTCCGAGCAGGGCGAGCAGCACCAGCAGGGGCGGCTCACACACATCGACGAGGCGGGCGCCGCGCGCATGGTCGACGTGTCGGAGAAGGACGTCACCGCCCGCACCGCACGCGCCAGCGGCCGCGTCCTCGTCTCGCCGCGCGTGGTCGAGCTGCTGCGCGGCGAAGGGGTCCCCAAGGGCGATGCCCTGGCCACGGCCCGTATCGCGGGCATCATGGGCGCCAAGCGCACCCCCGAGCTGATCCCGCTCTGCCACCCGCTGGCGGTCTCCGGCGTCAAGGTCGACCTCGCGGTCGCGGACGACGCCGTCGAGATCACGGCCACCGTGAGGACCACCGACCGCACCGGTGTCGAGATGGAGGCCCTGACCGCGGTCTCCGTGGCCGCGCTGACCGTGATCGACATGGTGAAGGCCGTCGACAAGGCCGCCGTCATCACCGACGTACGGGTGGAGGAGAAGTCGGGCGGGAAGTCCGGCGACTGGTTCCGCTCAGGGGGCGCGGCGTGAACGCCGCCGCGGGCACCCCGAAGCCCTACCGCGCCCTCGTCGTCACCGCGTCCAACCGCGCGTCGGCCGGGGTGTACGAGGACAAGGGCGGCCCGGTCCTCGTCGAGGGGCTGCGCGGTATGGGGTTCGAGGTCGACGGACCGCAGGTCGTCCCCGACGGCTACCCCGTCGAGCAGGCCCTGCGCGAGGGCGCGACGGCCGGCTACGACGTCATCCTGACCACGGGCGGCACGGGCATCTCGCCCACCGATCGCACCCCCGAGGCCACCCGCCGCGTCATCGACCACGAGGTGCCGGGCATTCCGGAGGCGATCCGGGCGTTCGGAGGGGTGAAGGTACCGACGGCGGCGCTGTCCCGGGGCGTCGCCGGGGTCGCCGGGCGCACGCTGATCGTGAACCTGCCGGGTTCCACCGGCGGAGTGCGCGACGGAATCTCCGTGCTGGAGCCGCTGTTGATCCATGCCGTGGACCAGCTGCGCGGCGGTGACCATCCGAGACCCAGCGGGAGCCCGAGCTGAACAGCCCATCCTGGCCCGTCGAGCTGGTGGACGGCGATGTCGCCCTCCGCCCGATAAAGCTGCGCGACCAGCGGGCGTGGCGGGAGGTCAACAGGCGCAACCGGGACTGGCTGCGCCCCTGGGAGGCGACCATTCCGCCGCCCACGCCGAGCGGGCCCATCGCGCACCGGCCCACCTACCGCCAGATGGTCCGGCATCTGCGGGCCGAGGCCCATGCGGGCCGGATGCTGCCGTTCGTCATCGAGTACCAGGGCCGGCTCGTCGGACAGCTGACGGTCGCGGGGATCACCTGGGGTTCCATGTGCTCGGGCCACGTCGGCTACTGGGTGGACGAGGCCGTCGCCGGCCGCGGCGTCATGCCGACGGCCGTCGCGCTGGCGGTCGACCACTGCTTCCGCACGGTGGGCCTGCACCGGATCGAGGTCTGCATTCGCCCCGAGAACGGGCCCAGCCGCCGCGTCGTGGAGAAACTGGGATTCCGTGAGGAAGGGCTTCGCCCCCGGTATCTGCACATCGACGGGGCCTGGCGCGACCACCTTGTCTTCGCGCTCACCGTCGAGGAAGTGCCGGAAGGGCTGCTGTACCGCTGGCACCAGGCGCGATCCGGGAACTCGCCGCGGAAATGAGCGGCCGCTCGGCAAATCCCCATCGCTTCCGAATAAATGTTCGAAAATAAAGCGAGAAGTGGTCGCCACCGATCGTCGGAGGGCATTGTTTCGGGCCCGGCTCGACCTGGTGATCGCACCAGTCGCACAAAAAGCTCGGAATATCAGCCAGATCGTGCGACACACCGGCCGAATTGGCAGATGGCCTCACGCAAACCCCTCTACCGTGTGAGGCGTGAGCAGCAGCGGCCTCATCTACGCAGTCATTGTCGGGGCCTGGGCCGCCTACCTGGTGCCGATGTGGCTCCGTAGGCAGGACGAGCTGAACGAGGCCCGTCCGACGGAGCGCTTCAGCACCGCCATCCGGCTCCTGTCCGGACGGGCGGCCATGGAGCGCCGGTACGCCAAGGACCTGAGGGCACGCTCGACCGACGAGGGCGAGCCGTGCGTCGACCCGGACGCCGTCACCGACTCGGTGGACGTCCGGGCCTTCGCCATGCCTCCGGCCCGGGACCACACCCGGGTCGAGGTGCGGGCCGACGTGCGCGACGCGGACGACGCGTCCGACCAGGGCCGCCCGAAGGCGAAGCCCAAGGCGCCCCCCGAGACCTCGCGTCCCGAGGGCCGTCCCGCGCCGCGGTTCGCCGCCGGGCGGCGGCCCGCCCGACCCGCCTCCGCCGAGGCAGCCGCGCGCGCCCGGCGTACCAAGGTGCTCGCGCGTCGTCGGCGGACCACGGTGCTCCTGTTCCTCGCGTTCACGCTCGGCGCGATCGTCGCCGCCGTCGGGGGCCTCACGTTCCTGTGGGCACCGGCCCTGCCTGCCGTGCTGCTGAGCGGGTACATCGCGTATCTGCGGTCGCAGGAACGGCGGCGCTTCGTCTACACCATGGACCGGCGCCGGGCCGAGGCCGCGGCCAAGCGACTGCGCGAGAGCCATCCGCGCCGCCGCCCGCCGGCCGAGACGCCCGTCGCCGACGAACCGGAGGAGGGACCCGAGCCGGAGAGCGACCCCGGCCTCGCCACCCTCGCCGCCGACCGCCGCGCGCTCGTCGAACAGACCGACCACGCGGAGTGGGTGGACCAGCAGCGCGAGCGCCGGCGCGGCCCCGCGCACGGCGACAGCTGGGACCCGGTTCCGGTTCCGCTGCCCACGTACGTCACCGCGCCGGTCGCCCCCCGCGCCGGCGGCAGCGTCGACCTGGGCGCGCCGGACACCTGGAGCTCGGCGCGGTCGAGTGCCGTGGAGCCGGCCCAGGAGCGCGAGGCGGAGGAGGCCCACGCGGCCCCGGAGGTCCCGGCGTCGGATCAGCCGCCGGGCGCCGGCCGCCGGGGCTCGCGCCGCCCCCGCGAGCGGGGCCGCACCCCTCTCTTCGACCAGTACGCGGACGGTGACCGTCCCCGCGCGGCCAACGAGTGAGACCGCGCCCGGGACCGGCCGGGCCGCTCGCTGACCAGCGAGGAGGCCCGCCGGGAACGGATTTCCAAGCACCCGCGTGGGGATGCTAGAGTTTCACTCGTTGCAAGGGCCTGTGGCGCAGTCCGGTAGCGCACCTCGTTCGCATCGAGGGGGCCAGGGGTTCAAATCCCCTCAGGTCCACTGCAATTGAACCCCGTCGGAATGATCCGGCGGGGTTCTTGCCATGCGGGGCGCCGCCCCGCGGGTGGCCCCGTGAGGGGCCCGCACGGATCGGGCGGCGGGCCGCCTCAGTCCACCAGCGGCTTGGCGAAGCAGCGGCTCTCCTGGTGGAAGCGGTAGTAGCCGAACTTGGCGCAGGGTTCGTAGCCGCTCGACGCGTAGAGGGAGATGGCCTCGGGCTGTCTGGCGCCGGTCTCCAGGACCATGCGGGTGCGGCCCGCGCCCCGGGCGTCCTCCTCAAGAGCGGCGAGCACGCGCCGCGACAGACCCCGGCCGCGGGCCTCCGGGACGACGTACATGCGCTTGAGCTCGGCGTCGCCGTCCGCGTAACCCTCGTCGTTCTCGTTCTGCGTGCGCCAGCCTCCGGTGGCGACCGGGGTGTCCGTCGTGTCGTACACGACGAGATACAGGCCGCGCGGCGGCTCGAACATCTGGGGGTCGAGCGGCGTCACATCGCCCTCGTCCTCGTAGCGCTCGGCGTACTCGAGCTGGACGCGGTCGTTGAGCTTGACGGCGTCGGGATGGTCGAAGGGGACGCGACGTATATTCATGCGCTTCAGTGTACTTCTATGCGATCGACGGGGGCAGGCTGTCGTACGGGTCCCTGCCAGTGTGCCGGTAGGGTGCCCGGATGCTCACTGTGACCTCCGCCAATGTGAACGGACTGCGGGCCGCCGCCAAGAAGGGTTTCGTGGAGTGGCTCGCCGGGACCTCCGCCGATGTGCTCTGCCTCCAGGAGGTACGGGCCGAGGCGGCGCAGCTCCCCGAAACGGTCCGTGAGCCCGCGGGGTGGCATGCCGTGCACGTTCCCGCCGCCGCGAAGGGGCGTGCGGGTGTGTCCCTCTATACGCGGCGCGCGCCGGAGCGCATGCAGATCGGATTCGGCTCCGCCGAGTTCGACGGCAGCGGGCGGTACGTCGAGGTGGACCTGCCCGGCGTCACGGTCGCGAGTCTCTATCTGCCGTCCGGCGAGGTCGGCACCGAGCGGCAGGACGAGAAGGTCCGCTTCATGGACGAGTTCCTGGCGTATCTGAAGGCGCTGCGCGAGCGCGCCGCCGCCGACGGGCGCGAGGTGCTGGTGTGCGGCGACTGGAACATCGCCCACCGCGAGGCCGACCTCAAGAACTGGCGCAGCAACCAGAAGAACTCCGGCTTCCTGCCGGAGGAGCGCGCCTGGCTGGGCCGGGTACTCGACGAGGGCGACGGCGGCTACGTCGATGTCGTACGCGCCCTGCATCCGGATGCCGAAGGGCCCTACTCGTGGTGGTCGTACCGGGGCAAGGCCTTCGACAACGACAGCGGATGGCGCATCGACCTCCAGGTGTCGACGCCGGGGCTCGCGCGTCGCGCGGTGAAGGGGTTCGTGGAGCGGGCCGCCAGCTACGACCTGCGGTGGTCCGACCATGCGCCGGTGACGGTGGTCTACGACCTCCAGGGGTGAGGCCCCGGACCTCCGGCGGCCCCGCGGCCCGGCGTCCGGCCGTCCCGCCGTACGCCGGGCGGGCCGGGCCCGGCTCAGGCCCCGTTGCGTCGCTGCGCGGCCAGCCGGCGGTCCAGGGCCAGGGAGAGTTCCGCCTCGACCACGCTCTTCGCCAGCGGGCGGAGGCGTTCGATGTCGGACTCCCTTGCGTGTGCGAGGACCATGTCGGCGAACAACTCGGCCATCGCGTCGGCGTGTTCGCGCACGCGCCGGCCCGCCTCCAGGACCGCGGCGAGGGGGATGCCCTCGTGGACGAGTGCGGACGACACGTCGAGCAGGCGGCGGCTGACGTGGACGATCTCCTCGCCGTCGGTGCCGAGGTAGCCGAGGTCGAGGGCGGCGGCGAGGTTCTCCGGGGTGACCTGGCCGGCGAAGTGGTCGGCGAGCTCCCCGGGGGTGAGGCGGACCGGGATCTCCTCGGTGGGGGCGCCGAGTCCGAGCAGCTCGCCCACGTCGCGGCCGTGGTCGAAGGCCTCGGCGAGTTCGGCGATGCCGCTGAGGGTGTGACCGCGCTCCAGGAGTGCCGCGATGGTGCGCAGCCGGGCCAGATGGTGGTCGTCGTACCAGGCGATGCGGCCCTCGCGCCGGGGTGGCGGGATCAGCTTGCGCTCGCGGTAGAAGCGCAGGGTGCGCACCGTGATGCCGGCTTCCCTGGCCAGCTCCTCCATGCGGTACTCGCGCTTCCCTGATCCCTCTGTCACGGGATCAGCCTATGTTCTGCACGGGTCGTACCGCGGGTAACTCCCTCGTCCCGACCCCTACCCATGAGTACCGCGCTGCTCTACGCTCCTCATCGCGCCAGTGTTTACTGGCGGAATCGCGGCAAGGGAGGCGCCGGTATGGCGGGGACGACCGGGGAGAGGGCCGGGAAGACGGCAAGGGCGACGACCGGGGCGTCGGGGCCGTCCGGGAAGGGGGAGCGGGGAAGCGGGCGCGAGCACGTCCGGGTGGCCGTGATCGGGTCCGGTTTCGGGGGGCTCGGGGCCGCGGTCCGGCTGCGCCGCGAGGGCATCACCGACTTCGTGGTGCTGGAGCGGGCCGGCGCGGTCGGCGGCACCTGGCGCGACAACAGCTACCCGGGCTGCGCCTGCGACGTGCCCTCGCATCTGTACTCGTTCTCGTTCGCGCCCAACCCCGACTGGCCGCGCACCTTCTCCGGGCAGGAGCACATCGCGGCGTACCTGGAGCACGTCGCCGACGTGTACCGGCTGCGCCCGCACATCCGCTTCGACTCCGAGGTGAAGCTGATGCGCTGGGACGCGGACGAGCTGTGGTGGGAGATCGAGACGACCAGGGGGGCCACGCTGACCGCCGACGTCGTGGTCTCCGCCACCGGGCCGCTCTCCGACCCCAAGGTCCCGGACATCCCGGGCCTCGACACCTTCCCCGGCAAGGTCTTCCACTCGGCCCGCTGGGACCACGACTTCGACCTCACGGGCAAGCGGGTCGCCATGATCGGCACGGGGGCGTCGGCGATCCAGATCGTGCCCGCGATCCAGCCGGACGTCGCCAGGCTGACGCTGTTCCAGCGCACCCCGCCGTGGGTGATGCCGCGCGCCGACCGGAACATCACGGGCGTGGAGCGCTGGCTGCACCGGCAGCTGCCGTTCACCACCCAGGCCCGCCGCGGCCTCCTGTGGGGCATCCGGGAACTCCAGGTCCAGGCGTTCACCAAGCGCCCCGACGAACTCGGCCTGATCGAGCGGCTCGCCAAGCGGAACATGGCCCGTGCCGTCAAGGACCCGGCGCTGCGTGCCAAGTTGACGCCGACGTACCGGATCGGCTGCAAGCGGATCCTGCTCTCCAACACCTACTACCCGGCGCTCGCCCGGCCCAATGTGGACGTGGTCGCGAGCGGCCTCGCCGAGGTCCGCGGCTCGACCCTCGTCGCCGCCGACGGCACCGAGACCGAGGCCGACGCGATCGTCTTCGGCACCGGGTTCCACGTCACCGACATGCCGATCGCCGAGCGGGTGGTGGGCGCCGACGGCGGCACGCTCGCCGAGAGCTGGAAGGACGGCATGCGGTCGCTGCGCGGCGCGACCGCGGCAGGCTTCCCCAACTGGATGACGATCATCGGCCCCAACACCGGGCTCGGGAACTCCTCGATGATCCTGATGATCGAGTCCCAGCTGAACTACATGGCCGACTATCTGCGCCAGCTCGGTGTGCTCGGCGGCCGGGTCGCCCTCGGTGCCCGCCCGGACGCCGTCACCGCCTGGAACGACAAGGTCCAGGAGCGCATGAAGCGCACGGTGTGGAACACCGGCGGCTGCACCAGCTGGTACCTCGACGCCAACGGCGTCAACACGACCGTATGGCCCGGTACGACAACGGAGTTCCGCACCGCCACGCGCCGTGTCGACCTCGCCGAGTACGAGGTGATCCGGCCACCCAGGGCCGAGGAGCCGGCGGCCGCGGGGACGAGGACCGGGGCGCAGGGGGCCGCGGACGGCGCGGCGGCCCGCAAGGGTGCCCGTACGAAGAAGGTGGAGGCGGGGGCATGAGCAGACTGACCCATGTGACGTCCGGGCCGTTCGCGCCGCCGGCGCCCGCACAGGAGCTGACCGCGGTCTCCGCCGACGGCTCCCGGCTGCACGTCGAGGTGCACGGGCCCGAGGGCGCGCCGGCCGTGGTGCTCTCGCACGGCTGGACCTGTTCGACGGCGTTCTGGGCCGCACAGATCCGCGCCCTCGCCGACGGCCACCGTGTCATCGCCTACGACCAGCGCGGCCACGGGCGCAGCCCGGCACCCGGCGGGCACGGCGGATACAGCACGCGGGCGCTCGCCGACGACCTGGAGGCGGTGCTCGCCACGGCCCTGGAGCCCGGGGAGCGCGCCGTGCTCGTCGGGCACTCCATGGGCGGGATGACGATGATGGCGGCGGCGGACCGGGCGAAGTTCCACGAGCACGCGGCGGCCGTGCTGCTCTGCTCCACCGGAAGCTCGCAGCTGGTGGCCGAGTCGCTGGTGGTGCCGCTGCGCGCGGGGCGGCTGCGGACCCGTGTCACCCACGCCGTCCTCGGCTCGCGGGCGCCGCTCGGACCGGTGACACCGCTCGCCAGGAAGATCCTGCGGTACGCCACGATGAGCCCGGGGGCCGCCGCGGACAAGGTCGACGTGTGTGCCCGGATCGTGCACGCCTGCCCGCGCACCGTGCGGCACGGCTGGTCGCAGGTGCTGGCCGGGCTCGACCTGGACGCCGGCGTGCGGCGGCTGAGCATGCCGACGGCGGTCGTCGTGGGTACGGCCGACCGGCTGACGCCCGTCGTGCACACGCGGAGTCTGGTCGCCGCGCTGCCGCAGTGCGTCGGCGTCACCGAGCTGACCGGGCTCGGCCATATGACACCGGTGGAGGCCCCGGAGGCGGTCACCGGCCGGATAAGGGAACTCGTCGAGACGTACGTGCAGGTGAAGGGGGCAGCGTCAGCATGAGCAGGGTGAGTCTGGAAGGTCAGGTCGCCGTCGTCACGGGTGCCGCCCGTGGAGTGGGCGAGCTGCTGGCCCGCAAGCTGTCGGCCCGCGGGGCGCGGATCGCGCTGGTCGGGCTGGAGCCGGACGCCCTCAAGGAGGTGTCCGGGCGGCTGCACACCGACAGCGACCACTGGTACGCCGATGTCACCGACCACGAGGCGATGGCGCGGGTCGCGCAGGAGGTGAAGCAGCGGTTCGGAAAGGTCGACATCGTCGTCGCCAACGCGGGGGTCGCTTCGGGCGGGCCCTTCGTCGACTCGGACCCCGAGGCGTGGCGGCGGGTCATCGAGGTCAACCTGATCGGGTCGGCGGTCACGGCACGGGCGTTCCTGCCGGTGCTGATCGAGAGCCGTGGCTATCTGCTCCAGATCGCCTCGCTCGCGGCGATCACGCCGGCGCCGATGATGACCGCGTACTGCGCGTCCAAGTCGGGTGTCGAGGCGTATGCGCACAGCCTGCGGGCCGAGGTCGGCTACCGGGGCGTCAGGGTCGGGGTCGGGTATCTGTCGTGGACCGACACGGACATGGTCCGCGGGGCCGACCGTGACGACGTCATGCGGGAGCTCAGGCAGCGGCTGCCGTGGCCGTCCAACAAGACGTATCCGCTGGGACCCGCGGTCGACCGGATCGTCGCCGGCATCGAGCGCCGCTCGAGCCATGTCTACGCGCAGTGGTGGCTGCGCGGGATGCAGTCGGTGCGCGGATATCTGCCCGGGATCATCGGAGCCGTGGGGCAGCGCGAGATGCGGCGGTTCGAGCCGCGGCTCGGCAGCGTCTCCACCGGCCTCGTGGGGGAGGGCGGCGCCGCGGACGAGCGGGAGCGCGCCGGGCGTTAGCCCTGGGTGCGCGGGGGGCGGTAGCGGACCGTAACTGATCGAAATGCGATGTATGTCCGGGCGTGTCAGTCTGGTCGAGGCCCGATCCCCTCACCCACTACGGGAGTGAAACTCATGGGCATGCAGGATCAGTTCAAGGACAAGGGCGAGCAGCTCGCCGAGCAGGCCAAGCGGAAGGCCGGCGGTGCCAAGCAGGGTGGGCAGCGTCAGTCGCCGCAGCGCCCCTCCTCGCAGGAGCGTTCGCACCAGCAGCCGCAGTCGCGTCGTCCGCAGATCCAGGAGGACGAGGCCGAGCGGACCACCCGTGAGGACCGGGATCGACAGGACATGGACTACGACGCGTAGTTGACGTCACGTCGGCCAACGCAGGGGCGCACCTCTTTCCGGGGTGCGCCCTTCGCGGTGCGGGGCCGGCCGGGGTGCCGGGTGCCGCGCAGGTGTGGCACGGCGGCGGGCGGCGGTGTTCACCGCGGCGGCAGCTTCGGGCGGGACCGGTCGGGGACGTCCGAGTAGTCGGGCGGCGTGGCGGCGGAGTGTTCGGTGAGCAGGTCCAGGGCCACCTGGACGGCGTCGTCGAGGCCCGCGTGACGGCCCTCCGCCCAGTCCAGGGGCGTGCGCAGGACCGCGATGTCGGGGTCGACACCGTGGTTCTCGATGGCCCAGCCGTACGCGTCGAACCAGGCCGCGTTCATGGGAACGGTGATCACCGTGCCGTCGCCCAGGCGGTGCCGCCCCGTCATGCCGACGACCCCGCCCCAGGTGCGCTGGCCCACCACCGGGCCGATTTCGAGCAGTTTGAAGGCCGCCGTGATCATGTCGCCGTCCGACGACGTCGCCTCGTCGGCGAGGGCCACGATCGGGCCGCGCGGGGCGTTGGAGGCGTACGACACCGGCTGGGCGTTCCGGGTCAGGTCCCAGCCCAGGATGGTCCGGGTCAGGCTCTCCACCACCAGCTCGCTGATGTGGCCGCCCGCGTTGCCGCGCACGTCCACGATGAGCGCGGGGCGGGTGACCTCCATGCGCAGATCGCGGTTGAACTGGGCCCAGCCGGAGCCGCCCATGTCGGGGATGTGCAGATAGCCGCAGTTGCCGTCGCTCAACTCCCGTACCACCTCGCGGCGTTTGGCCACCCAGTCCTGGTAGCGCAGGGGTCGCTCGTCGATGAGGGGGATCACCGCGACCCGGCGTGAGGGGCCCTCGCCCTCGGCCGGGGCGAAGGTCAGTTCGACGGTGGTGCCGCCCGCAGCGGCGAGCAGCGGGTACGGGCCCGTCACCGGGTCCACCCGCCGGCCGTCGATATGGGTGAGGGCCGCACCCTCGCGGATCCCGGTGCCCGCCAGCGGTGAGCGGGCCTTGGAGTCCGACGAGTCGCCGGGCAGGATGCGCTTGACCACCCAGTGGTCGCCACGGCGCACCAGGTTGGCGCCGAGCAGGCCGATGGCGCGCTGGTAGTGCGGGGGGCCCTCGTTGCGGCGCGCGGGCGTGACGTAGGCGTGGGACGTGCCCAGTTCGCCGAGCACCTCGCGCAGCAGGTCCGCGAACTCGTCGGGGGACGCGACGCGTTCGACCAGCGGCCGGTACTGGTCGAGCACCCCCGACCAGTCGATGCCGCACATGTTCGGGGCCCAGAAGTAGTCGCGGGTGATCCGTCCGGCCTCGTCGAACGCCTGCCGCCACTCCGCCGTCGGGTCGACCTCGTGCAGGATGCGGCGCAGGTCGATCCAGACCGTCGAGTCCAGGTCCCCGGGCTCGGTGGCGGGCACCGCCTTCAGCTCACCGCTGTCCGCCACGACGAGCCGGGTGCCGTCGCCGCTGACCGCGAACATGTCCAGATGCGGGACGAGTTCGGCCTTGCGGGCCTTGACGATGTCGAAGTGCTCGAGGGTGGGGCGGACCGAGGGGTCGGCCGGGTTGACGAAGGTCTCGCCGAGCGCGCCCGAGATGGGCCACCGCAGCCACACGAGCCCGCCTCCCGCCACCGGGTGCAGGGCCGAGTACTTGGACGCGGCCACCGGGAAGGGGGTGACCCGGCTCTCCAGTCCCTCCGCCTCGACGGTGACGTACCCCTCGCCGCCCTCCTCCTCGGCCTCGGTCGGGTCGAGGCCGCCCGCCGCGGGGCGGCCGTCCGGCAGCAGTGCGAAGGGGGAGGGGGTGGCGGAGGAGAGGGGGACGAGATAGGGGCGGCAGCCCAGCGGGAAGGACAGGTCGCCGGTGTGGACGTCGTAGACGGGGTCGAAGCCGCGCCAGGAGAGGAAGGCCAGATAGCGGCCGTCGCGGGTGAAGACCGGACTCTCGTCCTCGAAGCGGCCGTTGGTGACGTCGACGATCGTCCGTGGTCCCGGCCCGGTGATCCGCGCCATCTTGATCTTCCGCAGGGAGCGTCCGATGTGCGGGTGCGACCAGGTCAGCCAGTCCCCGTCGGGGGAGAAGGCCAGGTCCCGCACGGGGCCGTTGTCGGACCGGATCACCTCGATGACCTCGGGCGGGGACTCCTCGTCCGGGGAGGGTTCGCCCCCTGCCTCCTCGCCCACGGTGAGCAGCAGCAGCCGGCCGTCGTGCGCCGCGATCGCGAGCCGCTCGCCCTCCGGGTCGGAGACCATTTCGAGGACCCGGCCGAGCAGGCCTGACGCCAGTCGCCGCGGCTCCCTGACGCCGCTCGCGCGCGGCAGATAGGCGATCTCGACGGCGTCCTCGCCGTCCGCGTCGGTGACGTAGGCGACCTGTCCGCCCGTGCCCAGCATCTCCGGCAGCCGCACCCGCACCCCGGGGGTGTCCGCGATGGTGCGGGCGGGCCCGTCGCGGTGCGTGAGCCAGTACAGGCTGCCGCGTACGACGACGGCGCTGGCCCGGCCGGTCGTGTCGACGGACAGTCCCTCGACGTTCTGCGAGGCAGGCACCTGGTAGGGGCGGCGCCCGGTGCGCGGACCGCCGAGGCGTACGTCGAGCATGCGCGGTACCGAGTCGGGGGTCAGCGCGTCGACGATCCACAGGTCACCGGCGCACTGGTAGACGACGCGCCGGCCGTCGGACGCGGCGTTGCGGGCGTAGAAGGCGTCGTGGTCGGTGTGGCGGCGCAGGTCGGAGCCGTCGGGCAGGCACGAGTACAGGTTGCCGATGCCCTCGTGGTCGGAGAGGAAGGCGATCCGGCCGTCGACGAACATCGGTGACGCCAGGTGGCCTTCGACGTCCGGCAGCAGCCGTTCGCCGTGCAGCCAGAGCCGTCCCATGGCGCCGCCGCGGTACCGCTTCCAGGAGGCGGGCTCGTGCGGCGGCTTGCCCGTGAGAAGCAGGGTCAGATGCTTGCCGCCGACGTCGGCGATCGCGATGTCGTGGACCGGGCCCCAGGGCAACTTGTCGCCTGGTGAGCCGTCGGTGGGGACGCGGTAGGCCCAGCTGAAGTAGGAGAACGGCTGGCCGTGCGAGCCGACGGCCAGGATGTCGGGGTGGCCGTCCTTCTCGGGCGGGGCCCAGCCGCAGACGCGGGTGTCGGTGCTGCCCCAGTACGTCAGCTGCCGGGTCGGGCTGCCGCCGTCGACCGGTGCAAGATGGATCTCCGGGTCGAGGCTGCGCCAGTTCGTGAACGCGATCAGGGTGCCGTCCGGCGAGAACCGCGGGTGGCTCACCTTGGTCCGGTCGACGGTGAGCCGCCAGGCCCGCTCGTCGCAGGTGCCGTCGGGGGTGAGGGGAGCCAGCCACAGGTCGTCCTCGGCGGCGAAGCAGAGCCGGTCGCCGTGCAGATGGGGAAATCGCAGATAGGCGTGGTCGCCGTGTGCGTCGCTCACCTACTCATGCTTGGCCGGTCGGCAGGCCGCGGCAACTCGTGGCGCGAGGGCGGGCCGGGCCCGTACCGGGTGCAGGCGCCCGGGCCGGTGCCGGGAGCCGTCCGGGCCCGTGCGCGCAAGGCCGTGCCGGCCTGTGGTGGCAAGGCCGTCCCGGCCTGTGGCACAGCACACGTACGAAACGGTTTCGTTTCGCTAGGCGGTGGGGTAGCTTTGAGGCGTACGAAACCGTTTCGTACGGAGCGGGAGGCAGGCATGGCCGAGGCCCCACGGCGCAGCAGGATCACGCCCGAGCGTGAGGCCGAGCTGTACGAAGCCGTGCTCGACCTGCTCCGGGACGTCGGGTACGACGCGCTCACCATGGACGCCGTCGCCGCCCGCACCCGGTCCAGCAAGGCCACCCTCTACCGCCAGTGGGGGAGCAAGCCCGAGCTGGTCGTCAAGGCGTTGCGGCACCGCAAGCCGGTGTGCCTCGCCGAGATCGACACCGGGAGCCTGCGGGGCGACTTCCACGAGATGGCCAGCCGTGAGGACGACTGCCGGATGGCGGAGGACTCCGCGCTGATGCGGGGCCTGGCCATGGCGGTGCACGACAACCCCGATCTGCACAAGGCGTTCCGCGAGCTGCTGATCGAGCCGGAGATGACCGGCCTCGACCAGCTGCTGCTGCGCGCCGTGGAGCGTGGCGAGGTCGCCGCGGACAATCCCGCACTGCGTCTCGTCGTCCCGATGTTCGTCGGAGCCTTCGTCGCCCGGCCGCTCATCGAGAACGTGCCCGTCGACAAGGCCTACCTCACCACGTACATCGACGCCGTGGTCCTCCCCGCCCTCGGCGTCTGACCCGCCCCAGTCCTTCCGCACCTCGTTTCCTGACGCGACCGCTCACGTCGTCGGGCCGATGACCCCTGCCCCGTTGACCCACGACCTGACCGGGAGTACGCCCCCGTGGCCACGTTCCTGTACCGACTCGGCCGACTCGCCTTCCGGCGACGGCACTTCGCCGCCCTGATATGGGTGGCCCTGCTGACCCTCGCGGGTGTCGGCGCCGCCAACGCACCGGCGCCGGGCACCACCTCCTTCTCGATCCCCGGCACCGAGGCGCAGCACGCCTTCGACCTGCTGGAGAAACGCTTCCCCGGCACCACGGCGAACGGCGCCACCGCCCGGGTCGTCTTCCATGCGCCCCACGGCGAGAAGATGACCGACCGCGACAACAGGTCCACCGTCGAGAAGACCGTCAAGAAGCTCGGCTCCGGCTCCGAGGTGGCGCGGGTCGCCGACCCGTTCCGGGCCCGGACCATCAGCAAGGACGGCAGGACCGCCTACGCGCAGGTCTCGTACAAGGTCTCCGGCATGGAGCTGAAGGACTCCTCGCGCGACGCGCTCAAGGACGCGGCGCAGGACGCGCGTGCGTCGGGGCTGACCGTCGAGGTCGGCGGTGACGCGCTCCAGGCGGTCCCGGAGACCGGGGCCGGCGAGGTCGTCGGCATCGGCATCGCCGCGGTCGTCCTCGTGATCACCTTCGGCTCGCTGCTCGCGGCCGGGCTGCCGCTGGTCACCGCCCTGATCGGCGTCGGCATCGGCGTCTCGTCGATCGCCGCGCTCGCCAGCACCCTCGACCTGGGCTCGACCACCTCCACGCTGGCCACGATGATCGGCCTCGCCGTCGGCATCGACTACGCGCTCTTCATCGTCTCCCGCTACCGCGCCGAACTCGCCGAGGGCCGGGAGCGCGAGGAGGCCGCGGGCCGGGCCGTCGGCACCGCGGGCTCCGCCGTCGTCTTCGCCGGACTGACCGTCGTCATCGCCCTGGTCGGCCTCGCCGTGGTCAACATCCCGATGCTCACGAAGATGGGCGTCGCGGCGGCGGCCACCGTCGCCATCGCCGTCCTCATCGCCCTCACGCTGATCCCGGCCCTGCTCGGCTACGCCGGCAGGCGGGTGAAGCCGATGGGCGAGAAGAGCAGGCTGCTCGGCGGGGGCCGCGCCAAGGCGAAGGCGGCCGCCGGCAAGCCGAACATGGGCACCCGCTGGGCCAGCTTCGTCGTCCGCCGCCCGGTCGCCGTGCTGCTCCTCGGCGTCATCGGGCTCGGCGCGGTCGCCGTCCCGGCCGCCTCGCTCGAACTCGGCCTGCCCGACGACGGTTCGCAGCCGGTGTCGACGACCCAGCGCAAGGCCTACGACCTGCTCTCGGACGGCTTCGGCCCCGGCGTCAACGGCCCGCTGATGGTCGTCACCGACACCCGGGACGCCAAGAACCCGAAGGCCGCCGTCGGCGAGGTCGCCAAGAAGGTCAAGGGTCTGCCCGACGTCCAGGTGGTGACCCCGCCGACGTACAACAAGGCCGGGGACACCGCGATGATCAGCGTCGTCCCCGACTCCAAGCCGAGCAGCACGAGGACCGAGGACCTGGTCCATGCGATCCGCGGCGAGCGGGGCGAGATCGCGTCGGACACCGGTGCGAAGATCATGGTCACCGGCACCACGGCCATGAACATCGACGTCTCGCAGAAGCTGAACGACGCGCTGCTGCCCTATCTGGCGCTGGTCGTCGGTCTGGCCTTCCTGCTGCTGATCGTGGTGTTCCGCTCGGTGCTCGTGCCGCTGAAGGCCGCGCTCGGCTTCCTGCTCTCCGTGCTCGCCGCGCTCGGTGCGGTCGTCGCGGTCTTCCAGTGGGGCTGGCTCGGCTCCCTGTTCGGGGTCGAGCAGACCGGCCCGGTCATGTCGATGATGCCGATCTTCATGGTGGGTGTCGTCTTCGGTCTCGCGATGGACTACGAGGTGTTCCTCGTGACGCGGATGCGTGAGGCGTACGTCCACGGGGAGCGGCCCGGGCAGGCGATCGTGACCGGGTTCCGGCACGGGGCGCGCGTGGTGACCGCCGCGGCCGTCATCATGATCGCCGTGTTCTCCGGGTTCATCGGATCCAGCGAGCAGATGGTCAAGATGATCGGGTTCGGGCTCGCGGTCGCCGTCTTCTTCGACGCGTTCGTGGTGCGGATGGCGATCGTGCCGGCGGTGCTGGCGCTGCTCGGCCGGGCGGCCTGGTGGCTGCCGCGGTGGCTGGACCGGGCCCTGCCCAACGTGGACGTCGAGGGCGAGGGGCTGCGTACCGGGGCCGAGGACCGCTCCCAGGGCGACCCGGACCCCGACGGCGAGCGGCAGCTGGCGCGCGTCTGAGCCTCCCGCGGACTCCCACGGACGGTGCCCCTTCCCGGTTGCGGGAAGGGGCACCGTCCGTCGACGAGGAGCTAGCGGACCGCGGACGCCGTGGCGGAGTAGATGCGGTTCAGGAAGCGGATCAGGGTCGAGGAGTCGAACCAGACGACCGCGGTGCCCTCGCGGGAGTGCAGCTCGATCACGGTCTGGACCCGTCCGCAGGGCCAGATCCGCACATCACCCCCCGTGGCGGGGGCCCGCAACCCCTCCTCCAGGAGCTCGCGCGCGAACAGCCAGTCGTTGCGGGCGTCCCCGGGGGCGCCGGGCAGCCGCAGCCGGACGAGGTTCGGATCGGAGTCGGGGTCGTAGCGCAGCGCCACGGGCACCGGACGCTCGCCCACCGCGGAGTCCGTGGCGATGTGGGCCCGTGCGTGCTGCTCGATGGCGGCTGACATCGTCCGACTCCTCACCCTCGTTGTGCACACGGTTCCCGTGCACCGGTGCACCCCGGCCCGGCTGTGTGCCCGGCCCTGTCCTTCGACCCAGTGACGTATGTCCTTTAATGTCCCATATTTCCAGGTTTAATCCTCGGGATATTCGGCCTCGATGCGCTCTTGCAAGCAGTTCGCAATAAGGCACTATCATCGAACGGTTCCAGACAACGGCCGAACTCCCACCCTCGGAGCCCGCTCATGCATGTCCCCGACGGATTCATCAACGCACCCGTCTCGGCGGTCACCGGTGTGGTGGCCGCGGGCGCCGTCGCCGTCAGCCTGCGCGGAGCCCGGCGCGAGCTGGACGAACGGACCGCGCCGCTCGCGGGCCTGGTCGCCGCGTTCATCTTCGCCGTGCAGATGCTGAACTTCCCGGTCGCCGCGGGGACCAGCGGCCATCTGCTCGGCGGGGCGCTCGCGGCGATACTTGTCGGGCCGTACACCGGGGTCCTCTGCGTCTCCGTCGTGCTCCTCATGCAAGGTGTCCTCTTCGCCGACGGCGGTCTCACCGCGCTGGGCGTGAACGTCACCGACATGGCGATCGCGACGACCGTCGTGGCCTATGCCGTCTTCCGTGTCCTGGTGAAGCTCCTGCCCCGTCGGCGGCGTTCCATCACCGTGGCGTCCTTCACTGCCGCGCTGGTGTCCGTACCGGCCGCGGCCGTGGTGTTCACACTGATCTACGCCATCGGCGGCACCACGGACGTGCCGATCGCCAAGGTCGCGACCGCGATGGTCGGCGTCCACGTCCTCATCGGCATCGGCGAGGCCGTCATCACCGCCCTCACGGTCGGCGCGGTCATCGCGGTCCGGCCCGACCTGGTGTACGGGGCCCGCGGCCTCCAGCAGCAGCTGAAGCTGCGGGTCGGCGGGGAACTGGTCGATGCCCCGGCCGCCGCCCCCGTCGCCGTGCCCGCAGCCCGCTCCTCGCGCAAGGTGTGGATCGCCGGCATCGCCACCTCCCTCGTCCTCGCGGGCTTCGTCAGCTACTACGCCTCCGCGAGCCCCGACGGCCTGGAGAAGGTCGCGCACGACCAGGGCATCGACACGAAGGAGCAGAAGCACGCGTCCGAGGACTCGCCGCTCGCCGGGTACGGGGTCAAGGACATCGCCGACGCCCGGCTCTCCGGCGGCCTCGCCGGCGTGATCGGCGTCGGGGCGACGGTCGTCGCCGGCAGCGCGGTGTTCTGGGTGCTGCGCCGCCGCCGCAGCGCCGATGCGGGCCCGGCGTCGCTGCCCGAAGGCGTCTGACATGGCTGCCGAGTCCGAGCGCGTCGCATCCGGGGGTGCCGCACCCGTGCGCGCCGTATACCGTTCGACGGGGGCCTGACATGGGCGCAGGCCACGCACACAAGCTCTACCGGCACGGGCACTCGCCCGTGCACGCGCTGCCCCCGCACACCAAGCTCGCCGCCGTCTTCTGTTTCGTCGTGGTCGTCGTGTCCACGCCGCGCGAGGCGATGTGGGCGTTCGCGCTGTACGCGGCGCTGCTCGCCGTCGTCGCGTACGCGGCCCGGATCCCGGCGGGCTTCCTGCTGAAGCGGCTGCTGATCGAGGTGCCGTTCGTGGCGTTCGCGGTGCTCATGCCGTTCGTCGCGGGCGGCGAGCGGGTCGACGTGCTCGGGCTGTCCCTGAGCGTCAACGGACTGTGGGGCGCCTGGAACGTGCTCGCCAAGGGCACCCTCGGCGTCGCCGCGTCCGTCCTGCTCGCCTCCACCACCGAACTGCGCGAACTCCTCCTCGGCCTGCAGCGCCTGAAGCTCCCGCCGCTGCTCGTGCAGATCGCCTCGTTCATGATCCGGTACGGGGACGTCATCACGGACGAGATGCGCCGGATGCGGATCGCGCGGGAGTCGCGCGGCTTCGAGGCCAGCGGCGTACGCCACTGGGGCGTCCTCGCCAAGTCGGCGGGCGCCCTGTTCATCCGCTCCTACGAGCGCGGCGAGCGCGTGCACCTCGCCATGGTCAGTCGCGGTTACGCGGGCTCGATGCCGGTCATCGACGAGGTGGCCGCCACCCGGGCCCAGTGGACCTACGCGCTGGCCCTCCCCTTCTCCGCCCTTGTCGTCTGTCTGCTGGGATGGACCCTGTGACCGCAACACCGTCCACGGACCCCGTGACCACGCCGCCCTCCCTGGAGGTGGCCGGCCTCGCCTTCGCCTACCCCGACGGCCACCAGGCCCTCTTCGGGGTCGACTTCACGATCGGGCGCGGCGAGCGCGTCGCCCTGCTCGGCCCGAACGGCGCCGGGAAGACCACGCTCGTCCTGCACCTCAACGGCATCCTGTCCGGCGGCGCCGGCAGCGTGCAGGTCGCCGGGCTGCCCGTCGGCAAGCAGCACATGGCCGAGATCCGGCGCCGGGTCGGCATCGTCTTCCAGGATCCGGACGACCAGTTGTTCATGCCGACCGTCCGCGAGGACGTGGCCTTCGGCCCGGCGGCCGCCGGGATCAAGGGGGCCGAGCTGGAGGAGCGGGTGCGCGGCGCGCTGGAGCGCGTGGGCATGGCGGCGTTCGCCGACCGGCCCCCGCACCATCTGTCCTTCGGGCAGCGCCGCCGGGTCGCCGTCGCCACCGTCCTCGCGATGGAGCCGGAGATCCTCGTCCTCGACGAGCCCTCCTCCAACCTCGACCCGGCGTCCCGCCGCGAACTCGCCGACATCCTGCGCTCCCTGGACGTCACCGTCCTCATGGTCACCCACGACCTGCCGTACGCGCTGGAGCTGTGCCCGCGCTCGATGATCCTCAGTGACGGCGTGATCGCCGCCGACGGCCCGACCGGCGACGTCCTCGCCGACGAGGACCTGATGCGCGCCCACCGCCTTGAGCTGCCCTTCGGCTTCGACCCGAGGTCCGTGACCACGGGCGCGTGACGCACGCGACGGCGATGGGCTGCGCTCGCGCGCGACGCAGGTGCCGCGCGACCGCCGCTCACCCGCCCCCGTCCGCTTGGCGACCGAGGAAATATCGATGCATCCCTGCTCCTGGGCTGGGAATCGTAGATGATCCATGCGTGTTGCACCTACTGTCGCAATCACCGAGACTGCCAGCGGCACACCGACAGACAGGGAGCACGGACGTGGTGGAGGAAGGCGTGGTCGTGAACGGCACCGTCGCCGCGGGCTTCGAGCCGGTCGGGGAAGCGTTCGTACGCAACTTCGCCGACCGCGGTGAACGGGGTGCCGCGGTCGCCGTCTACCGCGACGGGCACAAGGTCGTCGACCTGTGGGCCGGCACCCGCGACGTCGACGGGGGCCCCGACGGCGCGCCCTGGGAGCGGGGGACCGCGCAGATCGTCCGGTCCGCGACGAAGGGCGTCGCCGCGGCCGTGCTGCTGCTCCTCCACCAGCGCGGGGAACTGGACCTGGACGCACCGGTCGGCGCCCACTGGCCCGAGTTCAAGGCCCGGGGCAAGGAGCGCACCCTCGTCCGCCACGTCCTGGCGCACCGTGCGGGCATACCCGCGCTCGACCGGCCGCTCACCCCCGCCGAGGCCGCCGACCCCGAGCGGGGTGCCGCCGCCGTCGCCGCCCAGGCCCCGTTCTGGGAGCCCGGCACGGACCACGGCTACCACGCGCAGACGTACAGCTGGCTCACCGGTGAGCTCGTGCGGAGGGTGACCGGCCGCTCCATCGGCCGGTGGATCGCCGACGAGCTGGCCGGGCCGCTCGGGCTCGACCTGTGGGTCGGGCTGCCGGAGGCCGAGGCGCACCGCGTCGGCCGGGTCGGACCGGTCGAGGCCCCCGTCCCGCCGGGCGGCCTGCGCACCCGCCCCAGGCGGAACGTCGCCGAGGCCTATGCCGACCCCGCGTCCCTCACCCGCCGCGCCTTCGGCGCGATCGAACCGGCTCCCGACGAGAACGACCCTGCCTACCGCGCGGCCGTGCTGCCCGCGTCCAACGGCATCGCCACGGCGGACGCCCTGGCCCGCTTCTACGCGGCGCTGATCGGGGAAGTGGACGGGGCGGGCCGGCTGTTCACCCCGCAGACCGTCGCGGCGGCCCGTGCCGAGGAGTCCGCCGGACCCGACCGCGTGCTGGTCGTCGGGACCCGCTTCGGGCTCGGATACATGCTGCACGGCGCCGCGTCGCCGCTCCTCGGGCCCGGCTCCTTCGGGCACCCCGGCCGGGGCGGTTCGCTCGGCTTCGCCGACCCCGGCACCGGTATCGCCTTCGGCTATGTGACCAACGGTCACCAGAAGGGCGTCACCGCGGACCCGCGCGCCCAGGCACTGGTCCACGCGGTACGGACGGTGACAGGGCTCTAGGGGGCGTCTTGCCGGTCGGCCCGCGGGTCCAAGGACCGGCACGTATCACCGGATTGGGGTGAATCGGGCATCGCCCGCGGCCGGTCGTGCCCGTGCTGCCGCCGGCGGAGGCACCCGAACCGCGGGAGTCTAGCTCGCGTGCAGCATCAGGCCGATGCCCGCCACCATCAGGGCCGCCGCGACCAGCCGCGGCGTGCCGAAGCGCTCCTTGAAGAAGAGGGTTCCGATCGCGGCGCCCACGATGATCGAGGACTCGCGCAGCGCCGCGACGGGGGCGAGCGCGGCCCGGGTCTGGGCCCACAGGACCAGGCCGTAGGCCGCCATCGACATGACGGCGCCGAGGAGCCCGCGGGCCGCGTACGGCCGCAGCTGGACGAGCAGCGCACCACGCCGCGCCCACAGCGCGTACGCCGGGATCAGCGTGCCCTCCAGGATCAGCAGCCAGGCGATGTAGCCCAGGGGGGTGCCGGAGGCGCGTACGCCGAGGCCGTCGACGACCGTGTACGCGGCGATGGACAGGCCCGTCGCCACCGCCGCGGTCAGCGCGGGCCCGTGCGGCCGCGCGCCCGCGCCGCGCAGGCCCCACAGCGCAAGACCGAGGAGACCCGCGGATGCCACGGCCACGCCCGCCGCCTGCCAGGCGCCGAGGGACTCGCCGGCGAACACGGCGGCGAGCACCGTCACCACGAGCGGGGCCGTACCGCGGGCGATGGGGTACATCTGGCCGAAGTCGCCCAGCGAGAACGACCGCATGAGCAGCACCTGGTAGGCGGTGTGCAGGATCGCCGATGCCACCAGGTAGGGCCAGGCGGCGGTCTCGGGCAGCGGGGCGAAGCACGCGAGCACCACGCTGACCGCTGCCGCGCCGCCGCCGATCAGAGTGAAGGCGACCAACTGGTCCTTGATGGCGTGGGCGATGGCGTTCCAGCCCGCGTGGGTGACGGCCGCGAACAGGACGGCCACCGCGACGAGCGGCGTCACGAGGCCGTCTCGCGCACGTCCGCCAGGACGGCGCCCGCAGGGGCGGCCGGGGTCTTCGGGGGCATCGGGCACATCGTGTGCGAGGTTCCCGCGCCGGGCCGGACGGCCGCGCGGCCGAGGGGGGAGTGGACCGCGTCGGTCGGCCCCGTCCCGTGCAGGACTTCCGCGAAGCGGGGGCGCGCGGCGACGCTCTCGGATTCGGTCATGGCCCGCAACCTAGCGGTAGGTGTACCGGACACGCGAACGAGTTCCGGAGGCCGGGACGACGGCGAAGCGGCAGGTCATCCGCCCAGCTTCAGCAGGGCCGCCACGATCGGGCCCGCCGAGTCGCCGCCGTGGCCGCCCGCCTGGACGACGCCGGCGGCCGCGAGGTCGCCGCGCCAGGCGGTGAACCAGCCGTTGGGCTCCTTCTGGTTGTCGACCTCGGCGGAACCGGTCTTGGCGCCGTAGTCGGGGCCCAGACCGGCCATGGCCTTCGCCGCGGTGCCCGACGAGGCCGTGTACTGGAGCAGTTCCCGGAGCTGCGCCCGGGTGGACGAGGACAGGGAGCGGGTCGACCTGGCGAGGGTGCGGTGGTCGACGGACGGCGCGACCAGGTACGGCTGGTGGAAGGTGCCCGTCTTGGCCGTGGAGACCACGGACGCCATGTTCAGCGGGTTCATACGCACCCCGCCCTGCCCGATCAGCGACGCCGCCATCTGGGCGTTGCTCTGCACCGGCACCGCACCGTCGAAGGACGGGACGCCGATGGACCAGTTGTCCATGCCCAGCCCGAAGACCTGCTGGGCCTGCTTCGTCAGGTCGTCGTCGTGGAGCTTCTTGGCCTGAGAGATGAAGGCCGTGTTGCAGGACGCGGCGAAGCTCGCCTTGAACGTGCCGTTCTTGATCTGGAACTTGTTGTCGTTCTGGAACTTCCACCCGCCGTACGTCACGTACTTGGGGCACGGGTGCGGCTTGTCGGCCGACGCCAGTTTCTTGTCGATGAGCAGCGACGACGTCACGATCTTCATCGTGGAGCCGGGCGCCAGGGAGCCCTGGAGGGCCGTGTTGAACCCCGTCGGCCGCGAGTTGGCGACGGCAAGGATCTCGCCGGTGCTGGGGCGCATGACGACGACGGAGGCGCGGGACCTGCTCTTGACCTGGTCCTCCGCCGCGGCCTGAAGGCTCGCGCTGAGCGTCGTCCGCACGGTGCCGGGGGTGCCCTCGGTGAGGGTGACGAGCGTCTTGTCGGGCAGCTCCAGGCCCTTGGCCGGCTTCTTCCCGGCACTGGCCCCCGAGCCCTTCGCGCGCACCACGCGCAGCTCGATGCCCGCCTTGCCACCCGCCGTGTCGCCGTACTTCTCGCGCAGCCCGTCCAGGACGCTGCCCAGCGACGGGTACGTCGCCGTGGTCAGCTCCTTGCCGGAGCTGTCCAGCGCCTTGACCGGCGGTGTGCCGGCCTCGCCGGTGACCAGGCGGTCGCCCTGGCGCAGATCGGGGTGGACGACGGAGGGCTTCCAGCCGACGAGCGGCTTTCCGTCCTCGGCCCGGCGGACGACGGTGAGCTCGGAGCCGTACGCGAGGGGCTTGCTCTTCCCCTTGTACGACACCGTGGCCCGCACCGAGAACGGCACCGTCGCGCCCGTCGCGGGGTGCGGCGTCAGCGTGACGTGGGTGATGCGGGCGTCCCGGGCGTATCCGGTGAGGGCGGTGCGGGCGGCCGCCGCGTCGTCGGTGGAGCGGGCGGCCAGCGGGGCGTCGCCGCGCTGCCAGGCGGTGAGGAACGCGCGGGAGACGGACCGCACTTCGGCCGCCGTGGGCGGACCGGTCGGCACGTGCTTCTGGTCGATGGTCGCGTGGGACTCGTCGGACGTCCCACCGCCGTACAGGCCGTACGCACCGACCGCGGCACCGCCGAGGACGACGGCGACCGCTCCGCCGATCACCGCGGGGTGCGTTCTTCCGCGCGCGCGGGCGCGTCTTCTCTGTCCCACGTCCGCCTCCTCCACGAGCTCGGGCATTCTCCCGAAGGCACACCTTAGGGGGTGGCCTCACGCCCCGTTAACGCCTGCCTATTGCCCCTGGTAACGATCCGGTACGCCCCTCACCCCCTGCCGGGTCAGCCGCCGGCCCGCAGCACCGCCGCCACGATCGGGCCCGCCGCGGCCCCGCCGTGGCCGCCCTCCTGGGTCATCGCGGCCGCCGCGACATCGCCCCGGTACCCGGTGAACCAGCTGTTGGACCTGGACTGTCCGTCGACCTCCGCCGAGCCGGTCTTGGCGCCGATGTCGACGCCGAGCCCGGCCATGACCGGCGCAGCGGTGCCGCTGGTCGCCGTGAGCCGCATCATCTGCCGCAGCTGGGCGACGGTGCCCGCGGACAGGCCGCGTGCGTGAGCCAGCTCACGGCCGTCGAGCTTCTGCGACACGATGACCGGCTGCCGGAAGGCGCCGGTCATGGCGGTCGCTGTGACGGATGCCATGTTCAGCGGGGACATCTGGACCTGGCCCTGCCCGATCGCGTTGGCCGCCCGGTCCGGACCGCCGGACGCGGGGACCCGGCCGTCGAAGGAGGCGATGCCGGTCGCCCAGTTGTCCTGTCCGAGCCCGAACCGGTCCTGCGCCTCGCGGGTCAGCGAGTCGTCCGTGAGCGGCTTCTCGTCGACGAGTTTGACGAAGGCCGTGTTGCAGGAGCGGGCGAAGCTGTTGGCGAGCGTGGCGTGCTCGTTGGCGGACATCCCCTGGAGGTTGTGGAAGGTCTGGCTCTGCCACACCGCGGTGTCCGGGCAGGGCGCGGATCCGTTCGCCGAGGTGACACCGTTGTCGATGAGCATCGCCGAGGTGATGATCTTCATCGTGGAGCCGGGGGCCAATTCGCCCTGGAACGCCGCGTTGAATCCGTCGTCGCGGTGGTTCGCCACCGCCAGCACCTCTCCGGTGCTCGGCTTCACCGCCACGACCGACGACTCCGTGTACCGCGTCACCGCCCGCTCCGCGGCGGCCTGCACAGCGGCGCTGAGCGTGGTCCTCAGCTTCCCCGGTCTGCCCTTGGCGAGCGTGAGCAGTGTCGTGTCGGGTGCCGAGTCGTCCTCGTGGTGTACGGACAGTTCGATGCCCGCCCTGCCGCCCGCCTTGTCGCCGTACTTCTTGCGCAGTTGGTCCAGGACCGGCCCGAGCGAGGGGTACTTCTCCTTCGTCAGGACTACGTCGTGGCGGTCCACCGCCTCGATGGGCGGCGCCGTGGCCTCGCCGGTCACCAGACTGTCGCCGCGCTCCAGTTCGGGATGCACGACGGAGGGCGCCCAGTCGACCAGGGCCCGCCCGGTGGAGACGCCGCGGACGACGGTCAGCTTCGTGTCGTACGCAAGGGACTTGCTCCTGCCGCCGTACGACACCGTGGCCCGCACCGAGAACGGCACGGTCGCGCCGGACGCGGGGTGCGGCGTGATGTGTACATGCGTGATGTGCGCGTCGTCGTGGTAGCCGGCGAGCAGCCGCTCGGCGACCTGCGCGTTGTTGGTGGCGGCGGCAGCCTGCGCGGCCTCGCCCTTCTCCCAAGCCGCGAAGAACCGGTGCGTGGTGTCACGGATCTCGGCGCTCGTCGGCGGCCCGGTCCTGACCCTGTCCGCCCCGTCCGACGACGTGCCGCTCCCTCCCGCGATGCCGTGCACGATGGTGTAGGCGCCGTATCCGGCACCCGTCACCATGACGGCGAACACGCCGCCGACCAGGGCGACCTTTGCCCCCTTGCGCATGATGGGTTCCCCTCCCCAAGGCGACCTCCTGAACTTGAACGTGTTCAAGAAGTTGTTCGCCCGTCACTCTACGGGGAGCGGGCGTCACGCAGCCGCATCTTTATGCGACTGGAATCTGGGCGATCACACCGTGCGCCTCGGCCGTGTCCGCCGGCGCCGCGGGGCGGCCGTGAGGCGCCGCTCTCCCTGTACCGCTCCGGCTCGGCGCGCGACGGTCACCCCGGGCGTCCGCCCGCTCCGTCCGCCCGGCCTCGTCGACGGGAGTGAACGCCCCGTCCGTCCGGGCCCATCCGTCCATCGGATGCACTCGCAAATTGTCACCCTCGTGAGTGGATTCACCGCTGCTGCATTCACTCACGGAAAAGTGCAGGTCGGATGGACGGGAGGGGCGCTCCTCATCCGTCGGTCCTTTTCCGGATTGATGGTCGCGCGAAAGCACGCAGTGATACCGTCTGGACGCGCACATCACCCATCCGGGTGATGCAACACGAAGGACCCCGCCCATCCGAGCTGCAACTCGGAAGATCAGAGCGGAGTCCTTCGCGCATCGTGGTCGAAAGGCCCTGGTTGATCACTCAGCTGGGGTCTTTCGCGATCAGAGCCATGTATGCAACCTGTCGATCAGACTGAGTAAGAGCATCGTCACGGCGGCGCATGCCGACACTCGCTGAGCAGTGATCCTGGGCGCCCAGTGCTCTCGCCAACGATCTCGAATCCTCCTCACTAGATTCTTCAAGATCGTCCCCTCCCTGCTGTCTCCGTCGAAGCGACAGCCCGCGGGATTCGGTCCCGTGTCCGTGAAGGTGTTCGTGCCTCCAGCTGGTGAAGCGCGACAACCCGAAGGGATTAAGCGGCACCCTATCCCGCCTGCTACCAGGCGTGCTCGCCCCGTAACGGGCGCGCGAATGCCATAAAAGGGAAGTCGATCAATTGAATGGGCTGGTGGAAAGGGGTGCGGGTCACTGCGTGCCGATTTCCTGGGTGTGGCGTTCGCCTCAGTCGATCCAAAAGGCCCATTCATCGACATTTCGGGCGGAGATCCGAAACCGTCCTTGCTTTCCAAGATCGAAGTAAGGCCTCGGTAAGCATCCGCGGAATCAATACCCGCCGATCAGGGCGATGCTGGCACTGAGTGCCAGGTGTTTTCCGGCAATCTCCACCGCTCAGCGGCGTGAGTGTCACCCAGGCGCGTCACATATCCGGACATTAGAAATCTATAGGACCTAGGAATCAAAGCCCAAGATGTCCATTATGTGGTGCTGGCGTCGATACGAGGACTTTTAGTGATCGTGTCAACAAGAGTTCTCCGGAGCGGTTCGACGGAGAGGAACCCCCCAGCTGATGGGAGGGGCCGGGTCACGGGAAGCGCGGACGGGCGCACGCGCTCCGAGGTGCCTTCGATCCGCCCGGGCCCTGCGCGCGACGCCGCGGTACGTTCCGTCGCGCTCTGTCATCACCCTGGGTCACCGCGCCGCGGGTGGGGCCGCGGCCCGCAACGACCACGAGGGCGCGGCCGGCAGCCGCGCCCTCGTGGTGTGTCCGCCCCGGCTAGACCCAGCTGTCGAGCCACATCCGCGCCCGCCACGCGTCGAGCGGGATGGTGGTGCCCGTGTAGATCGGCCAGAAGTAGATGAAGTTCCAGACGATGAGCAGGACCAGGACGCCCGCGGTCGCGGCCCCGGCCACCCGGCGGCGTTCGGTGGCGCCGGGCGGGCCCAGGATCGCGCCGATCATCATGGCCACGGCCAGGCACAGGAAGGGCACGAAGACGACCGCGTAGAAGAAGAAGATCGTGCGGTGCTGGTACATGAACCACGGCAGGTAGCCGGCCGCGATGCCGCAGGCGATCGCCCCCGCGCGCCAGTCGCGGCGGAACGCCCAGCGCCACAGCACGTACAGCACCGCGAAGCAGGCCGCCCACCACAGCAGCGGGGTGCCCAGCGCCAGGACCTCGCTCGCGCACTTGTCGGCCGCGTCGGCGGGACAGCCGCCCTGACCGGGGGCCGGGGACTCGTAGTAGTACGACACGGGGCGGCCGAGGACGATCCAGCTCCATGGGTTCGACTGGTAGGTGTGCGGGGAGCTCAGGCCGACGTGGAACTGGTAGACCTCGTACTCGTAGTGCCACAGGCTGCGCAGCCAGTCCGGCAGCCAGGTCCAGTCGCCGCCCTTGCCGTCGGTCGCGGCCCAGTTGCGGAAGTAGCCGCCCGTGCCGTCCGCCGGCGAGAGGATCCAGCCCAGCCAGGACAGCAGATACGTTCCGATGGCCACCGGCACCGTCGACAGGAACGCCCAGCCGAGGTCGCGCTTCAGCACGGCCAGGTACGGCCGGCGCGCCCCGGCGACACGTCGTGCGCCCACGTCCCACAGCACCGTCATCAGCGCGAACGCGGCCAGGATGTACAGGCCGTTCCACTTGGTGCCGAAGGCGAGACCGAGGCAGAGTCCGGCGGCCACCCGCCACGGCCGAAAGCCCTGACGGAACGTCTCCGCGACGCCTGCGTCCGGGTGTGCGGCTCCGTCGGGACCGACCGGCAGCGCGGCCGCGAGCCGGGCGCGTGCCTTGTCCCGGTCGATGACGAGGCAGCCGAAGGCGGCGAGCACGAAGAACATCAGCACCTCGTCGAGCAGCGCGGTGCGGCTCATCACGAAGTGCAGTCCGTCCACGGCGAGCAGGGCGCCCGCCAGACAGCCCAGGAACGTCGAGCGGAACAGCCGCCGTCCGATGCGGCACAGCATCAGCACCGACAGCGTGCCGAGCAGCGCCGTCATGAACCGCCAGCCGAACGGATCGAACCCGAACATCCACTCGCCGAGTCCGATCACGTACTTGCCGATCGGCGGGTGCACGACGTACGCGGCGTCGGTGGGCAGTGCGACATGGCCGTGCTGCTGCAGGACCAAGTCGTTGGCATCCTTGGGCCAGTTGACCTCGTAGCCGCGGTGGATCAGCGCCCACGCGTCCTTCGCGTAGTACGTCTCGTCGAATATCACCGCCCGCGGCCTGCCCAGGTTCCAGAACCGCGTCAGACCGGCGACGAGCGTCACCAGCAGCGGCCCCAGCCACTCCAGCCGGCGCACCATCCGCTCGGCCGTGTCCGGGGAGACGCCGAACGTCTCCCACAGGCGCGGGCCGGGCCGGGTGTACGGCGGCACGAGCCGCTCCCGGACGCCGGCTCTGGGCCGCTCGGCGTACCCGAATCGGCGCAGCCGCAACTGCCATGACGGCTGCTGCTCTACGGAGGCCTGGCCCTGCCGGGTGTCCGTGGAGGACGCGGTACTGGTCACCGCGCCATCGTAGGGAACGCGTCTGTGCGAGTCCCGTGGGCCGGGCCCGTGACTCGCCCATGCCGCGCCCGCCACGGGACGGAACGGCGCATGCCGGGCGTCCCGCGACGGCGCGGCGGCCCGTGCCGCGGGTGCTGCGAGGATGGAGCGGTGACAGCAACGCCCGGAACCCTCGTACTCGCAGGCACCCCCATCGGCGACGTCGCGGACGCACCGCCGCGGCTCGCGGCCGAGCTGGCGGGCGCCGACGTCGTCGCCGCGGAGGACACGCGCCGGCTGCGCCGGCTCGCCCAGGCCCTCGGCGTGACCCCGTCCGGGCGTGTCGTGTCGTACTTCGAGGGCAATGAATCCGCCCGTACGCCCGAGCTGGTCGAGGCGCTGGCGGACGGGGCGCGGGTGCTGCTGGTCACCGATGCGGGCATGCCGTCCGTGTCCGACCCGGGCTACCGGCTGGTCGCGGCGGCCGTCGAGCGGGACATCAGGGTGACCGCCGTGCCCGGTCCGTCTGCCGTGCTGACCGCTCTTGCCCTGTCCGGACTGCCCGTCGACCGTTTCTGCTTCGAGGGTTTTCTGCCGCGCAAGGCGGGCGAGCGGCTGTCCCGGCTGCGCGAGGTCGCGGACGAGCGGCGCACCCTCGTCTACTTCGAGGCGCCGCACCGCCTCGACGACACACTCGCCGCAATGGCCGAAGCCTTCGGCGCGGATCGGCGTGCCGCGGTCTGCCGCGAGCTCACCAAGACGTACGAGGAGGTCAAGCGGGGTCCGCTCGGCGAGCTGGCCGTCTGGGCCGCCGAGGGCGTACGCGGCGAGATCACCGTCGTGGTGGAGGGCGCCGCGGAGAAGGGGCCCGAGGAACTGGACGACGCGGAGCTGGTGCGCCGGGTCCGGGTGCGCGAGGAGGCGGGGGAGCGGCGCAAGGAGGCCATCGCGGCCGTCGCCACCGAGGCGGGCCTGCCCAAACGCCAGGTCTTCGATGCTGTCGTCGCGGCAAAGAATGCGGCTCGGAGCGCCCCATAGGACCGCAAAGGATTATCGTAAAAAGCAAAGCGAAGGCGTCACACCGGGCTCGATCGATAAGGAAAGACCAAATCGCGTCCAACAGTCGACAGGCCTGATGCGCTCACGCCGGGAAAAGCGTCCACTGGTTGAAAGGGGACGCACCCGTCCCCCGCGTCCGGGGCGCTCGTTCTCCGCTCCGGAAGCGCTTGTCCAGCGGACAAGAGGAGCTGGCATGAGTGAGATCGCAGGGACCGGCAACCCGACCACGGCGACCGCTGTCGTTCACGAGTCGTACTCCTTCGCCTGTATGCGTTGCGGGCACGGCTGGGAGCAGTCCTACGAGATAGAACACCTCCGCGACGCAGACGGAAACGACTTCGTGGTCTACCGGGCGAACGGGCAGCGCGTGCCCTCCCCGCTCTCCCAGCCCAAGTGCCTGAACTGCGGTCACCGCGTCGTGCGGATCATGCGCGCCGGACGGGTCTCCTCCGTGCGCGACAGCATGCAGCGCATCCACTTCCCCGGACAGCTGGTCGACAAGGTCGACGCCGAGTGGGGGCCGTCCGATGCGCAGGCCACGGCCGATGCGCAGCGGCTGGAGGCGGAGACGCGGCGGGTCGAGGCCGCGGCCGCACGCTCCATAGCCGCCACCCGCGCCGAGCGCGCGGCACGCAGGGGGCAGCACCACTGGGGCCTGTCGGACCTGATGCGGTACTTCCACCGCAAGGGTGACTAGGCGACTCGGGGGTCACCGGCGGATCGCGCCCGGCTCGCCCGATCCGCGGGACGCCTGCCGGATCCCGCTTCGTAGGATCGGGGCATGCCTTCGAATGACGCCCCGCCGCCGCTGCCGGAACCGCTCCGGGTGCCGGTCGCCGACTCGCACACCCACCTCGACATGCAGTCGGGCACGGTCGAGGAGGCCCTGGCCAAGGCCGCGTCCGTAGGGGTCACCACGGTCGTGCAGGTCGGCTGCGACGTGAACGGCTCCCGGTGGGCGGCCGACACGGCGCGGGTCCACGCGAACGTCCACGCGACCGTCGCGCTGCACCCGAACGAGGCGCCCCGCATCGTGCACGGTGACCCCGACGGCTGGTCGCGCCAGGAGGGCCGGGCGCCGGCCGGCGACGCCGGGCTCGACGAGGCGCTCGCCGAGATCGACCGGCTCGCCGCGCTGCCGCACGTCAAGGGCGTCGGCGAGACCGGCCTGGACCACTTCCGTACGGGTGAGCAGGGCCGCGCCGCGCAGGAGCGGTCCTTCCGCGCTCACATCGAGATCGCCAAGCGGCACGGCAAGGCCCTCGTCATCCACGACCGCGAGGCGCACGCCGACGTGCTGCGCATCCTCAAGGAGGAGGGCGCCCCGGAGCGCACCGTCTTCCACTGCTACTCCGGCGACGCCGCGATGGCCGAGATCTGCGCCGCCCACGGCTACTTCATGTCCTTCGCCGGCAACGTCACCTTCAAGAACGCCCAGCCGCTGCGCGACGCCCTCGTGGCCGCCCCGCTCGACCTCGTCCTCGTCGAGACCGACGCGCCCTTCCTCACCCCGGCGCCGTACCGCGGACGGCCCAACGCCCCGTACCTCGTTCCGGTGACGGTTCGCGCGATGGCGCGGACGAAGGGGGTGGGCGAGGACGAGCTGGCGGCCGCGATCTCCGCCAACACCGCACGCGCGTTCGATATCGGGTAACCGGGTCATTCCACTCTCCGTAGCCGCGTCGCTTTGGAGAGTGACGATTCGCTCCGCTAGGTTCTCTCCGCCCGCTTGTCTCCTCGCACGGAGCCGCGCGGGCCGCTGCTTCATTGCCCGGAGAACCTCTGGAGCGTCATCGTGAGCAGATCGCAGTACGGGACGTACGAGGCGTACGAGACCTACGGGGCGGGAACGCACAGGACGTGCGGGGTGCCCAGGACCTGCCCGGCATGTGAGGAGACGGCCCGCGAGCGGGCCCGCGCACGGGCGTACGGCACTCCGGAGTACGGCGGCACCGCCACCTACGAGATCCCCGAGTACGGCACCCCCGCCTGGCACGAGGCGCCCACCGTCCCGGACACCTCCTACAACGCCGTGGTCCCGCAGCCGGAGCGCGAGACGGGGAGCCCGGGCGTACCCGCGCCGGCCGGCCGTCCGTCCGGGGGCGGCGGCCGACGGGCCCGGCCCCGGCGGGCACGCCGCCGGGGGTTCACCGACCGCTCGCCCGACGGGCTGCGGCTGCTGGTCCCGCAGGCACTCGTCGTCGCCTTCCTGGCCGGCGGCACCACCGCGTTCGTCGCCGCCGACAAGGAGGTGCGGCTCACCGTCGACGGGCGGAGCCGCACCCTGCACACCTTCGCCGACGACGTCGGTGAACTCCTCGCCGACGAGGACGTCCCCGTGGGCACCCACGACGTCGTGTCCCCGTCCCCCGGCACCGAGCTGAACAGCGGGGACGAGGTGGCCGTGCGCTACGGGCGGCCCATGGCGCTCACCCTGGACGGAGAGCGGCGCCGGGTGTGGACGACGGCCGCCACCGTCGAAGGGGCGCTCCGGCAGCTGGGAGTGCGCGCCGAGGGCGCCGCCCTGTCGGCCTCGCGCTCCCGCCGGATCGACCGGACGGGCCTGGAGCTGGACGTGCGTACCGAACGCACCGTGACGATCATGGCCGACGGCCGGGAGCGGACGCTCCGTACCAACGCGGCGACCGTCCGGGAGGCCGTCGACGAGGCCGGGATCCGGCTCGGCGGCGAGGACACCACGTCCGTGCCGCCCGACAGCTTCCCGCGCGACGGGCAGACGATCACGGTCATGCGGATCACCGGCGGCCGGGAGGTCCGTGAGGAACCGATCCCCTTCGCGGAGGAGCGCAACGACGACCCCACCCTCTTCCGCGGCACCGAGGTCGTCAGCCGCCCCGGACGGCCGGGCGCCCTCCGGGTCACGTACGCGCTGCGCACCGTCAACGGCGTCAGGCAGAAGCCGCGCCGGATGAACACCGACGTGGTGCGCGAGCCCATGACCCAGCTGATCCGCGTGGGCACCAGACCCCACCCCGACACCGTCCAGGGCGCCGAGGGCCTCGACTGGCACGCCCTCGCCGACTGCGAATCGGGGGGCGACCCGGACGCCGTGGACTCCTCCGGCACCTACGGGGGCCTCTACCAGTTCGACAGACGGACCTGGCGCTCCCTCGGCGGTCAGGGCCGCCCCCAGGACGCGAGCGCGACGGAACAGACGTACCGGGCGAAGAAGCTGTACGTAAGCCGGGGATCCAGCCCCTGGCCGCACTGCGGCGACCAGCTGTGACCCCGCGTGGGCGACGGCGGCCACGGGCCGCCCGTGGGCCCACGTAGGCTTGCCGGGTGAGCAACACCCGCCCCGAGGCCCTCCTGGGCCCCGCCGACGTCCGAGAACTCGCCGCAGCCCTGGGCGTCCGCCCGACGAAGCAGCGCGGCCAGAACTTTGTGATCGACGCCAACACGGTCCGCCGCATCGTCCGCACCGCGGAGGTGCGCCCCGAGGACGTGGTCGTCGAGGTCGGCCCCGGCCTCGGCTCGCTGACCCTCGCCCTGCTGGAGGTCGCCGACCGGGTGACCGCGGTGGAGATCGACGACGTCCTCGCCGCCGCGCTGCCCAGCACGGTCGCGGCACGCATGCCCGACCGCGCCGACCGGTTCGCGCTGGTCCACAGCGACGCGATGCACGTGGAGGAGCTGCCGGGCCCGGCCCCGACCGCGCTGGTCGCGAACCTCCCGTACAACGTCGCCGTCCCGGTGCTGCTGCACATGCTGGAGACGTTCCCGACGATCGAACGCACCCTGGTCATGGTCCAGTCGGAGGTCGCCGACCGTCTTGCCGCCGACCCCGGCTCGAAGGTCTACGGCGTCCCGTCGGTGAAGGCCAACTGGTACGCCCGGGTGAAGCGCGCCGGCGCCATCGGCCGCAATGTCTTCTGGCCCGCCCCGAACGTCGACAGCGGTCTGGTGTCCCTGGTCCGCCGCACCGAACCGCTCGCGACCACCGCCTCCCGGAAGGAGGTCTTCGCCGTCGTCGACGCGGCCTTCGCCCAGCGGCGCAAGACCCTCCGGGCGGCGCTGGCCGGCTGGGCGGGCTCGGCCGCGGCGGCGGAGGCGGCCCTCGTCGCGGCAGGGGTCTCCCCGCAGGCGCGCGGCGAGGCGTTGACGGTGGACGAGTTCGCACGGATCGCGGAGAACCGGGAGGCGGGGCAGTGACGACGGCGTCGGATGCGGAACGCGGGACGGCGGGGCACACCGCGGCGGCGCGGTCCGTGACCGTGCGCGTGCCCGCGAAGGTCAACGTCCAGCTCGCCGTGGGCGCCGCGCGCCCCGACGGGTTCCACGACCTCGCCAACGTCTTCCTGGCGGTCGGCCTGTACGACGAGGTGACGGCGACCCCGGCCGACGGGCTGCGCATCACCTGCTCCGGGCCGGACGCCGCGCAGGTGCCGCTCGACCACAGCAACCTCGCCGCCCGGGCGGCCCTCGCGCTCGCCGAGCGGTACGGCCGCGCCCCCGACGTGCACCTGCACATCGCCAAGGACATCCCCGTCGCCGGCGGCATGGCCGGCGGCAGCGCGGACGGGGCGGGCGCCCTCGTCGCCTGCGACGCCCTGTGGGGCACCGGCGCGCCCCGTGACGAGCTCCTCGCGATCTGCGCCGAGCTCGGCAGCGATGTGCCGTTCAGCCTGGTCGGAGGCGCCGCGCTGGGGACCGGGCGCGGGGAGAGGCTCCAGCCGCTGGAGGTCGGCGGCACCTTCCACTGGGTGTTCGCC
This sequence comes from Streptomyces sp. NPDC002004, assembly GCF_053593975.1. NCBI lineage: Bacteria > Bacillati > Actinomycetota > Actinomycetes > Kitasatosporales > Streptomycetaceae > Streptomyces > Streptomyces sp. NPDC002004. Next base: position 483,455 of record NZ_JBSFDP010000003.1, read on the forward strand.
GTCGCCGACGGCGGGCTGTCCACGCCCGCGGTGTACCGCGAGTTCGACCGGCTGAGCGAGGGCGTCGAGGTGCCCGAGCCCGTGGCGTCCCCCGCGCTGCTCGACGCCCTGCGCACGGGCGACGCGGGCGCCCTGGCCGCCACGGTCTCCAACGACCTCCAGCCCGCCGCGCTGTCGCTCTTCCCCGCACTCGCGGACACCCTCGCCGCGGGCCGGGCCGCCGGGGCGCTGGCGTCCCTGGTCTCCGGCTCCGGCCCCACCACCGCGTTCCTGGCCGCCGACGCGGACACGGCCCACGCGGTGGCCGACGCGCTCCGGGCCTCGGGCACGTGCCGGGCCGTCCGCGTCACCGACTCCCCGGCCCCGGGAGCCGCGCTCCGCTGACCCGCACGCCGGCCGACCCGTCCGCGGCAGCCGGACGCCCCCGCTTCCGTCGCCGTTCCCCCGGTGCCTCCCGGCCCCGGGGCGACGGGGGTGCCCCCCGCTGCCCGGGCTCCCGGGTATCCCGCGTGGGCCGGTACCCGCAGGGCCTACGCTAGAAGGCTGATCCATCGTTCCAGACCCCCGTCAGGAGACCCGTTCCGTGGCCGTCAACCTGGTCAACGTCGAAGGCGTCAGCAAGATCTACGGCACCCGTGCCCTGCTCGACACCGTCTCCCTCGGCGTGTCCGAGGGAGACCGGATCGGTGTCGTCGGACGCAACGGCGACGGGAAGACGACGCTGATCCGGATGCTCGCCAAGCTGGAGGAGCCGGACGCGGGCCGCGTCACCCACAGCGGTGGCCTCCGCCTCGGCGTCCTCACCCAGCACGACTCCCTCGACCCCACCGCCACCATCCGGCACGAGGTCATCGGCGACCTGGCCGACCACGAGTGGGCGGGCAACGCCAAGATCCGCGACGTCCTCACCGGGCTGTTCGACGGACTGGACCTGTCCGGGTTCCCGGACGGGCTCGACACCGTCATCGCCCCCCTCTCCGGCGGCGAGCGCCGCCGTATCGCCCTGGCGAAGCTGCTGATCGGCGAGCCCGACCTGATCGTCCTGGACGAGCCCACCAACCACCTCGACGTGGAGGGCATCGCCTGGCTCGCCAAGCACCTCAGCGAGCGCCGCTCGGCGCTCGTGTGCGTGACGCACGACCGCTGGTTCCTCGACCAGGTCTGCACCCGTATGTGGGACGTGCAGCGCGGCGCCGTCTACGAGTACGAGGGCGGCTACTCCGACTACGTCTTCGCCCGTGCGGAGCGCGAGCGCATCGCCGCCACCGAGGAGGTGAAGCGGCAGAACCTCGTCCGCAAGGAGCTCGCGTGGCTGCGGCGCGGCGCACCGGCCCGTACGTCCAAGCCGCGCTTCCGCGTCGAGGCGGCCAACGCCCTCATCCAGGACGTGCCGCCGCCCCGCGACACCTCCGAGCTGATGAAGTTCGCGTCGTCGCGGCTCGGCAAAACCGTGTTCGACCTGGAGGACGTGACCGTCCATGCCGGGCCCAAGGTGCTGCTGGAGCACGTGACCTGGCAGCTGGGCCCGGGCGACCGGATCGGCCTGGTCGGGGTGAACGGCGCGGGCAAGACCTCGCTGCTGCGCGCCATGGCGGACGCCGCCCGCACGGACGGCGAGGAGCAGCCCGTGGCCGGCCGCGTCGTCACCGGCAGGACCGTGAAGCTCGCCTACCTCTCGCAGGAGGTCGTCGAACTCGACCCCGACTGGCGGGTGCTGGAGGCCGTGCAGCGGGTGCGCGACCGCGTCGACCTCGGCAAGGGCCGGGAGATGACGGCGGGTCAGCTGTGCGAGACCTTCGGCTTCGGCAAGGAGAAGCAGTGGACGCCCGTCGGGGACCTGTCCGGTGGTGAGCGGCGCCGGCTGCAGCTGCTGCGGCTGCTGATGGACGAGCCCAACGTCCTCTTCCTCGACGAGCCCACCAACGACCTCGACATCGAGACCCTGACCCAGCTCGAAGACCTGCTGGACGGCTGGCCCGGGTCCATGGTGGTCATCTCGCACGACCGTTTCTTCGTCGAGCGCACGACGGACAACGTGTACGCGCTCCTCGGCGACCGCACCCTGAGGATGCTGCCCCGCGGCATCGACGAGTACCTGGAGCGGCGGCAGCGGATGGTGGAGGCTGCCGCCCCGGCCGCCGCGCCCACGGCCTCCGCGGCCCCCGTAAAGGAGAAGAGCGCCGCGGACGTTCGCGTGGCGAAGAAGGAACTCCAGAAGATCGAGCGGCAACTGGACCGTATCTCCGGCAAGGAGAGCACGTTGCACGAACAGATCGCCGAAAACGCCACGGATTTCGAGAAGGTGGCGAAACTGGACGCGGAACTGCGTGAACTGATTGCCGAGCGCGAAGAGTTGGAACTTCGCTGGCTGGAGCTCGCGGAGGACGCGTGAAGGCCCCGTAACGGAGGCATCACGGGCCGGTCCGCCCTTGGGAACAGGGGGCGTACCGGCCCGTTGCGTGCGCGGGGGGAGTGATAGAAAGGGCGACCGGACAACAACAGAAAACGCGGTACGCCCGCCGGATGCTTCTCGGCCGTGTACGACCGCGCACACCTCAGCCGCGCACATGTAGGGCGTCGCTGAGAAATCAGTGAAATGAACAGGGGGAAGGCGCTGATGACTCAGCCGCCCAATCAGCCGCCGCAGGGCGGTTTCGGAGCTCCGCAGGAACCGCAGCCGAACGGCCCGCAGCCACCGGCCCAGTCGCCGACGCCTCCGGGCCAGCCCCCGCAGATGCCGCCGCAGTCCCAGCCCGGTTACGGCTACCCCCAGGCGCCGCAGCCCGGTTACGGCTACCCCCAGACTCCCCCGTCCGGTTACGGCTACCCGCAGCAGCCCGCGCAGCCCGGCCCTTACGGAGCGCCGCAGTCCGGCCCCTACGGCCAGCCGCAGCAGCCGGGCCCGTATGCGCAGCCGCAGTACGGGTATCCGCAGCAGCAGCCCTACCCCGGCCCGTCCACGGGCGGTTCCGGTGGCGGGGGCAAGAACCCGTTCACGGGCAGGACGGGCCTGATCATCGCGGCGGCCGTCGCGGGTCTGCTGGTCATCGGCGGCACCGTCTGGGCGGTCGTCGGCGGCGGCGACGACAAGAAGCCCACCGCGGACAAGAACCACGACCCGAAGTCCTCCGCGTCGGCTCCGGTCAACCCGGGTGACGGCAGCGGCGACGGCGGCAAGGACCCGGAGAACCTCAACAAGGGTCGCCGGCCCGGCGAGGCGAAGGTCCTCTGGTACAAGCCGGCGCCGGACGTGCCCGGTTCGGGGGCCGACGCACCCGGTATGTGGGTCACGAAGAAGGTCGCCGTCAAGGCCGCGTACAAGCAGCTCTCCGCGTACAACGTCTCGAACGGGGAGCCGGCCTGGGGCCCGCTCTCGCTGCCCTACAAGATCTGCGGCGCCTCGAAGCAGACCACCGACGACAACAAGATCGTCGTCGCGTACATGAGCGGCGTCAGCGACAAGGCCAAGTGCAACCAGCTGATGCAGGTCGACCTGAACACGGGCAAGTCGGGGTGGAAGAAGGAGGTTCCCGAGGAGGGCCTCTTCGACATCATGACCGACCTGGAGCTGACCATCAGCGGGAACACCGTGACGGCGACCCGTCTCGGCGGGGTGAGCGGGTTCCGGGTCAGCGACGGCAAGAAGCTGTTCGGCAAGTTCAAGGGCGACTGCCAGCCCGACGCGTTCGCGGGCGGCGCCAAGCTGATCGCGGCGGAGAGCTGCGGCACCTCCGACGCCGAGCAGGTCCAGGAGGTCGACCCGAACACGGGCAAGCCCAAGTGGACCTTCAAGCTGCCCAAGGGCTGGAAGGTCAGCCACATCTACGCCGTCGACCCGGTCGTCATCCATGCGACGAACGAGGCCAAGAAGACGTGGAACATCAGCACGCTGAAGGCCAACGGCACCCTGATGTCGCAGGTCTCCGTCAACGAGAAATTCGCGCCGGAGTGCGGCCTGTCCATCCTCAGCCGTAACCTTCAGGGCTGCCTGGGTGCCACCGTGGGCAAGAGCAACCTCTACCTGCCGACCAAGCCCAAGACCGTCGGCGGGGCGAACGAGGTCGTCGCCATCGACCTCGCCACCGGCAAGGAGCGGTGGCGGGTGAAGTCCCCCGACGGCACGCTGATGCCGATGCAGGTCGAGGGCGGCCGGCTCATCGCGTACGCCGAGCCGACCTACAGCAAGCCCGGGGCGGTCTACGGCATTCCGTTCGGGAGCAAGAAGCCCGAGAAGATCCTGCAGCACCCTCAGGGGACCGCGCAGATGGAGAACGGTTTCTTCTCGAAGGACGTCGCCTACGCGGACGGGCGCTTCTACATCTCCACCACGACGCTGTCGGGCAGCACCCAGGGCCAGCAGAAGCTGATGATGGCCTTCGGCAAGTGACGGCCCAGGCCCCGGTACGTGAAGTCCCGCTCCGCACACCCCGTTTCGTTCCCGAGGTAGACACACCATGACCCAGCCGCCGCAACCGCCGCAGCCGCCCAACGAGCCCCCGCAGGGAGGTTTCGGCGCGCCCCAGGACCAGCCGCCCGGCGGTTTCGGCGCCCCGCAGCCGCCGCAGACGCCCCCGCCCGGCCAGCCGCCGCAGACGCCCCCGCCGGGTCAGACGCCCCCGCCTCCCGGGCCGGGTTACGGCTACCCGCAGGCGCCCCCGCAGACCCCGCCCCCGGCGCAGCCGCCCTACGGCTATCCGCAGCAGGGGGCGCCCGGTCAGCCGCCCTACGGCTACCCGCAGCAGGGCGCGCCCGGTCAGCCGCCCACCGTGCCCGCCGGCCAGCCGCCCACCATGCCCGCCGGGCCCGGTTACGGCTATCCGCAGCAGCAGCAGCCGCAGTACGGCGCGTACCCGCCGCCCACGGTTCCGATGCAGACCCAGGGCAGCGGCGGGGGTTCGAAGTTCGGCAACCCGATCGTGCTGATCGTCGGCGTGGCCGTCCTGGTCATCGCCCTGATCGTCGGCGGAGGCGTCTGGTACGCGTCCTCCTCGGGCGGCGACGACCCGAACGTCAGCTCGGGCGGTGCCACCGGCGGCGGGGGCAAGGACAAGAAGGGCGGCGGCGACGACAAGGCGGCGGAAGCCACCGAGAAGGCGCCCGCGAACCCGAGCGCCAAGGTGCTGTTCCAGCTGCCGGCCCCGGCCGTGCCCAAGGACCACATTGACAGCGTCAAGGGTTCCTGGCTCACCGACACGGTGTACGCCAAGGCCGGCCTGTACAAGGTCGTCGGCTACGACCCGGACTCCGGCAGCACGAAGTGGACGCTGCCGCTGCCCGGCGAGACCTGCGGGTACTCCCGCGAGATCACCAAGGACGGCCTGTCGGCGGTGATCAGCGAGGGAGCCAAGCGCAACGCCAAGGGCGACCACCAGTTCTGCAGCGAGGTCACGGTGTTCAACGTCAACACCGGTGCCAAGGTGTGGACCAAGAGCATCGACGCCGACCAGCAGGTCAAGTTCGAAGAGGTCACCATCACCGGCAACACCGTCGCCGCGGGCTCGGGCCTGACCGGTGGTGCCGCGTTCGACCTGAAGACCGGCAAGGTGCTGTGGCAGCCGAAGGCGGGCAACTGCCAGGACGTCGGCTACGCGGGCGGGGAACAGCTCGTCGCGGTCCGCAAGTGCGGCAACTTCGACGACGAGAAGTACGAGGTACAGCTGCTCGACCCCACCGACGGCAAGGTCAAGTGGAGCTACAAGCTGCCCGCCGGGATCGACAACGCCAAGATCCTCTCCACCAAGCCGGTCGTCTTCGGTGTCGACTCGGGCGAGGTCACCGCGACCGGTGTGACGGACGTCTTCTCGCTCGACGACAGCGGCAAGCTGCGGATCAAGATCACGCTGGGGGACGGCAAGTACGACGGCGACTGCGAGGTCGGCCATGTGTGGGACTGCAAGGGCATGGTCGTCGGCAACGACAAGCTCTACGTCGCCACGAAGGAGCACGACGGCTCCGGCGGAGGCCTGAACCAGACCAACGAGATCGTGTCCTTCTCGCTGGCCACCGGCAAGACCACCGGCGACCGTGTCGACGCGGGCGACGACTACACGATCTTCCCGGTCCGGATGGACGGCGGGAACGTGATCGCGTACAAGGACGGCCCGTACGACAAGGGCAGCCAGATCGTGTCGGTCGACGGTTCCACGACGAAGGCCACCAAGCTGCTGGAGACCCCGGCGACGGAGTCCGTGCAGGACGCGGTCAGCAGCATGGTGCCCGACTCGGCCGAACTGCTGTACCACGACGGCCGGTTGTTCTTCGGCAAGGATCTGATCAGCAAGCCGTACTCGGCGGACGAGAAGGAGTACACGGTCCTCGGTTTCGGTGCCGCTCGGTAGCGGCGGAACCACGGAGCGCACGCCCCACGGCCCCGGTCGACGCCCTCGGCGCGTCGACCGGGGCTGTGGCGCGTTTCGGGAGCTTCCGTGTAGCTTCCGGGGGATGAGGGCCGGGGGGCTCGGGATCCATCGGGGATCCATGGGGGGAAGCTGGGGGTTGCTCGATGGGTGTGCGGCTCATGGTGGTCGACGACCACCGATTGCTCGCCGAGGCGCTGGCCTCGGCGTTGAAGCTGCGCGGGCACCGGGTGCTCGCCGCGGCCGCGCCGGCCGCGGGCGCGGCGGAGCTGGTGATCAGCAGGGCGCCGGAGGTGTGCCTGCTCGGCACCGCGACGCCCGCCGGGCCGGGTGCGTTCGACCCGGTGGTGCGGATCAAGCGGGAGCGGCCGCAGGTCGCCGTCGTCGTGCTCGGTCCGGTGCCGAGCCCGCGGGGGATCGCCGCGGCCTTCGCCGCGGGTGCCTCCGGGTACGTACGGCACGACGAGCGGATCGAAGGGGTCGAGCGGGCCATCATGAAGGCGCGGGCGGGAGAGGCCGCGGTGGCGCCGCAGTTGCTCCAGGGCGCGTTCGGCGAGCTGCTCAACCCGGCCGCCCAGCCGGACGACGAGGGGCAGCGGCTGCTCCAGATGCTCACGCCCCGCGAGGTGGAGGTGCTGGTCCGCGTCGCCGACGGCGAGGACACCCGGGTGATCGCGGCCGGGATGGGGATCGCGCCCAGCACGGCGCGTACGCATGTGCAGCGGGTGCTGATGAAGCTGGGCGTCGGCTCACGGCTGGAGGCGGCGGCGCTCGCGGCCCGCACGGGTCTGCTCGACCGTGCGGGCCGCGGGGGGCTCCTCGGGCGGGCTCCGGATCAGGCGCCCGAGGTCACTGAGCGTCCTGGTCCTGCGGGACCGGCGGAGCCGTAGGCCGCAGCTTCAGCCACACCAGGAAGAACAGGCCGAGGGCGAGCATGCCCAGGCCGGTCCACAGGTTGATGTTGATGCCCTGGGCCTTGCGGAGGTCCGCGTCGGAGGCCGTGAACCCGGCGATCGTCACGATCACTCCGTAGATCACGAACAGGCCGCCGATGATGCGGCGTATGTCGAAGAGACGGGCGGCGGTCTCGGACTTGCTCTGCAGGTCGGAGACCTCGCGCTGCAACTGGGACATGGTCTTCGGGCTCCGATCGGCTCAGAAGGAGTACGGGACGTAGCAGGCGACGGCCAGCGCGATGGCGCCCCAGCCGAGCAGGGCCGGCTTGCGGTACCAGGCGCTGTCGCCCTCGGCCGGCGGTTCCGTCATGCCCGGCGACCTCGTTCCCCAGACCAGACCGGCGAGTTCGGCCTCCGGCCTGGGCTCGGTGAACAGGGTGACCACGACCATCACGAGCGCGCCCGCCGCGAAACCGACGATCGCGGAGACGAAGTTGGCGCCCTGGTCGGTGGGGATGGAGATGATGCCCTGCTTGTAGATGACGAAGTAGTTCACCATCGCCGCGGCCGTACCCGCGATCAGGCCCCAGAAGCCCGACTTCATCGATGCGCGCTTCCAGAACATGCCGATGACGAAGACGACGAACATCGGCACGTTGAAGAAGCTGAACAGTGTCTGCAGGTAGCTCATGATGTTGGAGAAGGACGAGGCGAGGAACGCCGTGCCGATCGATGCCAGCACGCCGATCGCCGTGATGAGGCGCCCGAAGCGCAGGTAGTAGGCGTCGTCGCGGTCCTTGGCGACGTACTTCGCCCAGATGTCCGTGGTGAAGACGGTGTTGAAGGACGAGACGTTCGCCGCCATGCCCGCCATGAAGGCGGCGAGCAGTCCGGTCACGGCGATGCCGAGCACGCCGTTCGGCAGCAGCTCCTGCATCAGGTAGGGGATCGCGTCGTTGTACGTCAGGTCCGAGCCGGCGGTGCCGATCTTCGGCACCAGCACGGCGGCGACCAGACCCGGGATCATCACCAGGAAGACGATGAACATCTTCGGGAACGCGGCGATGAGCGGGGTGCGCTGCGCGGCGCTGAGGTTCTTCGCGGACAGGGCGCGCTGCACCTCGGCGAAGTTGGTGGTCCAGTAGCCGAAGGAGAGCACGAAGCCGAGGCCGAGGACGATCGTCAGCCAGTTGGCACCCAGCGGGTTGGCGTCACCTATGCCCGTACCGCCCCATGCGGTGAGGAAGTTGTGGCCGTGGCTGTGCTCCAGGGAGCCGGTCAGACCGTCCCAGCCACCGGCCTTCTTCAGGCCGAGAATCACGATGGGGATGAGCGCGGCGAGGATCACGAAGAACTGGAGCACCTCGTTGTAGATCGCCGAGGACAGTCCGCCCACCGTGATGTACGCGAGGACGAAGAAGCCCGCGACGACGATCGCCACCCACTGCGGCCAGCCGAGCAGCGCCTCGACGACGATCGCGAGGGCGTACAGGTTCACACCCGCGATGAGGACCGCGGCGAACGCGAACAGGATCGAGCTGAGCAGATGGGCGGACCTGTCGAAGCGCTGGAGCAGGAACTCCGGCACGGAGCGCACCTTGGAGCCGTAGTAGAACGGCATCATCACCAGGCCCAGGAAGACCATGGCCGGGATGGCACCGATCCAGTACCAGTGGACGACCGCGACGCCGTACTGCGCGCCGGTCGCCGCCATGCCCAGGATCTCCGTCGCGCCCAGGTTGGCCGCGACGAACGCGAGGCCGGTGACCCAGGCGGGCAGTGAGCGGCCCGACAGGAAGAAGTCGAGGCTGGTCCGCACGCTGCGCCGGGCGGCGAATCCGATGCCCAGGACGACCGCGAAGTAGATCGCCAGGATCGTGTAGTCGAGCCCGTTCGTGGGGAGCCGGAGCCCGGCGGCCAGCTGCGGCCCGTCGGCCAGGTCCAGGTAGTGCATGGGATCTCGCTTCGTCGCGGGAACGGAACGGACCGGAACCTACGCCTCTCGGTAAGAGAAATGAACAGTTGTGTTGATGTTTTTTGTTTGATTGTGAGCCACTGCACATCCGGGGATTCTCGTGCGGCGCTGTTGACGGTAGGTGTTGAGTTACGGTTTGTTGTGTTCGTTAATGTTGGGTGGGTTGGTGAGGAGCCCCAGACGTGAAGAAGACCTCGACCCGGCTCGCCGACGGTCGTGAGCTCGTCTACTACGACCTGCGCGACGACGCCGTCCGTGACGCGGCCGACCGGCGGCCCCTCGCGCCCACGCGCACCACCTCGGAGATCCGCCACGACCGGCTCCTCGGCGACGCCGTCGCCATCGCCTCGCACCGGCAGGGCCGCACCTACCACCCGCCGGCAGACGAGTGCCCGCTGTGCCCGTCGGACGGGGACCGGCTGAGCGAGATCCCCGATTCCCGGTACGACGTCGTGGTCTTCGAGAACCGCTTCCCCTCCCTCGTCGGCGACTCCGGCCGCTGCGAGGTGGTCTGCTTCACCTCCGACCACGACGCGTCCTTCGCCGACCTCACCGAGGAACAGGCCGGGCTCGTCCTGGAGGCCTGGACCGACCGCACGGCCGAGCTGTCCCAGCTGCCCGGCGTCCGCCAGGTGTTCTGCTTCGAGAACCGCGGCGCCGAGATCGGCGTGACCCTCGGCCATCCGCACGGCCAGATCTACGGCTACCCCTTCGTCACACCGCGGACCGCCCTGATGCTGCGCTCGCTCGCCGAGCACCGGCGGCGCACCGGGCGGAACCTCTTCGACGACGTCGTCGCCGACGAGCTGGCCGACGGGCGCCGGGTCGTGCTGGAGAGCGCGCACTGGGTCGCCTTCGTGCCGTATGCGGCGCACTGGCCGTACGAGGTGCACCTGTACCCCCGGCGCCGGGTGCCCGATCTGCTCGGCCTGGACGAGGCGGCACGCACAGAGTTCTCCCAGGTCTATCTGGAACTCTTGAGGCGCTTCGACCGGATCTTCGACGCGATGGAGGGAGGGGAGGAGGCCGCCGGCCGGCCGCCGACGCCGTACATCTCCGCCTGGCACCAGGCGCCCTTCGGGCACGAAGGCGTGCCGGACGGCGGGGAGGACGGCGCACCCGGGCGGGACGACTTCGCCGTGCACCTCGAGCTTTTCACCATCCGACGCACTTCCGGCAAGCTGAAGTTTCTCGCGGGTTCCGAGTCCGGCATGAATGTGTTCATCAACGACGTGCCGCCGGAAGCCGCGGCCGAGCGACTGCGAGAGGTAGCGAGTTCATGAGCGGGAAGTACCTGGTCACCGGCGGTGCGGGCTACGTCGGAAGCGTCGTTGCGGCGCATCTGCTGGAGGCCGGTCATGAGGTGACCGTCCTCGACAACCTCTCCACCGGCTTCCCCGAGGGGGTCCCGGCGGGCGCCGCCTTCATCGAGGGCGACATCCGCGACGCCGCCAAATGGCTGGACTCCTCGTACGACGCGGTCCTCCACTTCGCCGCCTTCTCGCAGGTCGGCGAGTCCGTCGCGAAGCCCGAGAAGTACTGGGACAACAACGTCGGCGGGACCATGGCGCTGCTCGCCGCGATGCGCGACGCGGACGTCCGCACGCTGGTCTTCTCCTCCACGGCCGCGACGTACGGCGAGCCGGTCGGCACCCCGATCACCGAGTCCGACCCGACGGCCCCGACCTCTCCCTACGGCGCGTCCAAGCTCGCCGTCGACCACATGATCTCCGGCGAGGCGGCGGCGCACGGCCTCGGCGCGGTGTCGCTGCGGTACTTCAACGTCGCGGGCGCCTACGGCGAGTACGGCGAGCGGCACGACCCCGAGTCCCACCTCATTCCGCTCGTCCTCCAGGTCGCCCAGGGCCGCCGCGAGGCCATCTCCGTCTTCGGCGACGACTACCCGACCCCGGACGGCACCTGCATCCGCGACTACATCCACGTGGCCGACCTGGCCGAGGCCCATCTCCTCGCGCTGGACGCCGCCACCCCCGGCGAGCACCTGATCTGCAACCTCGGCAACGGCAACGGCTTCTCCGTGCGCGAGGTCGTCGAGACGGTGCGCCGGGTCACCGGGCACCCCGTTCCCGAGGTCATGGCGCCGCGCCGGGCCGGCGATCCCGCGGTCCTGGTCGCCTCGGCCGCCACCGCCCGCGAGCGCCTCGGCTGGAACCCCACGCGCGCGGACCTCGACGGCATCGTCGCGGACGCCTGGGCCTTCGCGCAGGGCCGGCAGAAGTAGTAGTACAAAACCTCGGAAGTAGGAGAGAATGGACGTCCGCGAGGGGTACGAGGAGCTGTACGGGGCCGCGCCGGACGGTGTCTGGGCGGCCCCCGGCCGAGTCAACCTGATCGGCGAGTACACGGACTTCAACGAGGGCTTCGTGATGCCGCTCGCGCTGCCGCACACCGCGGTCGCCGCGGTCTCCCGGCGCGCCGACGGCGTGCTGCGCCTGCACTCCGCGGACATCGGGGAGCCGGTCGTCGAACTGCGCGTCGAGGAGCTGGTCCCGCGCTCGGCGCCGGCCGGGAGCTGGGCGGCGTACCCCGCCGGTGTGGTCTGGGCCCTGCGCGCCGCCGGGCACACGGAGGTGACCGGCGCGGACATTCATCTGGCCTCGACGGTGCCGACCGGCGCGGGCCTGTCCTCGTCGGCGGCGCTCGAAGTGGTGACCGCGCTCGCCCTCGACGACCTCTACGGGCTGAGCCTGTCCCGGCCCGAGCTGGCCCGGCTCGCCCAGCGCGCCGAGAACGAGTTCGTCGGCGTGCCCTGCGGCGTCATGGACCAGACGGCGTCGGCCTGCTGCACCGAGGGCCATGTCCTCCATCTCGACTGCCGCGATCTGTCGGTCCGGCAGGTGCCCTTCGACCTTCCCGCCGAAGGCCTCGCGCTCCTCGTCGTCGACACCCGCGTCCAGCACGCCCTCGGGGACGGCGCCTATGCGGAGCGGCGCGCGGGGTGCGAGGAGGGCGCACGGCAGCTCGGTGTCCCGCATCTGCGCGACCTTCCGTACGACGCGCTTCCGGACGCCCTCTCACGCCTGACGGACGACCGGATCCGCCGCTATGTGCGCCACGTCGTGTCGGACGACCACCGCGTGGGCCGGGTCGCCGCGCTCCTGGACGCGGGCGACGTACGCGGTATCGGCCCGGTCCTCACCGAGGGGCACGCCTCGCTCCGCGACGACCTGCGGATCTCCTGCCCGGAGCTGGACACCGTCGTGACGGCGGCGAACGCGGCCGGCGCGCTCGGCGCACGGATGACGGGCGGTGGTTTCGGCGGCTCCGCGATCGTCCTGGTCGAGGCTGCGGACACGGAGACGGTCACCAAGTCGGTGCGGGAGGCCTTCGCGACGGCCGGGTTCCCGGCACCGCGGGTGTTTCCGGCGGTGCCGTCGGCGGGGGCGCGGCGGATCGCCTGAGCGGCGGCCGTGTGCCGGGGCCGGTCAACCCGCCGGGATGCGGGCCCGATTCGCCGGGCCGGCCGGGACGCGCCCTCAGGCCAGGGGCTTGGCCAGGATGTACTCGGTGACCCCCGGCGGATAGTCGGGGACCGTGCCCACCACGGCGTACCCCTGCTTCCGGTAGAACTCCGGTGCCTGGAAGTCCCAGGTCTCCAGGCGCGCGCCGACGCATCCGCGCTCCTCGCGCGCGATGCGCTCCGCGTCCGCGAGCAGCCGTGCGCCGAGGCCCGCGCCGCGGTGCCGGCCGTCCACCCACAGGTGGTCCACGTGCAGCCAGCCCGCCCAGGTGTACGCGTCGAGACCGCCCGCCAGTACGCCGCCCCCGTCCAAGGCCCAGACCTGGAGCGGGAATTCCTCTCCGGCCGGGGTGCCGCGCAGGGAGCGCAGGACCGGCGAGGCCTCGGTGTTGGTGTCCCTCAGCCGTGACCGGAGCAGTTCACGTCGTTCGTTGTCGACTTCCGCCTCAAAGCGAAACATGCGGCTCACGATAAACACGCTGGCCAAACAGATCCTGCAATTTGCCTTCCGCTCCTGGCCCCTGGCCCTACTCTGAGGACAGCACCGGTGGGGGCCGGTGCCGATCAGGGGGCGAGACAGTCGGGTACGACGCCCGAAGTGGGGGGTAGCAGTTCCGGCACGGCGGCGGCCGTGCGGACGCGGCGACCCGTTTCCGGACCATTGCGGCCCGGGGACTCCGTTTCGGGCGCCGTACCCGTACCGGTCGTCCCCCGACTATGGGGTATCCCCTGCTCCTGAAGAGCATTGGGGAAGGGGTCTATGTGGTTCGCATCCGAGTTCTGGTCGTCGACGACCACCGCATCTTCGCCGAGTCGCTGGCCGCGGCACTGGCCGCCGAGCCGGACGTCGAGGTGTCGGCCGCCGGGAGCGGCCCGGCCGCACTGCGCTGTCTGGAGCGCGCGGCCGCGGACGGGCGCCGGTTCGACGTGCTGCTGGTCGACGCCGACCTGGGCGTCGGAGCGGGCGCGGCACCGGGCATCCGGCCCGCCGCCGTCCCCGTGCCGGACGGTCAGGCGGACCGGCACGTCGACGGGATCTCGCTGGTGACGGGCGTGCGGACCGCGCAGCCCGGTGTGCGGACCGTGGTGCTGGCCGAGCGGGACGACCCGCGGCGCGCCGCGCTCGCCCTGCAGGCCGGTGCGTCCGGCTGGGTCGCCAAGGACTGCTCGCTGTCCCGGCTGCTCAGTGTCATCCGCGGCGTCCTCAAGGACGAGACCCATCTGCCGCCCGCGCTGCTCACCGGCGTCCTGCGCGAGCTGACCGCGGCCCGCAAGCACCGCACCGAGAGCGAGCGCCTGGTGGAGTCGCTGACCCCGCGCGAGCGGGAGGTGCTCCGCTGCATGGTCGCGGGCCTGGGCCGCAAGGCCGTGGCCGAACGGCTCTTCCTCTCCCCGCACACGGTCCGCACCCATATGCAGAACGTGCTGGGGAAGCTCGGGGTGCACTCGACCCTGGCGGCGGTGGCCCTGGCGCGGCGCGCCGGGGTGGGCCCGGCGGACCTGGAGGCCGCGTCGTAGGCAGGGCTCCCGCGGTCCGGGCTCGGCCGGGGATGCTGTCGGCGGGGCCCGGTCAGGGGTGCTGCCGACGCGGCCCACTCAGGGATGCCGTCGAGCGCGGCCCCGTCAGGGGTGCTGCCGAGCGGGGCTCAGCCGGGGATGTTGTCGAACGGCGCCGTCAGCTGGCGCAGCAGATCGGCCAGTTCACCCCGCTGGACCCGCGACAGCTCCGAGAGGATGGCCCGCTCCTGGTCGAGCAGTCCGGCGAGCGCCTGGTCCGCCCGGTCGCGGCCCTCGTCCGTGAGCCGCACCAGTACACCGCGCCGGTCGCTCGGATCGGGCAGCCGCTCCACCAGGCCCTTCTTGGCGAGCCGGTCGATGCGGTTGGTCATGGTGCCGGAGGTGACGAGGGTCTGCGTCAGCAACTGGCCGGGCGAGAGCTGATACGGGGAGCCGGCGCGCCGGAGCGAGGTCAGAACGTCGAACTCCCACGGCTCCAGCTGGTGCTCGGAGAACGCGATACGGCGGGCACGGTCGAGGTGCCGGGCCAGCCTGCTCACCCGGCTCAGGACCTCGAGCGGTTCCACGTCGAGGTCCGGGCGCTCCCGGCGCCATGCTGCGACCAGCCGATCGACCTCGTCCTCCATGACGATCAGTGTAGAGGGTCTGTCGACATGAAGTCTCTTGACGTCAAGATATCCTTGGGTCAAGGATGATCCGGACAGTGCTCCGGCGCGCGTCGCAGGGTGCGTGTCCGGGGGAGAGCTCCGCCGTTCCGCGAGGAGGCTTCGCCATGCCCGCTGCAACGCCGACCTGGGACCCGCGTCAGTACCTTCGTCACGCCGGTCACCGCACCCGCCCCTTCCTCGATCTGCTCGCCCGGCTGCCGGAGCCGCCCGCGCGCGGCCGCCCGCCCCGGATCGCCGACCTCGGCTGCGGGGCGGGCAATGTCACGGTGCTGCTCGCCGAGCGCTGGCCGGACGCCCGTATCACCGGCCTCGACAACTCGCCGGAGATGCTCGACAAGGCCCGCCGGGACCACGCGGGCCCGACGGCGGGCGGCGGCGGCCTCGACTTCGCCCACGCCGACGCCGCGACCTGGGTGCCGGACCCGGCCGACCCGTACGACCTGATCGTCTCGAACGCCACGCTCCAGTGGGTACCGGGCCACGTGGACCTCTTCGCCGGCTGGATCGGCTCACTGCCCCCCGGCGGGGCCTTCGCCTTCCAGGTCCCCGGCAACTTCGACGCGCCGAGCCATGTCCTGATGCGCGACCTGGCCGGGTCGCCCGCCTGGCGGGACCGCCTCTCCGGGGTGCTCCGCCACGGGGACGCGGTGCTCACGCCCGCCGCGTACCTGGAGCGCCTGACGGCCCTGGGATGCGAGGCGGACGTCTGGGAGACGACGTATCTGCACCTGCTGGAGGGCGAGGACGCGGTGCTCGACTGGGTGAAGGGCACGGGCCTGCGTCCCGTCCTCACCGCGCTCGCCGACGATCCGCGGGCCCGGGACGCCTTCGTCGCCGAGTACCGCGACCTGCTGCGCAGGGCGTATCCGGCGACCCCGCAGGGCACGGTCTTCCCCTTCCGCCGGATCTTCGCCGTGGCCCGTAAGGAGGGCGCGTGATGCTGACCGCCGTGGATCACGTCCAGCTCGCGGCTCCGCCCGGCTCGGAGGACGTCCTGCGCGGGTACTACGTCGATGTCCTCGGTATGGAGGAGATCCCCAAGCCTCCGGTGCTCGCGGCGCGCGGCGGCTGCTGGTTCCGGGCGGGAGCGGTACAGCTGCACCTCGGGACCGAGACGGGCTTCCGCCCGGCGAAGAAGGCTCACCCGGGGCTGCGGGTCACGGGAATCGAGGCCTACGCGGCACGGCTCGTGGCGCGCGGCGCGGCGGTGACCTGGGACGACAACCTGCCCGGGCACCGGCGCTTCTACTCGGAGGACCCGGTGGGCAACCGGCTGGAGTTCCTGGAGCCGGTCACAGCTGCTTGAGCGCGTCCGGGGTGATGTCGATGTCGATGTCGTACGGCACGCGGATCTTGAGCTGATCGTGATGGCTGCCGGTCAGCTCGTACTCCTTGGTCACGGGGTCGAGCTCGTAGACCCGGACCACGGGGTGCTG
The DNA here is from genome assembly GCF_053593975.1 of Streptomyces sp. NPDC002004. Classification (NCBI taxonomy): domain Bacteria; kingdom Bacillati; phylum Actinomycetota; class Actinomycetes; order Kitasatosporales; family Streptomycetaceae; genus Streptomyces; species Streptomyces sp. NPDC002004. The sequence continues at coordinate 499,785 of NZ_JBSFDP010000003.1, forward strand.
GTCCGCACCGGCGGTCTCGACCAGCCAGAAGTGGGGAATGCGGGCGGCGGCGTACTTGTGGGGCTTCGTGTCGTGGTCGCGCGCCTCCGAGTCCGGGGAGACGACCTCGACCGCGAGCAGTACGTCCGCGGCTTCGAAGCGGGTCTGTTCCAGATCCCTCGCCGCTTCGGCGCGTACGACGGAGACATCCGGCTCGGGGCCGTTCCTCCGGTCCAGTAGGACCGTCATTTCACGCTCGACCTTGAGGCCGCTCGGAACGGTGCGACGTAGGCCGTTGACCAGAAGGTCGATCATCTTGCTGTGGAAACGCCGCTGCGGACTCACGAAAACCAGGCTCCCGTCGATCAGCTCGGTGTGCGGCGGGAGGTCGGGCAGCGTGAACAGGTCGTCCACGGTGTATCCGTCCTGGGGCGGCATCGGCCAGCGGCCACCAGGCTCCGGGTCGCGGCCCGGCCCGGTGTCCTGCGCAGCGATCGGCTCGGCGGTCATGATTCCTCCCATGGACGGGATTCTTCGGCCTGCCCGTCCACGGTAGCGGCCGGATCCCGATCACGTCATCACAAAGAGTGACGAGTCGCGCGGCATGGTGAGGGGCCTGCAGGGTCAGTTCTTGCGGTGGCCTATCAGCCGGGGCTTCTGCTCCAGGCCGTCCAGGCCGTGCCAGGCAAGATTGACCAGGTGGGCCGCCACCTCCGCCTTCTTGGGGCGACGGACGTCGAGCCACCACTGGCCGGTGAGGGCGACCATGCCGACCAGGGCCTGGGCGTACAGCGGGGCCAGCTTCGGGTCGAAGCCGCGGCTCTTGAACTCGCGGCCGAGGATGTCCTCGACCTGGGTGGCGATGTCCGAGATGAGCGAGGCGAACGAACCCGTCGACTGCGGGATGGGCGAGTCGCGGACCAGGATGCGGAAGCCGTCCGTGTACTCCTCGATGTAGTCGAGGAGGGCGAAGGCCGCCTGCTCGAGGAGCTCGCGGGGGTGGCCGGCGGTCAGCGAGCCGGTCACGCCGTCCAGCAGGCGGCGCATCTCGCGGTCCACCACGACCGCGTACAGCCCCTCCTTGCCCCCGAAGTGCTCGTACACCACCGGCTTGGAGACGCCGGCCTTGGCCGCGATCTCCTCCACCGAGGTGCCCTCGAAGCCCTTCGCGGCGAAGAGGGTGCGACCGATCTCCAGCAACTGCTGGCGGCGCTCGGCGCCGGTCATCCGGGTGCGGCGGGTCCGCCGCGGTTTCTCGTTGCTCGGGGTGCTGGAGTCGGTCGCCACGTCCCCCATCATGCCGGTTCGGTGGTCCGAGCCCCGCGCCGGGACGACGTTCCGTCCGTATCACGGCGCGCGTCGATGCGGGACTTCGAGGGCCAGCGCACGTCGTAGGCCCAGCCCAGCTGCTCGCACCAGCGGATGATGCGCGCCGACGAGTCGAGCTGGCCGCGCATCACGCCGTGCCGGGCCGACGTCGGATCGGCGTGGTGGAGGTTGTGCCAGGACTCGCCGCAGGACAGGACGGCCAGCCACCAGACGTTGCCGGAGCGGTCCCGGGACTTGAAGGGGCGCTTGCCGACCGCGTGGCAGATGGAGTTGATCGACCACGTGACGTGGTGCAGCAGGGCCACCCGGACCAGCGAGCCCCAGAAGAAGCCCGTGAAGGCGCCCCACCACGACATGGTCACCAGGCCGCCGATCAGGGCCGGCAGCAGCAGCGAGAGCGCCGTCCAGAGGACGAACTGCCGGGATACCGCCCGCAGGGCCGGGTCCTTGATCAGGTCCGGGGCGTACTTCTCCTGCGGGGTCTGCTCCTCGTCGAACATCCATCCGATATGAGCCCACCACAGGCCCTTCATCAGGGCCGGGACCGTCTCGCCGTAGCGCCAGGGCGAGTGGGGGTCGCCCTCCGCGTCCGAGAACTTGTGGTGCTTGCGATGGTCGGCCACCCAGCGGACCAGGGGGCCCTCCACCGCCATCGAGCCGGCGATGGCGAGCGCGATGCGCAGCGGGCGCTTCGCCTTGAAGGAGCCGTGCGTGAAGTAGCGGTGGAACCCGATCGTGATTCCGTGGCAGCCCAGGTAGTAGAAGAACACCATGAGGCCGAGGTCCAGCCAGCTCACGCCCCAGCCCCAGGCCAGCGGCACCGCCGCGACCAGGGCGAGGAAGGGTACTGCGATGAACAGCAGCAGGGTGAGTTGCTCGACGGACCCTTTCTTCTCGCCGCCGAGGGTGGCCGAGGGTAGTTCCGTGCCGGACGACGACTGCGGGGCGTCGTCGATCACATCGCTCGTGGTCATGGGCGTCCCCTGTGGGATCGAGGGTATGGGGGTGGGTGAGGCTCGTGGCCGTCCAGCCGTGCCTACGGTTCCGTAACCTACGGCGTCGTAAGTATGGCAGTGCGGAGCCGCGCGGCAAGAGCCCCGCGGCCGCCCGCCCGTCGCGCCACCTATCCTTGGACTCGGTCGGACAGCGTGGTCCGCTGTGTTCTCTGCCCGGGGCCGGCCGCCGTCACCCACGTCGTGACCAGGATCCGGACCCGGGTACCCCTCCAGAAGTGCCCACCCGTCTCCCTCTCCACTGTTACGGGAGACGCTGCGCGCCGCACCTTCTCTTCACTGCAAGGAGCCGCACCTGTGAGCAGTGCCGACGACCACAGCCGCGAGGCCACGACCGCGAACGCGGAGCTGCGAGCCGACATCCGCCGACTGGGTGATCTGCTCGGTGAGACCCTGGTCCGCCAGGAGGGACCCGAGCTGCTGGAGCTGGTGGAGAAGGTCCGCCGGCTGACCCGCGAGGACGGGGAGGCCGCCGCCAGGCTGCTGGGCGGGACGGAGCTGGAGACCGCCGCGAAGCTCGTACGCGCGTTCTCCACGTACTTCCATCTCGCGAATGTGACCGAGCAGGTGCACCGCGGCCGCGAGCTGCGGGCCAGGCGGGCCGCCGAGGGCGGACTGCTCGCCCGGACCGCGGACCGCCTCAAGGACGCCGACCCCGAGCACGTGAGGGCCACCGTCCAGCATCTGAACGTTCGCCCGGTTTTCACGGCCCACCCGACCGAGGCCGCGCGCCGGTCCGTGCTGAACAAGCTGCGGCGTGTCGCGGAACTCCTGGACACGCCCGTCATCGAGTCCGACCGGCGCCGCCACGACACACGGCTCGCCGAGAACATCGACCTCGTATGGCAGACGGACGAGCTCCGCGTCGTGCGCCCGGAGCCCGCGGACGAGGCCCGCAACGCCATCTACTACCTCGACGAGCTGCACACCGAGGCCGTCGGGGACGTCCTCGAGGACCTGACGGTCGAACTGGAGCGGGTCGGGGTCAAGCTCCCGGACGACACCCGTCCGCTGACCTTCGGCACCTGGATCGGCGGTGACCGCGACGGCAACCCGAACGTGACGCCCGAGGTCACCTGGGACGTGCTGATCCTCCAGCACGAGCACGGCATCAACGACGCGCTCGACATGATCGACGAGCTGCGCGGGCTGCTCTCCAACTCCATCCGCTACACGGGCGCCACCGAGGAGCTGCTGACCTCCCTCCAGGCCGACCTGGAGCGGCTGCCCGAGATCAGCCCCCGCTACAAGCGCCTCAACGCGGAGGAGCCCTACCGCCTCAAGGCCACCTGCGTACGGCAGAAGCTCGTGAACACCAAGGAGCGCCTGGCCAGGGGCACCGCGCACGAGCCCGGCCGCGACTACCTCGGCACGGCCGAGCTGCTGCACGACCTGTCCCTCATCCAGACCTCGCTGCGCGCGCACCGCTGCGGCCTCGTGGCCGACGGCCGGATGAACCGGACGATCCGTACGCTCGCCGCCTTCGGCCTCCAGCTCGCCACCATGGACGTGCGCGAACACGCGGACGCCCATCACCACGCGCTCGGCCAGCTCTTCGACCGGCTCGGCGAGGAGACCTGGCGGTATGCGGACATGCCGCGCGACTACCGCGCCAAGCTGCTCGCCAAGGAGCTGCGCTCGCGCCGCCCGCTCGCCCCGACCCCGGCACCGCTGGACGCGGCGGGCGCGAAGACCCTCGGCGTCTTCGAGACCGTCAAGCGGGCCCTGAAGGTCTTCGGGCCCGAGGTGATCGAGTCGTACATCATCTCGATGTGCCAGGGCGCGGACGACGTGTTCGCGGCGGCCGTGCTGGCGCGCGAGGCGGGCCTGATCGACCTGCACGCGGGCTGGGCGAAGATCGGCATCGTGCCGCTGCTGGAGACGACGGACGAGCTGCGCGCCGCGGACGTCATCCTCGACGAGATGCTGGCCGACCCCTCGTACCGCCGTCTGGTCGCGCTCCGGGGCGACGTCCAGGAAGTGATGCTCGGCTACTCCGACTCGTCGAAGTTCGGCGGCATCACGACGAGCCAGTGGGAGATCCACCGCGCCCAGCGCCGGCTGCGTGACGTCGCCCACCGCTACGGCGTACGCCTGCGCCTGTTCCACGGCCGCGGCGGCACCGTCGGCCGGGGCGGCGGCCCCACCCACGACGCGATCCTCGCGCAGCCGTGGGGCACCCTGGACGGCGAGATCAAGGTGACCGAGCAGGGCGAGGTCATCTCCGACAAGTACCTCATCCCGTCGCTGGCCCGGGAGAACCTGGAGCTGACGGTCGCCGCCACGCTCCAGGCGTCCGCGCTGCACACCGCGCCCCGGCAGAGCGACGAGGCGCTGGCGCGCTGGGACGCGGCGATGGACATCGTCTCGGACGCCGCCCACGGGGCCTACCGGCGCCTGGTCGAGGACCCGGACCTGCCCGCGTACTTCTTCGCCTCCACCCCCGTCGACCAGCTCGCCGACCTGCACCTCGGGTCCCGGCCCTCGCGCCGCCCCGACTCCGGGGCCGGGCTCGACGGACTGCGGGCGATCCCGTGGGTGTTCGGCTGGACGCAGTCGCGGCAGATCGTGCCGGGCTGGTTCGGCGTCGGCTCGGGCCTGAAGGCGCTGCGCGAGGCGGGACTCGACTCCGTCCTCGACGAGATGCGCGAGCAGTGGCACTTCTTCCGCAACTTCGTCTCCAACGTCGAGATGACGCTAGCGAAGACCGATCTGCGGATCGCCCGCCACTACGTCGACACGCTGGTCCCGGAGGACCTCAAGCACATCTTCGCGACCATCGAGGCGGAGCACGAGCTGACGGTGCGTGAGGTGCTGCGTGTGACGGGCGGCGAACGGCTCCTGGACACGAACCCGGTGCTCCAGCAGACCTTCGCGATCCGCGACGCCTATCTCGACCCGATCTCCTACCTCCAGGTCACGCTGCTCAAGCGGCAGCGGGACGCGGCGGAGGCCGACGCCACTCCCGACCCGCTGCTGTCCCGCGCACTGCTGCTGACGGTGAACGGCGTGGCGGCGGGCCTGCGCAACACGGGCTGACCCGGCGGACGGCGGTGCCCCCGTGCTCGTACGAAGAGCACGGGGGCACCGCCGTGTCGTGACACCGCCGTGTCCGCTCCCGCGGCGGCTACTGCTGCCCGGAGGCCTTGCGGCGGCGGAACACCAGGTAGCCGCCGGCCGCGACCAGGGCGGCGGCGGCCGCGGACAGCAGCCCGACGGGCGCGCCGTTGCCGGTCTCGGCGAGGTCACCGCCCTGGGCGGACGGGGACGCCGACGGCGTCGCGGAACCGGTGGGGGAGGGCGCGGCGGACGTCGGCGCGGTGCCGCCGGGAGCGGACGAGCCGGGCGCCGCCGTCGGGGTCGCCGATGCGGACGGGGCCGCGGAGGCCGAGGGCTTGCCGCCGCCCTGGCCGGTCTCCTCGCAGTCGGTCCAGAAGACCTTGTGCTTGGCGCGGCCGTGTTCGCCGTCGAAGGTCCAGAACAGCTTGTAGTGACCGTCGGGCAGGGTCATGTTCTGCGTCCGGCCGTGGCCTTCGGCGTCCAGTACGAGCGAACCCGACTTCACGGTCCCGCCCTTGACATGGGCGGTCGGAGCCCAGGCCTCGATGTGCCACGCGACCTGCTGGCCGCCGTCGAAGCCGAACGCGTCGAGGTAGAAGGCGCACACATGGGGCTCGTTCTTGCGGAGCTCCTCGCCGGTACCGGCGTCGTGGATCTTCACGGTGCCGTTGTCGCCGGGAGGGGTGGCGTGTGCGGAGGGGGCGAACACCAGGGCGGCGGCGACGGCGGCCGTGAGCGCGCTGGCGGGGATGAGGGGGCGCATGGGCAGTCCAACGGGGGGAGAGGGATGCCGTGGGGGGCGGCTCAGCTTCCCGACTGGTCAGGTGCCGGTCAAGATGCGAGCCATCACATAGATGCCGTACGGGAGCCCTCGTCCCAATGGTCCTGGATAACAATCAGGTGAATGAGCCGTTCCGCAACGGCGGCCGAGTGTCCGGCCACCGGCCGGGGCACGTGGGCGGACCGGGTGTCCCGGTCGTCTGCCGGGGCACAGGGGCGGGCCGGGTGTCCTGCCCCGGCGGCGTCACAGGGTCACGAAGGCCGCCGTCACCAGGGCCAGGCCGCTGAGGGCCAGTGCCCATGCGGTGCGGCGGGCCCGGAGGCCGCCCGCCACGACGACCGATGCGAGGAGGAGTCCGCCGCCGAGGGGGACCCAGGCGCGCAGCAGACCGGAGAACCCGGTGCGGACGGCGTCCGTGGTGCCGGGCTTGAGGGCCACCGCGATGTGCTCGCCCTTGTGCGCGCCGACCGCCTCGACCGCCTGGTCGAGCGACACCCGGTCGCGGGGCTGGGAGCCCGGAGACGCCGGGTCGTAGGGACCCGTGCACCGGTTGTCCGAGCATCGGGTCACCGTCATCGTGCCGCGCTCGCGGCCCTTGGTGAACATCACGTGCTGCGCGGTGCCCCAGGAGGCCCAGACCCCGGCGATCAGCAGCAGCGCGGCGACGCCGCCCATCGCCACCCGCTGCCCGAGCAGCAGCAGCCCGAACGCGCTCTCACCCGCCCTGCGAGTACGGCTGCGCTTGACCCGGGCGGGGCGTGGTGCGGGACGGGAGGAGGTGCGTCGGACGGATCCGGTGCGTGTCGTGGCCGGCATGGCACGCGATCCTTGGCCATGGGCATACGCCGGGTCAAGGCGGGCCGGGGTGTGCACGGGGCGCGGAGGCCCGGCACGCGTCTCCGTTCGCGGCTCACCACCGCCCGTCCCGGTGGTCGCGGACGCCTGCGGCCGTGAAGCCGGACGCTCCGGCCCGGGGCCGGACGCGGCCGGGCCGGGGCCGGACGCGGCCGGGCCGGGGAGGCGGATCCGCCGCGCTGCTCAGGAGTTGTACGCGCTCTGCGCCCGCTCCAGGCCCTCCGTGATCAGGCACTCCACGGAGTCCGCCGCGCGGTCCACGAAGAAGTCGAGCTCCTTGCGCTCGGTCGACGAGAAGTCCTTGAGCACGAAGTCCGCGACCTGCATCCGGCCCGGCGGACGCCCGATGCCGAACCGCACGCGGTGGTAGTCCGAACCCATCGCCTTCGTCATCGACTTGAGGCCGTTGTGGCCGTTGTCACCGCCGCCGAGCTTCAGCCGCAGCGTGCCGTAGTCGATGTCGAGCTCGTCGTGGATCGCGACGATGTGCGCGGCCGGCACCTTGTAGAAGTCGCGCAGCGCATTGACCGGGCCGCCCGACAGGTTCATGTACGAGGTGGGCTTGGCCAGCACCACACGGCGGCTCGCCGGCCCAGGGGCGCCGATCCGCCCCTCGACGACCTGCGCCTGTGCCTTGCCGCTGCGCTTGAACGTGCCGCCCACCCGCTCCGCGAGCAGGTCGGCCACCATGAAGCCCACGTTGTGGCGGTTCATGGCGTAACCCGGTCCGGGGTTTCCGAGGCCGACGATCAGCCAGGGGGCGTTCGAGGCGTCGGTCGTCATCTGCATGTCTCCTTGATACGCGACAGCCGCCGCTCCGGAGAGCGACGGCTGACGGCTGTGGCTGTCGCCGGATCAGGCCTCGGCCGTCTCCTCGGCCTCCTCGGCGCCCTCCTCCGGGGCCTCCTCGGCCTGGGCGGCCAGCACCTGGAGGACGACCGCGTCCTCCTCGACGGCCAGGGTGGTGCCCTTCGGGAGCGTGATGTCCTTGGCAAGGACGGAGGCGCCGGCCTCCAGGCCCTCGACGGACACGGTGACGGCCTCGGGGATGTGCGTGGCCTCGGCCTCGACCGGAAGCGCGTTCAGCACGTGCTCGAGCAGGTTGCCGCCCGGGGCCAGCTCGCCCTCGGTGTGGACCGGGACCTCGACCGTGACCTTCTCGCCGCGCTTGACCAGCAGCAGGTCGACGTGCTCCAGGAAGCCCTTCAGCGGGTCGCGCTGCACGGACTTCGGGATGGCCAGCTCCGACTTGCCCTCGATGTCGAGGGAGATCAGAACGTTCGGCGTGCGCAGCGCGAGCAGCAGCGCGTGACCCGGGAGGGTCAGGTGGACCGGCTCGGTGCCGTGACCGTACAGAACGCCGGGAACCTTGCTGTCGCGGCGGATACGGCGCGCGGCACCCTTGCCGAACTCGGTACGGGTCTGCGCGGTGATCTTCACCTCGGACATGTGCACTCCTCGTAGTGATCGAGACGATGGGTTCCCCCCTGCTCGAAGAGCTGGGGAGGTCACCCGGCCACACGACTGGCCTGCTACGAAGAGCGCGTCGATAACGGACCGCCGCACCGAACGGTGCGGCCTCCCTCGCCGAGCAACTTCGACAGTCTACTCAGCGGGGAGGCCGCAACTGAAATCGATCTCCGGTGGAGCCGTGGAGCTCGTGGAGCCGTGGAGGCCCGAGGCCTACTGCTCGTCGAACAGGCTCGTGACGGAGCCGTCCTCGAAGACCTCGCGCACCGCGCTGGCGATCGTCGGCGCGATCGACAGCACGGTGATCTTGTCGAGCTCCAGCTCGCCGGGCGTGGGCAGGGTGTTCGTGAAGACGAACTCGCTGACCTTCGAGTTCTTCAGGCGGTCGGCCGCCGGGCCGGAGAGCACGCCGTGGGTGGCCGTCACGATGACGTCCTCGGCGCCGTGCGCGAACAGGGCGTCCGCGGCGGCGCAGATGGTGCCACCGGTGTCGATCATGTCGTCGACGAGGACGCAGACGCGGCCCTTCACGTCGCCGACCACCTCGTGGACGGTGACCTGGTTGGCGACGTCCTTGTCGCGGCGCTTGTGCACGATGGCCAGCGGAGCGCCGAGCCGGTCGCACCAGCGGTCGGCGACGCGCACCCGGCCGGCGTCGGGGGAGACGACGGTGAGCTTGGCGCGGTCGACCTTGCTGCCGACGTAGTCCGCGAGCATCTGGAGGGCGAAGAGGTGGTCCACCGGGCCGTCGAAGAAGCCCTGGATCTGGTCGGTGTGCAGGTCGACCGTGAGGATGCGGTCGGCGCCCGCGGTCTTCATGAGGTCGGCGACCAGACGGGCGGAGATCGGCTCGCGGCCGCGGTGCTTCTTGTCCTGGCGGGCGTAGCCGTAGAACGGCACGATCACCGTGATGGAACGCGCCGACGCCCGCTTCAGGGCGTCGATCATGATCAGCTGCTCCATGATCCACTTGTTGATCGGAGCGGTGTGGCTCTGGATCAGGAAGCAGTCGGCACCGCGCGCCGACTCCTGGTAGCGGACGTAGATCTCACCGTTGGCGAAATCGAATGCCTTGGTCGGCACAATGCCGACCCCCAACTGATGGGCGACCTCCTCGGCCAACTCGGGGTGGGCGCGGCCGGAGAAGAGCATCAGCTTCTTCTCGCCGGTCGTCTTGATCCCGGTCACAGCACTGTCTCCTCGACGTGTTCTCAGCTGCTGCACCCGCTCGCGTCCCTCAGCGACGAGCCAGCCGAATGTGTGCATCTATCACGGTACGCCGTGCGGGACGCACCTGTTTCCGGTCAGCCTTCGCCGTCCGACTCCCGGGAGGACGCCTCGGCCGCCTTCGCGGCTGCGCTCCCCGGACGCTTGCGGGCCACCCAGCCCTCGATATTCCGCTGCTGGCCACGGGCCACGGCGAGCGCGCCGGGCGGCACGTCCTTCGTGATCACCGAGCCCGCGGCGGTGTAGGCGCCGTCCCCGACGGTGACAGGCGCCACAAACATGTTGTCCGAACCGGTCTTGCAGTGGGAACCCACCGTCGTGTGGTGCTTCTCCTGGCCGTCGTAGTTCACGAAGACGCTCGCCGCACCGATGTTGGTGTACTCGCCGATCGTCGCGTCGCCCACGTACGACAGGTGCGGCACCTTGGTGCCCTCGCCGATCGTCGCGTTCTTCATCTCCACGTACGTGCCGGCCTTCGCCTTCGGGCCGAGCTTGGTGCCCGGGCGCAGATAGGCGTACGGGCCGACGTTCGCCCCGGGGCCCACCTCGGCGCCGTCGGCGACCGTGTTGTCCAGGCGCGCGCCCGCGCCCACCAGGGTGTCCTTCAGGCGCGTGTTGGGGCCGACCTCCGCGCCCTCGGCCAGGTGCGTGCCGCCCAGCAGCTGGGTGCCCGGGTGCACCACGGCGTCCTGCTCGAAGGTGACCGTCACATCGACGAAGGTCGTCGCGGGGTCCACGACCGTCACACCGGCGAGCATCGCGCGCTCCAGCAGACGGTCGTTGAGGGAGCGGCGCGCCTCGGCCAGCTGGACGCGGTTGTTGATGCCCGCGATCTCGCGGTGGTCGGCGGCGACGGACGCCCCCACCCGGTGGCCGGCCTCGCGCAGGATCCCGAGCACGTCCGTCAGGTACTCCTCGCCCTGGCTGTTGTCCGTGCGCACCTTGCCGAGCGCCTCCGCGAGCAGCCGGCCGTCGAAGGCGAACACACCGGAGTTGATCTCGCGGATGGCGCGCTGCGACTCGGTGGCGTCCTTGTGCTCGACGATCGCGGTGACCGCGCCGGACGCGCCGTCGCGCACGATGCGGCCGTAGCCGGTGGCGTCCGGGACCTCGGCGGTGAGCACCGTCACGGCGTTGCCGTCGGCGGCGTGGGTCCCGGCGAGGCGGCGGAGCGTTTCGCCGGTGAGCAGCGGGGTGTCGCCGCAGACCACGACGACGGTGCCGTCGACGGCCGTCTCGCCCAGCTCCTCCAGGCCCATGCGCACGGCGTGGCCGGTGCCGTTCTGCTCGTGCTGCACGGCGGTGCGCACGGCGGGGTCGACGGCGGCGAGGTGTTCGGTGACCTTCTCGCGTGCGTGGCCCACGACGACGACGAGCTGCTGCGGGTTCAACTCCCGGGCCGCGGCGAGCACGTGCCCGACGAGGGAGCGGCCGCAGATGTCGTGCAGGACCTTCGGTGTGGCCGACTTCATACGGGTGCCCTCACCCGCTGCGAGCACGACGACGGCTGCCGGCGGGGTGTCCCCTGAACGAGCGAGGCCGAGATCTTGGGAAAGGTTGGCGCTCACGGGTATGCCCTTCGGCTTCGATGCTTCGGGAGGTGGACATCCGCAGGATACCGGGGCGTAGTGGGGCGGAAATGACCGCGGGTCCCGACCGCTGCGGTCAGGACCCGGAGAACGCCCGATGAACACCTGGTGAAAGAGGCTCCGCTGCCAGGACTCGAACCTGGACAAGGGGCACCAAAAACCCCCGTGCTGCCGATTACACCACAGCGGATAGCAGAAATCGCCAAACCGGACAGCCGATCAAGGCTGCGGACTTGGCCGCCTCCACTATGCCGTACCGGGCCCCTCCCTCGCGACGGTACGGCTCCCGCGACGCGCCTCCGAGAGCCCCGGCGACGCCCATTCGCATACAGGGAGTGTCCGCGCACTCACGCGAAACTCGCCGGAGGAGCGGCACCGCCCGCCCGTACGCTGGAGGGCATGACCACGACGGGGGAAGACCACAAGGCGGCCAGGACCGGGCCGTGGTGGTGGGAGCGGCGGCGCAGTGTCGTCCTGGACGCGGCACTGGCCCTGGTGTCCGCGATGGAGTGTGCGGCAGAGGGCATCCCGTTCGCGCGGGACGCGGGGATCCCGGTGGTCGTCGGCGTGCTGTTCGGGCTGGTCGCCGGCGCGGTGCTGCTGCTGCGGCGGCGCTGGCCGATCGCCGTCGTGCTCGTGTCGATCGCGGTGACCCCCGCCCAGATGGGCTTCGTGATGAGCCTCGTCGGCCTCTACACGCTCGCCGCGTCCGAGCTGCCCCGCCGCATCATCGCGGCGCTCGCCGGAATGTCGCTCGCCGGGACCCTCATCGTCACCTTCGTACGGGCGCAGCAGGGCATGACGGACGGCTCCCTGACCATCGGTGACTGGTTCGTGCCGTTCCTCGCGATCACCACCTCACTCGGTGTGACCGCACCCCCCGTCCTGCTCGGTCTGTACGTGGGCGCGCGCCGCCGCCTCATGGAGAGCCTGCGCGAGCGCGCGGACAGCCTGGAGCGGGAGTTGCAGCTGCTCGCCGAGCGCGCCGAGGAACGCGCCGAGTGGGCACGCGGCGAGGAACGCACCCGGATCGCCCGCGAGATGCACGACGTGGTCGCGCACCGCGTCAGCCTGATGGTGGTGCACGCCGCCGCCCTCCAGGCCGTCGCCCGCAAGGACCCCGAGAAGGCCGTCAAGAACGCCGCGCTCGTCGGCGACATGGGGCGCCAGGCGCTCACGGAGCTGCGCGAGATGCTCGGTGTGCTGCGCGCGGGCGAGGCCCTCGCCCCGGCGTCGGAGCCCGGCCCGCTGGCCGCGGCCGGCTTCGCCGCGGCGGCCGCGGCGTCCCGCGCCACCGCCGACACCGGACAGGACGGCCCCTGCCTCGCGGAGCTCGACGAGCTGGTCGACCAGTCCCGGGCGGCCGGCATGACCGTCCATCTGACGGTCGACGGCGATCCCCGCGACTACGTCCGCGAGGTCGAACAGACCGCTTACCGGGTGGTCCAGGAGGCCCTGACCAACGTCCACAAGCACGCGGCGGGCGCGAAGGCGTACGTACGGCTGGCCCACCGGGTGTCGGAGATCGCGATGCAGGTCGAGAACGACCCGCCGCCGAAGGCCCCGCCGACCGACGCGCCGCGCCTGCCCAGCGGAGGGAACGGTCTGCTGGGGATGAAGGAGAGGGTCACGGGCCTCGGCGGGGTCTTCGTGTCGGGCCCGACCGACGCCGGAGGGTTCAGGGTGTCGGCGGTGATCCCTTTCCCGGCGGCCTGACCGCCGAGTGGGCCCCGCCGGCGTGACGGGACGACCCCGGACGGGCCGGGCCCGGCCCGCCGGATCCACGCTAAGGGCTGTCCCGCAATCCTCGGCGGGCGTGCGACGACAGCTACGGCACCTCGCCGCGTTGTCGGAACGTTCGCATACATCCAGTATGCGAACGTCCCTCCGCCTTGCGATGCACCGCATCTGACGCCGCACGCCGGTCCACCGTGGATTACGGGACAGCCCTTAGGTGATCGCGAGCCGGGTGGGCAGCGCCCCGGCGACCAGCGTCCCCAGCGCCTCGTCGATGTCGGCGCCCACGAACCAGTCCCCGCTGTGGTCCAGTGCGTAGACCCTCCCCTCGGCGTCGACCGCGAGCAGCGCCTGGTGCTCGCCCTCGCCGATGATCTCCTCCCCGAGCGGGGCGACCTCCGTGCCGAGTGCCCGGCCCAGGTCCCCCAGCGTCCGCGCCATGTGCAGGCCGCGCAGCGGATCGAGGTCCAGCATGGCCGGCGCGATCTGCCGCCCGGGACCGGAGGGCGCGATGCGGAGCCCGCCGAACTCGGCCCAGGCCTCGACGGCCGCCGGGAACACCTGGTGCCGGTGCCCCGCGGGCGTCACATGACCGCGCAGCGCGTCGGCCCAGTACTCGGCCTGCTTGATGTCCCACCGCCCCGGCTGCCATCCGGCCGAGCGCAACGCGGCGTCGACGGGCACGGGAAAACGGGTCGTGGAGGTGCGGTCGGGGTGCATCGGCCCTTCGTTCGGTCGTTCCGTAGGGAATCCATGCGGCGCGGCGCGGCTCGCTGCGGCGCGGCGGTCAGGCGCCGGCACCCTTCGCCGGGTCGACCACGTGGACGCCGAAGTGGTCGATGAGTGCGGTGCACGCGCGGCACGGCCGGGCGAAGGACCCGTGCAGCGGGTCGCCGTCCTCGCGGATGCGCCGGGCCGTGAGCTTGGCGTGCTTCAGGGCCCTGCGGGCCTCGCCGTTGTTCATCGGCCTGCGCCGGGCGCGCTTGCTTCGGGTGTCGTCGGCGGCCGTCAGATGGCGGGAGATGAGGATCACTTCGGCGCACCGCCCTGTGAACCGGTCGCGCTGGCCGCTGGTGAGCGTGTCGAGGAAGTCCTGCACCAGGGGGTGCAGCGCAGGCGGCTGGTCGCCGCGCGCGGCGGTGCCGGTGAGGGTCGTGCCGCGCACGGAGAGCGCTGCGGCGACGGTCGGCAGTATGCCGTCGCGGCGGTGCAGCAGCGCGGGGGCGTCCGGGGTCTCGGAGCTGCTCCAGCCGACGCGCGGATCTCCCCCGACACCGGTCCGTGCGCCGTCCGTCTGCGCGGTCTGCATGGCGGTGGTCCCCTCCCTGCCCGCGGTGGTGGCGCCCCCGTGGCCGCCCCAAGTGCGGGGACAGCCTGCCAAATGGGTCGCCTCGTACGGAAGCGGGGGCACTCCGACACGCGGGGGCTTCGGCGCACCGTCACGGCGGTGTGACGGCAGGTCACGGAACCGGAGCGCCGGTGACCGGTGTCTTCCTACCGCATAGGCTGTCTGTCGCCATCGCCAATATCCGCGAAGCGTCAACCGCAACCAACACTGCCGCAGGGGGCAACCGCCATGACGACAGGTCGGCTCGGGGTGGGGGGACCTCCCAGCCCTTCAGGCGGGGGAACGGTCGCGCCGCCGAACGCGGCCTACGCCGGGCAGGTCGTGCAGTTCCCGGACCCGGTACGTGCCGCCCGGCACCCCAGAGGGGTGCGGATGGACGAGCACGGCTATCCGGATTTCTCGCCCTATGCGCGTGCCGCCGCCGAGATCGCGGACCCTCCGGAGGGATTCGGCGTCGACGAACTCCGTTTGACCGACTACGTGTCGGCGAACGCGGCGCTGGCCGCCGAGGGCCACGAGCTGTGGGACACGATTCCGGCGGTGGCGACGCCGCACGGCTGGACCTGGCACCACGTGCCCGGTTCGCGCCGGCTGGAGCTTGTCCCCGTCGAGGTGAAGGCCCTGTTGCGCCACCACGGCGGACTGGCGACCACGGCGGTCGACCAGAACAAGCGGGGTACGCGGCCGCTCCAGGAGACGCGGCCCGTGCACTTCGGGCTTCCCAAGTCCTCGGTCGCGGTGACCGAGGAGCAGATCCAGAACGTCGAGGAGGACCTCGGCTACCGGCTGCCCGGCCCCTACCGCTCGTTCCTGAAGGCGGCCGGCGGCTGCGCCCCCGTGGGGGCCGCGCTGGACGCCGAGTTGGGGCTGCTCGTCGACCAGCCCTTCTTCACGGTGCGCGACGAGGCGGCGGTCAACGACCTGGTCTACGTCAACAAGTGTCTGCGCGACCATCTGACCAAGGACTACCTGGGCGTGGGCTTCGTGCAGGGCGGACTGCTGGCCGTGAAGGTCAAGGGCGACCGGATCGGCTCGGTGTGGTTCTGCGCGTACGACGACGCCCGGGACACGGCCGGCTGGTCGGCGAACGAGCGTGTGGAGCGGCTGCTGCTGCCCTGCGGTGACGACTTCGACGTGTTCCTGGCACGGCTCGCGGGCAACCCCCCGGAGCTGGAGACCGTGGCGAACCTGATGGTGGACGGCGGCTTCGCGCGTGCCGTTCCCGCAACGGCGGGGGAGTGAGCGTCCGATGGTGACCTTCGCGCAGGCGCAGGAGCGCGCGGAAGAGTGGATCAACGGTGATGTGCCGGCGTACCAGCACCGGGAGGTGCGGGTGCGCGAGTTCGACCTGGGCTTCGTCGTCTGGGCGGAGGACCGTGAGGACGGCCCCCGTTCGGACGGCGGCCGCCAGCGGCTGGTCATCGCCCGGGACAGCGGGGAGGCCACGCTGTGGCCTGGGCTGCCCGTGGGCGAGGTGATCCGCCGTTACGAGGAGGAGTACGGAGTGCCCGACGAGGCTCCGGAGCCGGTGGCGCCGCAGCCGGAGCGGATCGACCTGAACCAGACGTCGTTCCTGCTCAGTCCGCCGGAGTGGCTGCAGGAGGCCGCGGACAAAATCGGTATCCCGGACCAGCGCGGGGCGCGCGGCACGGACGGCGGCGAGCCCGGCGGCAACGGAGGGGGCGGCCCGGTCGCCGCTCCCGGCCCCGCTGTTGCTCCTGCTCCCGCGGCCGAGGCCAACTCGCCGCTGCCGCAGGCCGGTTCGCCGGGCCCGGGTGTCTCCGCCGGTCCCGCGGGTCCCGGAGCTCCGGGCGGGGGGACGCCCTGGCCCGCCGCGACCGGTGCGGCGGAGCCCGGGCGGGAGCCGACCGCGCAGGACGGCGTGCCGGCGACGACGCCCGGGGTGCCCGCGGGGGCCACGCCGTGGGCCGGGACCGACACCAACGGCGACTCCGGGGAGGACCGTTCCGTACCGCTGCCGGCGACCGTGTTCGCGCCGCCGGTGAACCCCGACGGGCCCGCCCCGCCGCCGGCGGCCTCCTCGGACGCCAAGACCGCGTTGATCTCGGGCGGCAGCCAACTGCCCCGTACGAAGCTGGCGCCCGCGCTGGACACGCCGGAGGCCGGCGCCTACGGGTACCCGCAGGGTGCCCCGGTGCCGGGCGCGCCCGGCACCGGGGCACCCGCTGCTCCTGCCGCTCCCGGCGTACCCGGAGCCCCCGCCGGCCCGGGCGCCGCCGCACCCGGTGCACCGGCCCCCGTTGGTCCGGCCGCCCCCGACGGGCCTGTCGCTCCGGGCGCCCCCGGCCCCGACGCGGCGGGCGGCATCGCCGACGCGGCGACCAGCAAGGCACCCGCACCGCCGCGGCGGCGCGAGCCGTCCGCCACTCCGCCGCCCCCGGCGCCGCCCGGAGTTCCCGGCGGGAACCCGCCCGCTTCCGGTCCCGGTGCGCCCGGGACCCCGGCAGGCGGATATGTGCCGACCCAACTCGTCTCGCAGATCGGTCCGGACGGCCCCGTGCCGCCCGGCGCCCCGCAGCCGCCCGGTGCTCCGGGTACGCCGCCGGGTGGGGTGCACCATGCCGCGACGATGCTGGCCGATCCGCATCAGGGTGGTCCGGGTATGCCCCCGCCGCCGCAGGTGCCGGGTGGTCCCGGTGGTCCGGGTGCTCCGCAGCCGCCCGGTGCTCCGGGTGTTCCGGGTACGCCGCCGGGTGGGGTGCACCATGCCGCGACGATGCTGGCCGATCCGCATCAGGGTGGTCCGGGTATGCCCCCGCCGCCGCAGGTGC